>VGWB01000024.1 GCA_016873755.1 Ignavibacteria bacterium | reverse complement strand
CCTGGATCTGAAAACGTCACGGAGCACGCTCCTCATTTGGGTGTCGACGCCAAACGCGAAGAAGAAATTGGCCCCTTCATCTATCGCCCGGTAGATCGCACGCTTGCCAGGCCGGTAGGTGGCGGAGAGCCCCAGCCGATGCACGCGGATGCCGGTCCTCCCCAAAACGGTGTGAGTGAAATTGCTGCTCATAGACGCCTTCGAGGCTGGAAGGTATACGCCAATGGTACAAAAATGATAACTGCGCCGCAATCCCTATTCTCGGATTCGGCATCTCGCGGCCATCAGAGCTCAGGAGACCGTTAGGATACTCGCGCTGAGGTCGTAGAAAGGGCGCATTTTGATCGCGACCACAGATACTACCGTCGAAGATAATCGCGCATTTCTTCCAGGTTGCGTGTCAACTCATACCAACCGTTCTTGAACGTCGCATAGTCGGGTCCGCCCATCGCTGACCCATAACGGATCGAATTCGCGTACAAGAGCCACTGACGTACCCACTTCTGCTCCAATGCCTCATCGAACGGATTCGCGTTATTAGCCAGCTTCCTTTTCCAGCCGTCAAGCATCAGCTTCGTTGAGGCAATGACCATCGAGTCCACTTCAGCAATCGTTTGGGCGAGCTTCACAAAGTGCCGCTCGCTCCAGCTTGTGCTGTGGCACGACTGGCACACCTTCTTCATCTCCATCTGCCGTCTCTGTTGCTCCTCTTTGTCGATCAAATACTCGGACGCCTGCACGCCCGAAAACGTGGTCGGGAGGGGTAATCCATCCTTGTTTTTGATGATAGACGTGGCTCCACTCTTCGGCTGAGGATGAGAATAGATCAATCCAAAGATCCGCACCCAAAGCCGAGCGCCAAAGTCGTGTGACCGAGAGACGATCACCTCACCGTCTGCGTTTGTCACGAGGCTGTTGTGACAAGTGGCGCATGACGGCGTTCGAAAGTCCTTACCGACTTTCCAGGGAACCGCGTCCCAGTTCTGGTCGTGTTGCTTCGAGAGCATAATATTGCCGTGCTTGCTCTCACGGTACACTTCCCAAGCCGGAACGTCGGGTTCAAGGTGACACTGTGCACACGTGTACGGCTTACGGGCAATTTCAATCGAAAAGCTATGACGGGGATGACAAGCTGTGCAGGCGCCGTAACTGCCATCGGGATTTCTCCTCCCGACACCCTGGTTAGGCCAGTTGGTGAGATCCGGCACTTCGATCTCGCCGACACTCGTCGAGACGGTCCTTAAGCCGAGAGCGTCGACGTGGGTACCGTGACACGCGTAGCACGTCTCCAGCTTCGTGTTCTCGGAAGCCGGTCGTCGGCTGACATTCTGACCATCCACCACTTTCATGCCCGTTATCGTTTCGAGAAGCAGATGGTAGATGGGATTCTGTCGCAGATTGCCGAGCGCGTGTGCCTTCTTGCTCTCCGAGTATTGCATTGCTTCAAGCGCATGACATGTGCTGCAATCACGTGGCGAAACGATCACATTAATCTGATATCCAAAGTGGTCAAAGTTGTCCTTATGGTCGTTTGCGTTCCGACTGTGACACTCGTAGCAGCCGACGCCGATCTCACGCAGACTGGCCGGGATATCAGTACTCGAGACACGCCGTTCCAGCTCCGCTTTGCTTGACGCCAGGGATGGCGTGACCCGAGCGTGCCTGCTCGTCAGCCAATCCTCAACGATTCCTGGCGTGATGCTCTTGTGGCATTCGACGCAGGCCGCCGTCTCTTCGCTCATGCGAGCCGGGCTACCGCCTGCGTCCTGCTGCCTTCCGAAGCCTGAGGAGCTGCAAAGCAGATAGAGGACGGCCAAAGTACCGCGGAAGGGGAGTTTCATCGTGACCTCCTTTCCCGGTGAGGAGAATGGTCTGCTTCACTGGAGGGTGAACAAACTGCTTGGCGAATTGCGCTCTAACTGCAGCCCGGAATGACCGTCTGACGCCGTCTTCACGACATCGACAAAAGCGTAACGCGGCGGGTTGAGACGCTAACAATCCATTCAACCACGACAACCGACCGGGTAATCCGGCAGGCCGAGCTCATTCAGAGAGCTTGCCTCGCCGATGGGCAAGGACCGATTGTTCTATCCTCAAGTCTACCCACATCCTCGAGGATTCTCTGACACACTTCTTGAGCAGCACTACGTACTTCCGGCGTCATCGGGTCGCCCAGGTCAAAAGCGCGGCCTTCGATGCCGTAGACGAGAATGTGGGAGGGCAGTTTCTTCAAGATCCAGGCAAGTTCAAGGGCGTCTCCAACGCTCATCGTATGCGTGGATCCACGGAGTCCATTGGTGGGGAGCGAGCCGTTCACATATTCAAACCTGTGGATTACTCCAGCAGGTGCTCCCGATTGAACTGCATCAACAATGATAGCAACTTCGCATCCGTCAAGAGCTTCAAGCAACCGGTCCACCCTTCCACCGAGTTCGAGCAGGCGGAGCCGGCCTTCGAGCGAAGCCCGAAGCGTCCTCAACACAAGCAGCCCAACGCCGTCGTCACCGCGTTCTTCATTTCCCACACCTATGAGTGCGACTTGGAATGCCATAATAGCGGACTCCCCTCTCCGAAGCTTTCCCCTCAGGGCTAAACCGAAGCGGTCAGTTTTTAGCTCTTCTTGGATGTTACGACGGAGACACTTGAGAAGTGCTGCTTCACCTTTTTGCTGCCGCAATGGGGGCACGCCGGGGCTTCGCTCTTGTCGTGTTCCTCGATGCTCAGTTGGATGGAGAAGATCTTGTCGCAGTCAAGGCAGTGATATTCGTACAGGGGCATCGTCATGACCTCCTTAAAGTTCGCGATCCTCTGCAGGATGGGGGGATTCAGCAAAACCGGCAACGACAGGTCGTACAAGACGTCGAAAATCCTGGTATTTCATTCGAATGGATTTTGTATGGGTACACGCGTTGAAGGTAATCTCTTCATCTTGCGCGAGGGACTCGTCCACCAGCACGGGGAGTCCGTAGAGGTTCCCGAACGGCGGCATTGCACCAATCTGACAATCCGGAAACAACGTTCCCAGATCCTCTTCATGCGCGAGATGAACGTGCTTTGCTGCGAATGCTCGCTTGACGAGCTGCTGGTTGATTCTTTGGTCAGACCGGAGAACGGTCATCCAAAAACGTTCGTCGATTCGAATCACGACGGCCTTCGCCATCTCGCTTTCGGGCACGTGCGTTGCAATCGCCACATCGTGCGCGGAGAAGGCTGGGTCGTGTTCCAGCACCTGATACTCAATCTTGTTGCTGTTCAAGTATCGCAAGAGATCTGTCATCTTCGCCATACGCTACCTCCTTATCAATGTGGTACCACATCCTCTTCAAGACATGCAAGTCCTCGGCAACCGCATAGTCGATCCGATTCATGACGGTGCTGTGAAGACCATACTCATCTCAGGTGCCGTCGAAGTCCAGGCGCAGGAAGTGGGTGGCGCATGAAATGCACGGATCGTAGTTTCGGATCACCTGTTCACATTGCCACGTGAGCCTTTCGTGCGGAATGTCGAGACGGTCCGGGACGAAATGCCGGAGGTCGAGCTCCATGGTTTTCTGGTTTTGCGACGTCGGAGCAACGATTCTCGCATCCGTGATGATCCCTTTCTCGTTCACCCGGTAGCGATGGTAGAGGATTCCCCTTGGGGCCTCCGTGCATCCGCAACCGACCCCGGAGCGGGGATTAAGCTCCACCATGGATCGCGCCGGTGGCTCATACTCGTTGATGATGCGGAGCGCCTCTTCGCAGGCGTAGACCATCTCCACGCTACGCACGATGATGCTCTTGAACGGATTGTTGCACGGTGGTGCTATCCCGGCAGCACGCGCGACCTCCTGGGCTGTCGGTGTCAGGCGGTCAAAGTTCAGGTTATAGCGGGCAAGCGGACCCACGAAGTACGGCCCCCGTTCGCGTAGCACGCAATGCAGTGCGTTGGAGTGCTCGACATGTTCCTCAACGAAGTGGTTTTCGTATTCGCTCACCGCGATGTTCAGCCCCTTGCTGGAGACCAACCTGCCTTCATTGAACGGATACTCAGCCTCGTGCCGCAGACCGACAAACTCGTAGTCCCTCTCGAAATCCGGGAAGGGGAAGGTAGCGGTCCACCGGACCATGTTCAGGGCGGCTTCTCTCGCCCGATTCAAGCGATCCGCCAGGAGCTTGAGCTCCCGGTGTGTCGGGACTCGGTGGAACCCTCCGACACGGAGGTTAATAGGGTGGATTTCCCTGCCTCCGAGCAGCGCCACAAGCTCGTTACCGGTCTTCTTGAGCTGAAGGGCCTGCTTCACTGTCTCAGGATGGTCCTTCGCCATTTGAATGACATCCTGATATCCCAGGAAATCCGGGGCGTGAAGCATCGAGACGTGCAACGCATGGCTTTCGATCCATTCACCACAATACACAAGCCGGCGGAGGGCGCGCAGTTGGCCATCGACCGTCACACCGAACGCGTGCTCCATCGCGTGAATGGCGCTCATCTGATAGGCAATCGGACAGATGCCGCAGATACGCGCGGTAATGTCGGGCGCCTCCGTGTAGTGCCGTCCGCGCAGAAACGCTTCAAAGAACCGGGGCGGCTCGAAGATATTGAACTGAACGTCGGTGATCGACTTCTCCTTGATTTTCACCAGGATTCCCCCCTCCCCCTCCACCCGCGCCAGGTAGTCGACCTTCACCGTTCTATTTCTCATGGGCTTCGCTCTCTTTTCGGAACGGCTCGGCGTATGCATTGTAGCTGCGGTGGAGACGCAACAGCTCATCGTTCTTCATGCCCAGACCCCTCCAGTATGAGGCCAGTGCGGAGGTATTGGGCGTCTCCTTTGGACCAAAGCATCCATAACACCCGCGATGGTATGATGGGCAAAGCGCATTGCACCCGGCCTGCGTCACAGGGCCCATGCAAGGGGGGCCAAACGCCACCAACCCGCAAACAATCCCGCGCTGCTTGCACTCCACGCATACGCTGTAAGTCGGCGTTGTCGGCTTCCGTCCAACGAGAAGCGCGCCCAACACATCGATCAACTGCGTCTTGCTGATCGGGCATCCGCGGAGCTCGAAGTCGACAAAGACGTGATCGGCAATGGGGGTCGACTTGTTCAGCGTTTCGATATAGGAAGGTGTCGCGTACACCAGGGAGACAAATTCCTTAACGTCCTTGAAGTTCCTGAGTGCCTGGATGCCGCCGGCAGTTGCACACGCTCCGATCGTGACAAGGAATTTGGATGCACGTCGCACCTGATGGATCCGTTCCGCATCATGTGGGGTTGTAATGGATCCCTCTACCAGCGAGATATCATAGGGACCGCGAAGAACCTGACGAGAGGCTTCCCGGAAATTTGCGATCTCGATGCGGTCGGCAATCGTGAGAAGCTCATCCTCGCAGTCGAGGAGGCTCAATTGACACCCGTCGCACGAAGAAAACTTCCAGACAGCGAGTTTCGGCTTCTTCTCTTTCTTCATCGTCTAAATCCTATCACACGAACGGAGAATCAAATCTCCCACTTCACCAAGAGATCTTTGATGTGGCTATAACGGAACACGGGCCCGTCCTTGCAAACAAACAATGGACCGAACTGGCAGTGCCCGCACAGTCCGATCGCGCACTTCATGTTCCGCTCCATGGAGAGGTAGATCGAGTTCGTTGAGACCCCCCGCCGCTGGAGCTCGAGGGCGGAGAAACGCATCATGGCTTCCGGGCCGCACACCATGGCGATCGTTTTTTGCGGATCAAACGACGACTTGTGGATCAGCGTGGTCACCACACCAACGTTACCACGCCAGCCGCTTTGTGCACGATCCACCGTCACGTGCACTTCTAGATCAAACCGCGCGCGCCACTGTTCAAGCTCGTCCCGGAACAGGATATCGGATGGTGTCCTCGTGCCGTACAGAAGGACGACTTTCCCGAACTCCTCACGACGCGACAGCACATGGTAAAGCACGGGTCGCAGCGGCGGCAAGCCGATCCCCCCGGCAATGAGGACCACATCATGTCCCTGAGCTTCTTGAACAGGCCATGCGGTACCAAAGGGTCCGCGGATCCCAACCTTGTCACCCCGCCGCAACCGACTCATCACCCTCGTCACAATCCCTACAGCACGTATCGTGTGCACGAGCACCGTACCGGCTGCATCACCGCTGATGGAGAGGGGAACTTCCCCGACCCCGAAGACGTACACCATGATGAATTGGCCTGGCAGAAAGGAGATCTTGTGGCGATCCGATTCCGGGACCAACTCGAGTGTGAAGGTATCATCGGTCTCCCGCTTCACCCGTTGAATTGTGTACAGCGCAGGCAGCATCGGATTCACAACGCTGTCAGCAGATTTTCCGTGGACATCAGGAGCGGACACCATAGAGATCAAGCAGCTGTAATCGTGTTGATGACAGTCGATCTTCCATAATATGTGCGAAGCGCTTCAGGAGCTCGTAACCCAGACTGCGATCTTCTTCGCACTTGTTCCGGAGGCACCTTCCGTCCAGCGCGATGGCTCGCGTCAGTTCAAGAGCACGCGCATCAAAATGCCAGTGATACGGAGGAATGAGCCACGACCAACCAAGGATATCTCCTTCCTCAAGGGTCTCCACCGTGATCGACCCGCGGTCTGGTAAGAAAACCTGAAGAGCCACCCGCCCCTGACGGATCAGATAGAACTGGTCCGCCTCCTCACCTTCTCGGAAAATGAATTTGTCCGGCTCAAACCGAACGTTCGACGCGCAGCCCGTCACGAGTTTCAAGTACGGGTCACTGAGATCCTTGAAGAACGGATGCTCGGCAAGGATGCGTTCAAGCGTTTCCATTTTCAACCTCCTCTGTGGAGCTGGGTACAAGATTTGTCAACGTCGTGTCGCGGATTGCCCGATACTCTTCAGTAATATCAATGCCTACAGGACACCAGGTTATGCATCGTCCGCAGCCGACACAACCGAGGGTCCCGAATTGATCGATCCAGGATGCAAGTTTGTGTGTAAGCCAATGTCGATAGCGGGCTTTCACAGACGACCGAACGCTGCCTCCGTGAATATAAGAGAAGTCCATGTTGAAGCACGAGTCCCATTTCCGTAACCGCTCCGCACGCATCCCGGTCAGGTCCACGGTATCCTCCACTGTCGCGCAGAAACACGTCGGACAGACCATCGTGCAGTTTGCACACGTGAGGCATCGCTTCGCTACGGCCTCCCAACGAGTATGATCGGCGCTTTGGTAGAGAACCTCGCGTATGTTCTCAGTCTCCAGGGAACGGGCCATTTGACTTGCCGTACCCTCGACCAATTCCGCGGCTCTCGCTGTCTCAGATTCATTGGCAGGACGATGATTCAGGCCTTCCAGCAGTTTCAGGCCCCGTTCGGTACCGACCTCGACGATGAAATAGTGATCTTGCTCGGTGATCACTTCCGTGAGGGCAAGGTCGTACCCGGAAGAAGCTTTCGGACCGGTTTTTGTGGACGCACAGAAGCAGGTGGCGCTGGCCAAAGTGCAGTTCACCGCTATGATCCATGTCTGTTCCCTGACACGCCTGTAGTACGCATCTTGGTATGGCCCGCCTCCAAAGATCTTGTCCTGTATGAGAATGGCGTGGAGATCACAAGAGCGGACACCGAGAAACGCGTAGGGCCGCACTGCGTCTCCCGCACCGGGGACATCTGAGCCGGGAAGCCCATCGCCAATGCGGATTTCACCGTCGTTCCGATTCGCCGAAAATAGTCGCAAGATCGGCGGAAAGAGGTATTGCTTCCAGGAATGAGGGCCGACCGTATGGGCGAAAAGGGAATCGACCGGGAGCTTGATGAGGCGGTATCGCGCGGGCGCTTGCTCGCACATCCAACCGACAGGGAGGTCTGAGGTTGAACTGATTTCGTCGAGCACAATGGACGCGCCGCGAACTGTAGGACCTACGACCGTATAATGTTGTTGCCTCAGCGAACTGATGATTCCGTCAATAGCACTGAGTTCTATTCTCAAAGGCGTGGTTGTTGACATACGTCGACCGACAAGAGTTTAATCAGCGAGTCAGCGATCGGCGGCAGGGACTTCGTCTTGATTTGCATAGCGTCACTGGATCCGCTCGAACTTATCCTTCTTTGCGTTGCAGACCGGGCAAGTGGCCGTTGAAGCGGAGGTTATGAGATAGCCGCAGACCGTGCACACGGAATAATCAGCCTTCGGGATCTTACCTTCGCGTTCAAAGATCTCCTTGAATATCTCGAAATGCCGGCTGTCGCCCTTTTGGATCTGCCTCAATTCCGCCGCGACATCCGCGAATTTCTCCAACTCCGCAACGGCGATGATGTTCGGATACATGGACTCGACTTCCTGGCTTTCGAGGCTTACCGCTCCCCGCAGGTACTGGATAGCCTTCCCAGGAGCGATGGAGTCGATGATCGGCGCTCTGGTTTCATATCCCTTGCTCCTGAGGAGACTCGCAAGTTTGTCAGCATGAATCTGCTCCGATCGGCCGATCGCGCGAAAGAGAACTGCAAGATTGGTCAGGCGTTCACTGGCAGCCTGTTTGGCAAAGAGATCATACCAGGTTGCTCGCTTCACCTCCGCCCCGTACGCCGTCTGCAAATTGTCGATGGTGATAGGTTGTTCCTCTTTGACCTCATCTTTCTTCTTGCATCCTGTCATGAATCCGAAGGAGAGGAGCATCAGGAGAATAAGGACAGATGCGAGGATTTGTGTGTACGCTTTCATTGCTGTGAATCCCTCCTTGAAATGTGGGTCGTTCCTAATGCCCGTTCATTTCCTGAGACGGACGTTTGCGATAATCATTCCATCCTGAGTCGATTGAGATTGATTGGAAGATTACCTTTCCTACTCAGTCACATCAACGTGCCGCTGCACCGGAGCGCGAGGCACGGAATCGGTCAACGATTTGACCACCCTTCGGTCCCGAGCGACCTTGGTACTGGGCCTCAAAAACCGCCATCGCTGTAATGTTGACAATATCCGACACGTCCGAGCCCGGTATCAACAGGTAGACAGGTCTTCGAATGCCCATCAGAATCGGTCCGATAGCCACAGCACCTCCCAGTCGTGCCAGAAGCTTGTAGGCGATGTTCGCCGAAGTCAGATCAGGGCAGATCAGAGTGTTCGCCGGCGTTTTCAGGGAGCTGAATGGATACAACTCAGATATGATTTCCGGAACGATAGCCGTGTCGGCCTGCATCTCGCCGTCGATCATCAGTCCTGGCGCGCGTTTCTTGACCAGTTCTGTCGCATGCCGAACCTTGTCCGTTAACGGGTGCTTCGTGCCGCCGAAGTTGCTGAAGGAGAGCATCGCGACGCTCGGCTCGATGTCCAGCTGTCGGACCTTCTCTGCCGCAAGCAGCGCAATTTCGGCGAGGTCCTCCGCCGTCGGCTCGATATTTACCGTCGCATCGGCAACAAAGATCGTCTGATTCTTGAAAACCAGCATATAGAGGCCGGCGATCTTCCGCACGCCTTCCCGCTTCCCGATGATTTGCAGCGCGGGCTTCACCGTAGCCGGATAGTGGGCCGTGAGACCCGAAACCAGCCCGTCTGCATCATCCATCTCTACCATCATCATTCCGTACACATTGTGAGTCTTCAGTTGACGCTCGGCATCAAAACGGGTCAGCCCTCTTCGCTGACGCATGGTATAGTACGCGCTGACGTACTCATCAAACTGGGTAGACTTCCCGGGACTAATAACCTCGGCGCCCGTGAGGTCTAGTCCGAGGTCCGTGATTCGTTGCTCGATGAGCGTCCTGCTTCCGAGCAGGATCGGCTTGGCGATTTTCTCATCGATCAGGAGCTGCGCTGCTCGCAAAATCTTCTCCTCTTCCCCCTCAGGGAATACGATCCTCTTCGGCTCTGCCTGAGCTTTGTGGACGAAGGACCGCATCACCTCTCGAGATTTGCCCAGTCGAGCCTCGAGCGCATCACGATAAGCCTCAAAATCCTTTATTGGCACTCGGGCAACTCCCGATCCCATCGCTGCCTTGGCAACCGCCGTTGCTTCCCAGATGAGAACCCTGGGATCGAACGGCTTGGGGATGATGTATTCTCTGCCGAACTCGATCTTCTTCCCGCCGTACGCACGAATCACCGAATCGGGCACATCCTCCTTCGAGAGCTCTGCGAGGGCACGAGACGCTGCGATCTTCATCTCGTCGTTGATCATGCGCGCCCGACAGTCCAACGCGCCCCGGAAGATGAACGGAAAGCCCAGCACGTTGTTCACTTGATTCGGATAGTCAGAACGACCGGTGGCCATAACCAGGTCGTCGCGAACACTGGTCGCGTCTTCGTACGTGATCTCCGGATCAGGATTCGCCATGGCAAAGACAATTGGCTTGTCAGCCATCGACCTAACCATCTCCTTCGACACAATTCCCTTGGCCGACACCCCACAGAAGACGTCTGCCCCCTTCATCGCATCCGCGAGGGTGCGAGCCTCCGTATCGATAGCGAAATACTCCTTGTATGCGTTCATCCCATCCTTGCGTCCCTTGTAGACGACCCCTTTCGTGTCGACAAGGATGATGTTCTTGTGACTCACCCCAAGCTGCTCATACATCTTCGCGCATGCGATCCCTGAGGCTCCGGCACCGCTGAACACCACCTTTGCTTTCTCAATCTTCTTTCCCACAAGCTCAAGTGCGTTGACCAGAGCTGCACCGCTGATGATTGCTGTCCCATGCTGGTCATCGTGAAAGACCGGAATGTTCATCAACTTCTTCAACTCCTCTTCGATATAAAAGCATTCCGGCGCCTTGATGTCTTCGAGATTGATGCCACCGAACGTGGGCTCCAGCATCTTGACCGCTTTGATGATATCGTCAGGGTCATGGGAATCCAGTTCGATATCAAACACATCGATGTCGGCAAACCTCTTGAACAGGACGCCCTTCCCTTCCATCACCGGTTTCCCGGCAAGCGCTCCGATGTCACCGAGGCCAAGAACCGCTGTCCCGTTTGACACGACAGCGACAAGATTGCCCTTTGCAGTGTACAGGTACGCGTCGTCTGCGTTCGCCTCGATTTCCCGACATGGTTCTGCAACCCCCGGGGTATAAGCGAGCGATAGGTCACGCTGCGTTTGACAAGCCTTCGTGGTAACCACCTCGATCTTCCCGCGCCTGCCCTGGGAGTGGTAATCAAGCGCGTCTTGCTTACGTATCATGAATGAACTCCTTTCGAACGCTTCGTGGTTTTTGACTTGCGGGATGCATCTTGACACGATGAACACAATTCCGCCAAAGGGTTCTTGCTCAAGACCTTCGCAGAGATGACAGTGCCACACGACACGCACTGGGAGACATCACGTGCAGCCCGGAGGAGAAGCCGAAGCTCCGTGCCTTCGAGGATCATGCTGGCACATTGCTTCGTAGGATCCGATAGACACAGCTTCAATGGGAGATCACAAACCGCACACACGTACCGCTCTCCTTCAGTGAACGACATCGCCGGAGACGTCCCTGCGATATCCTTCAACGTTGAACGGAGCTTGCGAAACGTCGCGTCGCGGGACTCCTTCTTCCGGGAGGGCACTCTGATGCTTCGAGGCATGACGGTTCCTCGGTGGAAATTCTCCGGCCTATCTGAATCGGTTTAGCGCTTTCATATACTGGGCCCGCTCGAACGCCGAGGGATCTACAACTGAGGCCTGACTCATGCTCCCCTTCATCTGTTCAACCGAGAGATACTCGTGCTCGACCATCCATTTGTTGACACCTTCCAGGACGCTGGTGATGTGGCCGGGTCCATGTTTCAGCAACGCGGAGCACATCATTGTCACATCGGCGCCGACCATGATCATCTTGATCACATCCTCGGCGCTGTGGATACCACTGGTGGCTGCCAGGCTGGTCTTGACCATCCCGTGAAGGATTGCAATCCAGCGCAGAGGCAAACGGGTTGCATCGGAAGTGCCCAGAATGACGTTGGGTTTCACTTCCAGTTCCTCGAGATCGATATCCGGCTGATAGAACCGATTGAAAAGAACGAGGCCGTTGGCCCCGGCCTCGTCGAGACGGACTGCAACATGCGCGAACGAACTGAAATACGGACTCAGTTTTACGGCCACGGGGATCTTCACAGCGCGCTTGACCGCGTGCAGCACACTCACATACCGGTCCTCGACCTCCTGGCTTGCCAAGCGGGGATCTGTGGGAATGTAGTAAATGTTGAGCTCGATTGCGTCTGCGCCAGCTTGTTCCATTTTCCTGGCATAGTCGATCCAGCCACCTGATGAAATGCCGTTAATGCTTCCAATCACCGGGATTCCGAGCGACTGCTTCGCCTGGTGAAGGAACTCCAGATATTGGTCAGGCCCGAGATTGTATTCCTCGGGAGTCGGAAAGTAGCTAAGCGCCTCCTGGTAACTGTGCGTGCCATAGGCGAGATAGTGATCGAGTTCGGCGGCTTCGTGTTCAACCTGCTCCTCGAACAAAGAGTACATCACGATCGCCGCAGCGCCCGCGTCTTCGAGTCGCTTCATGCTCTCGAGGTTCCTAGAGAGGGGACTCGCTGACGGCACGATGGGGTTCTTGAGCTTCAGGCCGAGATAGGTCGTTTTGAGGTCCATGGTGGGATGCCCTTCGTTCGATGTCAATGTAAGAATACGCTCGTTGCCGCGCCCGCTTAAGATGAAGGAGAAGAATCCGTTTTCCCCTGTGCCCCATCACCTCCACCAGCGAACAGCTCGTACAACCGCCACCGACTCTTGACGTCCTCCGCCGCAAGAGCTGAGAGCTCCTTTGCCCGATCCGGATACGTCTTCTCGAGCATATTGAACCGGGTCTCAAGAGATGTGAAGTCGCGCAACGGCTGTTTTGGTGCTTTAGAGTCTAGTTTGAAGGGATTCTTCCCTTCTTTCGTCAACATCGGGTTGTAACGAAAGAGCGGGAAGTAGCCGGTCTCCACGGCAAGCCTCTGATTGGTCATCCCTCTCGCCATATCGATGCCGTGTGCGATGCAGTGGCTGTAGGCGATGATCAATGAAGGACCATCGAATGCTTCCGCCTCGAGGAAGGCTCGAACAGTCTGAGCGTCGTTCGCGCCCATCGCGACTTTTGCGACGTACGCGTTTCCGTAGGTAAGAGCCATTAGCGCGAGGTCCTTTTTCTGTGTTGGCTTCCCCGCGGCAGCGAATTTCGCAATCGCCGACCGGAACGTGGCCTTCGACATCTGACCCCCGGTATTGGAGTACACCTCCGTGTCCAGGACGAGGATGTTCACGTTTCGTCCTATCGCCAAAACGTGGTCGAGACCCCCGTAGCCGATATCGTACGCCCAACCGTCGCCTCCGACGATCCAGACGCTTCGTTTGACGAGGTTGTCTGCAATGCTCAACAGATTCGTTGCCTCTGGAGATGTCATCGTCTCCAGTTTCTGTTTCAGAACCTTGACTCGCTCTCGTTGTTCGTAGATTCCGGCCTCATCGGACTGATTCGCCTCAAGGAGTCCTTTTGCCAGATCTTGGCCGATTTGCTCCGCAAGTCGTTGAACGAGCTCTCGTGCCAGCTCGGCGAGCTTGTCGATTGTCAGCCGCATCCCCAGACCGAACTCTGCATTGTCTTCGAACAGCGAATTCGACCACGCAGGTCCGCGACCGTTGCTATCGCACGCCCAGGGGACCGTCGGGAGGTTCCCTCCATAAATCGACGAGCATCCTGTCGCATTGGCGATGAGCGCACGATCGCCGAATAGCTGGCTCATCAGCTTCACATATGGCGTCTCACCGCATGCCGAACAGGCGCCCGAATATTCAAACAGAGGCTGCAGGAACTGCGATCCCTTGACCGTGTCGATCTTGACCGTCCGCCGGTCGATATCCGGCAGTCCAAGGAAGAACTCATAGTTCTCCCGCTCCTGCTCACGGATCGGCGGCTGCGGCTTCATGTTGATCGCCTTCACCTTCACCTGCGTCTTGCTCTTCGCCGGGCACACCTCGACGCAGAGCTCGCACCCCGTGCAGTCTTCGGGCGCAACCTGCAGTGAGTATTTCGTGCCTTTGTATTCGGTTCCGCGGTAGTCAATCGATTTGAACGTCGGTGGAGCCTTTGAGAGCAAGGCGGGATCGTATACCTTCACGCGAATCGAGGCGTGCGGGCAGACCATCACGCACTTGTTACACTGGATGCAAATGTCCGGTTCCCAAACAGGTATCTCGAGAGCGATGTTCCGTTTCTCCCACTGAGTAGTGCCAGTGGGAAATGTCCCATCCTTCGGCATCTTGCTGACCGGGATCTCGTCTCCCTTTCCCGCAATGATTTTTGCTGTGACCGTCTGCACGAACTCAGGCGCCTCAGGCGGAACAGCAGGAGGCATGATGAATCTGCTGGTTGCCTTCTCGGGGACTTTTACCTCAAACAGGTCCTCCAGCGTCGCGTCGACAGCCGCGAAATTCTTCTTGACGACGGCCTCCCCCTTCTTTCCGTACGTCTTCTTGATCGAGTTCTTGATAGCGTCGATGGCTTGATCACGGGGCAGTACTCCCGAGATGGCAAAGAAACAGGTCTGCATAATGGTGTTCACGCGAGCTCCCATCCCGGTCTCTTGTGCCACTTTGTAGCCATCGATCACATAGAACTTCAACTTCTTCTCAATAATGCCCTTCTGGATGTGCAGCGGCAGCTTATCCCACACCTCGTCGGGACCGTAGATGCTGTTCAGAAGGAACGTGCCTCCCGGCACCGCCGATTTCAGCACGTCGAATCTCTCCAGGAAGAACCATTGATGGCAGGCAACGAAGTTCGCCTTGTCGATGAGATATGTCGAGTGGATCGGACGAGGACCAAAGCGAAGGTGGGACACCGTCGTCGCCCCTGATTTCTTTGAGTCATAGACGAAGTAGCCCTGAGCAAAGAAGTCCGTATCCTCGCCAATGATCTTGATGGAGTTCTTGTTTGCACCCACGGTTCCATCAGCCCCGAGACCAAAGAAGACCGAGCGTACACCGTCTGACGGCTCAATGGAAAATTCTGGATCGTACTGAAGGCTCGTGTTGGTGACGTCGTCGTTGATGCCGACAGTGAAGTGATTCTTGGGCTTTTCCTTGTTCAGCTCATCGAAGACAGCCTTTACCATTGCCGGCGTGAACTCCTTCGAGGACAGCCCGTAACGACCGCCGATTACGCGTGGCAGAGTCTTCATCGGCAATGTGCCGCTTCCCATCGCCTCGCACGTGCCCGCCAGAACATCCTTGTAGAGCGGCTCGCCGCCGGCTCCAGGCTCCTTTGTGCGATCCAGAACAGCGATGCTCTTGACAGTTTTTGGAAGAGCCTTTACAAAATGATCTACCGAGAACGGCCTGAACAATCGTACTTTCAGCAGACCGACTTTCTCACCCTTCTGCACGAGATGCTCAACGGTCTCATGCGCCGCCTCCGCGCCGGAGCCCATCATGACGATGACTCTTTCTGCGTCAGGTGAGCCTAGGTATTGGAAGAGTTTGTACTCGCGGCCAGTCACTCGAGCGAATTTCTGCATGGTCTTCTCAACAATCCCCGGACAGGCGAGGTAGAACGGATTGACCGTCTCTCGAGCTTGGAAGAAGACATCGGGATTCTGCGCCGAGCCGCGCAATACCGGGTGTTCGGGCGACAGGGCGCGGGCCCGATGCTGACGCACCAAGTCATCGTCAATCATCTGCCGGATTTCGCCGTCATCGAGTTGTGCGATCTTCATCACCTCATGAGACGAACGAAAGCCATCGAAGAAGTGCAGGAATGGCACGCGCGCCTCCAACGTCGCAGCCTGCGCGATGAGCGCAAGGTCCATAACCTCTTGAACGGAGTTCGACGCCATCATCGCCCAACCGGTTGACCGAACAGCCATTACATCGCTATGATCACCGAAGATGGACAACGCATGTGAGGCAACTGTGCGCGCCGAAACATGGAACACCGTCGGGGTGAGCTCGCCTGCTATCTTGAACATGTTAGGAATCATGAGCAAGAGACCCTGCGATGCGGTAAACGTGGTAGAGAGCGCTCCGGTCTGCAACGCACCATGCACTGCTCCCGACGCTCCACCTTCACTCTGCATCTCGATCACCAGCGGCACTGTGCCCCAGATGTTTGTCCTCCCCAAAGCCGACCACTCGTCTGCCCACTCTCCCATGTTCGACGACGGAGTGATCGGGTAGATTGCTATGACCTCGTTGGTCTTGTGAGCGACGTACGCCGCAGCTTCGTTTCCATCAATCGTCACCATCTCATGCTTCTTCGTTGAGACAGAATCTCGGTCTGACATCTTGGCTCTTGCCTTTCTTCAGGGATGAATTGATGTTCTTGCCGGGCTCAATTATTTCAATAACTATTCCAGACGCGGGCACAAAATTCTGTGCCAAAAGAAGGGAAAAAGACAAGAAAACGGGCAATCCCGTTCTCAACTCTGAGAATCATCCCCCTCTTTTGGCAGAATGAATAAATGGAAAAGCAGTCGTGGGAATCAACAACCACAGAATCGAATTCCATCTTGCCGCTGTACGAGCGTGCCTTCCGGCAGAGGTCCCACTTTCCCTCTTCACAGTCCCGGAGCGCGTTCGAATTCCTGGCTCTACATACGTGGGCGTGTTTTGCTGCGCGCCCCGAAGGTTCAAGAACTACCTTGATCCAGCAGCAAGCGGGAAGAGATCCTGATGAGCTCCAAATGCATCATGCGACGCTTCTGTGGAAGATAAACGGAATTTTTCGTTTCTTGTTATCCCCGGTCGAGAATAAGAAATCGCATTTTCCGGCTCAAGGCTGCAAAAACATGATGTCGAAACGGCATCCGAGCCTCGTGCCGCTTGCACGAGAACATCATGAAGGTCTCCTGCTAGCCGTTCGCCTGCAGCAAGGAAAGAAAGCCCTCCTGCGGCTCTGGTCCCATGATCCTCACTGGCAGGCGGGCTACGTCGTCGAGTTCTACGAGAAGCATCTCCGTACTCATTTCATGGCTGAGGAACAAGGCCTCTTTCCTATCGCAGAAGGAATCAAGGCATGCAAACCTCACGTCGACGAGCTGCTATTGCATCACCGTACTCTGGTAGAGCAGGTTGATCGCTTCCGCCAGCCGACCAGGGTGAGACTCGATGACGCTCTGCATGCGTTCGGGGCTCTGCTGGAAGAACACATCCGAAAGGAAGATCGCGTCCTCTTCCCGCTGTTTGAGAAACACGCGACGCAGGAAATGCTGCGTCAGGTGGATATCTCCATCAAACGATTCTATCCACCCGATCCACCCGGGCACACGACCTCCTCTTCATGAAACAGCGCTTCTTCTTGATACTCTCCACGTCGGGCGACGTAGGGCACATCAGGGCAGCCGAGGCTCTCCATCGAGCAGCCCAGTTGAGCGACCTGCCAATCGTACTCCCGAGCTCTAAGGTTACTTGTACGCCCGAGCCGAGAGAAAACCGTACGACAAGAGAGGTGTCTTGAATATCTTTGACAAGGAACAGATCGTCGTCCGCGGCATTCCGGTTCATCGCGAATTCGGCAAACGAAGAAACCCACGAGCTGCTCGGTCAAGACTTGGCCTCCCGAACGATTGATTCACGGTTCTTGTCCTGTTGGGGGGTGGCGTCGGACGCGTCGAGTCGATCGTTGAGCGAACGGCAATAACCCTGGCAGAGCATGTGAGGTGACGGTTCAACCTTATTGTTGTGTGTGGAAGGAACGAGAAGCTAGAAATCACACTTGGAAAAGAGGAGATTTCCTCACAATATCGAGGCGAGGGTTTGCGGCTTCGTAGAGACGATCCACGAGCTGATGGACGCAGCGCTTCTCCTCATTTCGAAGTCCGAAGGCCTGGCCTCCGCCAAGTCCAGGGCGAATGGTGTCCTAGAATCCATCGCTGCTGCGGCTCGCCCGGACTGCCACCCGCCGGGCGGCACGGCCGCGAGCTGCACGGGATATTCTCGCTACGCGAGCACCTTCCAAAGCCGATAGAACACTCATACCTATGAGGCCGCCATGAAGATCTGGCTCAACAACCATATCATGAACTACACCGAACGCGGGCTGCCGCAGGGTCTCCCGGTCATCTTCATACACGGGTTCCCTTTCAATCACTCCATGTGGGATCCGCAGATGAAGGCTCTGCCGAACCACTTTCGGGCCATCGCCTACGACGTCAGAGGTCACGGGGAGAGTGACGTTGTCGACGGACAGTTCACGATTGAGTTCTTCGTCGACGACCTTATTGCTCTCCTCGATCATCTCGTCATCGAGAGGGCCGTCCTTGTGGGACTCTCGATGGGCGGTTACATCGCCCTTCGCGCAGTTGAGCGACATCCGGAGCGCGTACGCGCCATGGTATTGTGCGACACACGCAGCGAGGCAGATTCGAACGAGGGGAAGACAAAGCGCTCAGCCACGATCAAAGCGGTGAAAGCAAATGGGGTCGCAGCATTTGCAGAGGATTTCGTGAAACTCGTCTTCGCGCCGCAAACGTTCGAGACGGATCCGCAAACGATACAAATGATCAAGATCGCCATCAGAGGCAACTCACCCCTCGGCATCTGCGGAACCGCCCTGGCAATCGCTTGCCGGACCGACACGACGGCTGCCCTCCCCTCCATTTCGGTGCCCACGCTCATCCTCGTCGGCGAACATGACAATCTCACTCCGCCAGCTGCAGCGCAAGCTATGCACGACAAGATCGCCGGCTCCGAGCTCCATATTCTCTCCCATGCTGCACATATGAGCAACCTGGAGAATACGACCGACTTCAACAAACACCTGATCGAGTTTCTCAATAGACTGAAGTAACTACTAAGCGACGGCCCGGTGCCGCATGGGAAAACTTGAGGAGCTTCAAAAACGCGTGGTCCGCTGCAGGAAATGTCCCCGTCTCGTAGCTTGGCGGGCAAAGGTCGCAAGGGAGAAAACGAAGCGGTTTTCCGATTGGCAGTACTGGGGGAAGCCGAATCCGAGCTTCGGGGATCCGAAAGCCCGACTCGTTCTTATCGGGCTCGCTCCGGCGGCCCACGGCGGCAACCGCACGGGGAGGATGTTCACCGGCGATCGGAGCGGCGACTGGCTGTATCGCTCTCTCTTCAAGTTCGGCTTCGCCAGCCAGCCGATCTCTGTCTCGCGCGACGATGGACTGCAGCTTGTCGATTGCTACATCACGGCAACATGCCGATGTGCTCCGCCGAAGAACAGACTTCTCCTTTCAGAGATACGAAATTGTCGTCCCTTCTTGCTGGAGGAGTTTTGGTTGCTGCGAAATGTGCGGGTCCTCGTCGGTTTGGGGAGAGTGGGATTTGATGCCGCAATCAATGCGGCCCTGGAGCATGGGTGGACTTCATTCCAGCGGAAACCTCGGTTCGCACACGGCGCCGAGTACCGGCTCACGGAAAAGCTCACACTACTCGCGTCATTTCACCCGAGCCAACAGAACACATTCACCGGCAGACTCACTGAACCGATGTTCGATTCGATCTTCAGGCGAGCACGAACGCTGATCGAGGACGCTCCACCACAACGATGAACATACGGAGAATCTCAACGGATCACCGCTGGCTGATCGTCCTGTGCCTGGTTGTTCTCCTTCTGGGGATGTTCCGCCTTAACGATCTCTCTCTCTACACGGATAGCACCCGCTACGTAATTTGGGGGACCTCATTCGCTCAGCTGAAGGGTCTTGTCGACGATACCCAGCCGGAACCTGAGCGCTACGTCGTCAACGCTCCGCTCTATTCGGTATTGCTCTCGCCCATCCTTCTTCCATTTCCCCATTCCCTCACAGCGGCGAAGGTATGGACGCTGCTCTTGGGAATCGGTTTCCTCATCGCGTTCTATGCATTCCTGAGAAGGTTGCTCGGGACACCAATGGCGATCGTTGGTCTCCTGCCGCTCGTCTTCAATCCGCTCTTCTTGCTGATTTCAACTGAGGTGCTTTCCGAATCGTCGTTCTTGATGCTTGTCTTCCTCACGTTCGTTCTGACCGAAGCACTTGCAGATCCTAGTCGAGCGTCCATTCGTGTATTCATCTCGCTGCTGGTCATCCTTTCGGCAGTCGTCCTTCTTAGAGAGGTAGCCGTCGCGCTCGTCGGCGCGGTTCTTCTGCATTTCATTGCGCGGAAGGAATACAAGCGCGCCGCTGCTATTGCGGCGGGGGTTCTGCTTTTTTTCGGCGCGTGGCTCATCCGGAACCTTGTGCTGATCGGCACTCCACCGGCATCGCAGGCCACCAATGTGAGTTTCTTCTTCGAGCATTTCGTGACCCCTCCCACTGCGTCACTCGTGCAGGAACTCGCGCTGCGAGTGCTCAACAACGTCAAAGGCTACGCGATCCACGCCGGGGGAATGCTGTTCTATCCTCTTCCTGACGTCCTTATCGTCGAACCATCCGATCTATTTCGCACATACTATCGGGCATTGGTCGTCGGCAAGTACATTGTTCCTGTTCTACTCGCTCCCTTATTCGTTCTCGGGGTCTGGCGTGATCTGAAGGAGCACCAAGCAGGCTTCATGAGGGTACTTTTCCTCTGTGGTTATGTCGCCATCATTCTTGCCTATCCGATCCACGACGTTCGATTCCTCTTACCGCTGTTGCCCTTGTTCGTCTTCTACGTGTTGGTAGCCTTCCGCTGGATACGCGCAACGGTGTTTCGCAGAGGAAATCGATTGGGCAGGAACACTGCGATTGTCCTGTCATGTCTCGTCGCAGTGCCGAACGGGCTCTGCGTGTTCGAGATCCTTCATACGAACGTTCGCTACACATCGGATCCGGTGAAGTTCTACGAGCATCTCAAGTCTGTGGGTCTCATGAAGAATATCTTCACCAAACCATGGAAGTTGATGGGGGATCGGATCGAGGCGAACACCGAAGAAAATGTTGTGATCGCAAGCGCCCTCAAAGAAGCGAGCATCTTCATCGGCGGCCGAAAACTGCTCGAACTCAACAACGCTGTGCCCGTCACCACGTTTGATCACTACCTCCGCGATTTCGCTGTGGAGTATTTACTCTCGACCAGCTCGTGGGACGACTTTCGATCCTATGATTTCCAGATGGCGGAGTCGAGGCGGTTCTGGTTTGAGTCCGTCACCGAGATCGCCGGAATGCAGCTTTTCAGAGTCCACCCTACCAACATCTCCCCCAAGGAGGAATGGCTGCACACGAAGCGCGTCCCGGTTGACACCACCACGGGCAACGGTCTGTTGAGAAAGGGAAGATCTGAGCTGCTGAGGCGACAGTATGCAGAGGCAGTCGCTTCTTTGCAGAAAGCGCAACAGCTCGCACCCGCCCAAGCCATGATCGCGTACCAGCTTACGGTCGCACTTGCCATGAGCGGAAGACTGGAGGAAGCGACAGCGCAGCTTCAGAGGCTCTTTAGTTTCGCCCAGTCCTCAACCTACACCCCTCTCGCCACAAAGATCCTCGCTGTCAGCCAGTCAGCACTTCAGGCAGAGCGCTCGACCAATCCCACGCAACGTGCGCTCATGCAGTACGACGTAGCGACGTTCTACTGGAATCTCGGGTATTACAACGAGGCATACGCGTTGATCCGCCGTGTCCTCCAGCAGGACTCGACCTACTTCACCGGACTCCTGTGGGGATGGCATTACGCCATTCAAGTGTCACACACGAGCCAGGCGCGGTTGTACCTTCGTCAGCTCGAAGCAATCGATCGCTCGAATCCGGTGGTGCGAGAGTTCGGCGCTATCACTCTGCTCACTGACTCACTTCGTCTTGCGTCCTCGCCCATCCGACGCAGCGAGCTGCACCTGAGGATCGCACGCTCCTATGAGACCATCGATCTGCCGCAGGAGGCCATCGATGAAGCCCAGCGCGCCGTGCGCGAAGAACCATCGAGCACCGAAGCCTGGCTCTTCCAGGCCCGGCTGTTTGAGAAGAGAGGAGTGCAGCGGGCTGCACGGAATGCGTACCGCCACGTGCTGAAGCTGGATCCCACCAATGCCGAGGCGGCGCCAAAAATCAACACTGACTGAGGAACAATCGTTGTGAGAAATGTGCTCGTAACCGGCGGGACGGGTTTCATCGGGTCAAACCTCGCCGTCGCGCTCATCAGCGAGGGATGCAGCGTTCGTATCCTTCGGCGTCTACATTCCGACCTTCGCGCGATCGGCGACGCACCGGTGGAGCATAGCATCGGCGATATCCAAGACGTGGAATCACTCCGACGTGCTATGAAGGGCTGCGATACCGTCTTCCACACGGCGGCAATGGTTTCCTATTGGAGGAGGCAACGGGAGGAGATGTATCGGATCAACATCGGAGGCACCCGCAACGTCGTCGATGCCTGCCTGCGGCTCGGCGTGCAGAGGCTCATTCATACAAGCTCAATCGCTGCCATTGGCTATCCGGAGGATGGCGGTCTCGCCCGGGAGACAAATCAATTCAACTGGGATCGGTACGACATTGGATACCGGATCTCGAAGCACAAGGCCGAACAGGAAATCCACCGAGGGGTGCAGCACGGCCTGGACGCGGTCATGGTAAATCCATCCGTCGTAATCGGGCCGAGGGACATCAAATTCCACGGTGGCCAGCTCATCCGCGACATCTACTGGAAACGCCTCTTCTACTACGTCGATGGGGGGATGAATATTGCTTTTGCGGAGGATGTCGTGAAGGGACATATTCTCGCTGCACGCCGTGGCCGCAAGGGTGATCGCTACATTCTTGGCGGCGAGAACCTGACGCACAGGCAGATCATCTCGACGATCGCAGACGTCGTAGGCGGGATTCAACCGTTCTTCAAAGTTCCTCAATGGGCAGTGCGCTCTATTGCCGTCGTCGCCGAGGGAATCGGATCCACGCTCAATCGGAAACCGTGGGTGACAAGGGAGCTCCTTGCGAGCAGCTCGCTATTCAACTACTTCACGAGCGAAAAAGCCGAGCGCGAGCTCGGGTATATGAGAACGCCCTTTCGAGAAGCAGTTCAGAAGACCTTCTCCTGGTACAAGCAGCAGGGACTGCTTTGATATCACCCCTATTCCTGCGTCAGATCGGTCTCGCTCCCCGTTGGCTCCCGCTAATCACTGCCTCCCTCGGGCACACCGAGTGGTGCGCAAACAGGTATCTCCGGCTACAGAAAAGAAAACGCCTCCCGTTTGTGAACGAGAGGCGGGATGGCTGCAACTCCTCTGTCGCTGTTCGGCTGCCTTTTAGCCTACGATGACAAACTCCTCCAACCTTAGAGAATCCTTGCCCGGAAGCTGAAGGTGGCGTCGCCGAGATTCGGTGCCTCCACGATGAGATTCACGATGAACGTCTGCCCTGACGGAGCACCTCCGCTCGACGAGAGGTCACTGACGTAAATGGTGAAGTTTGTGACCCGTGAACCAGGATCTACAACGGCCGGGTAGTTCTGCATGGTGAACGGCTTGGTCGTCGAGAGATCACCCGAAACGCCAAACTTGATCCCTATGAGGTCAGACGTGAATTCGATGGTCGTCGTTATCTTAGTTCCAACGGGGAGCGGATTGCCGCGACCATCGGTGAAGGTTATGGGTATTGGAACCGAGGTGCCTCCCCGTACCATGGTGACATCCGTCGTGGGCACTCCCGTCGCGGTAATCGGTGGCACGCACCACAGAACGCGCAAGCTGTCAATGATCGTGACCTTGTCCCTTCCCTGCGTCTGAGCGTAGACCCAAAAATATCCCTCCTTTTGGTAGAATGTCGGTCTTCCTGCGAGAAGGGTGCCGCTGTTTGTGGGCTCTGGGTTTCCGCCGAGGAACCTCACAAAGGCACGTCCGTTAGCATCTGTGTACGCACCAAAGAAGTCCCTACCGGTTTGAACGACGCCTGCCTGAGTATGGAAGTACACCGCCGTCCCAATAGCAACCGGATTGCTGAATGTGTCACCAACCTGAACGAAGAAGCTAGGACCAACCCCGCCACTCAGAATCCCGAAGGAGTAGGCAGTGGTCGCATAGGTGAAGTGCGATCGAACGGGGAAGCCGGAATGCACTGTCACCTTCACAGGTTGAGAAACGATGATCTTACCGCTCGGGAGTTGGACACGAGCAATGACCTGGACAACACCCGCCTGGGTCCCCGACTTCACCGATGTTCGCAGGCGACCGCTGTCATCCGTGCTGTCAGCCGAGGGGATCAGTGTCGGGGCTGTTCCTCCGCCAACCAGTGAGTTGGGGTAGAACTGCACGGTGTAGGTCGCATAGACGCGCTTTTCTTTGGTGATCGGAGTCTCAAGCGAGTCCAGAACCTGGTAGGTCAAAACAGAGTTCTCACGCTCGCCGACGCCCGCTACGTAGATATCCGTCGCGCTCGGCGGGAATGTCTTGATCTGGGCAGGTTCGCGCGCACTCGGAGGAACGGTGATTACGCCCGCTTCAGACTGCTGCAAGCCCGAGAAGGTGTATATTGCGTTCCCGTTCTGAACACTGGTGACAGTTATCGTGATGTTGACCAGTCCGCCGGGCCCCCCTTCCCTCCGGTCACGAAGCCGTATGAAGAACTGCGTGTACCTCGGGTCGTCCGTATCCGGCAACACAAACGACTTGTCCCCCTCGACCGCTAGTTCAGATGAGCCGGGTCCATCCAATGCCACTGAAATGGTGGTCCCCTCTGTCAACGGATTCCCGTTTATGTCCTGCACCTTGTAGTTAAAACTGTACTCACCGCTATCCGGAATAACGAATGGCTGCGTCGGTGCAACGATTCGCGTCGCTCCTGAGAACACGACCGGAATAGTCCGTGATACTGAGTTTCCGCTGTCACCGATGGTTTTCGCGGTGATCACTGCAATGCCACCAGTCGGCCTCGGGTTCGAGGTGATCAACTCGACCGCCGCAATTCCATTGACATCTGTTTGAGCGGAGGCCTGGATAATACCACCCGTCGTCGTGAAATAGACAGCTGTACCCGGTTGGACCGGGTTGCCGTCCCTGTCGCCGACAATTGCCTGGATCCTGTTGCGGAGATTGTCATACAGGCCGCCGGCAATATTCGCGAACTGACGACTCAAGGAAAAGCGCTCCTGCACTGGCAGACCGCCCGCTATCGTGATGCGGACCGGGCTTGACTTGATGAGACGACCGTCAACAACAGCCGAGGCAAATACCTGCACGACTCCTGCTTTCGTGCCGCTCGTAAGACGCGTGCTGGCTCGACCAGTGACGGGATCGGAGACCAGGGACACCGGGAAAATGAACTCACCGCCACCGGGGCCGCCCAGGATGGAGAAGTTCACATTGATCTTGTTACTACCCGTGACCGGCACACCGACAGAGTCCCTGACTTCAAAAGTCAACTGAGCCGTTTCATTGGATCCCGTCCCGCGTATGCCGATGTTCTGGGCGGTAACACCGATCAGAAAAATGCTGGCAGCCTTGCCCGAAAGGCTTGTCGTGATTGGGCTCAGGCTATCGGCCTTCAGACGAAGCACGATCGACGTGTCGACGCCCGGATTGACAACGATATTGACCGTGTCATTCCCAAATCCCACTCGGGTTCCGACCACTTTGCTCACATAGCGCGTCGTGAGCTTGAATCCCAAGGCAAAGGAACCGTCCTTCTTGGATGTGTCTTTGGCCAATCCCCCCAGATCGTAAACAAAAGCGTCAGGTATGGGATTGAGGTTGTCGCTTCGCAAGACCGTTCCCTTCACCAGCGTCGATGCCGGCGTAACCTGGCTCTCTTCCGGCTCTGTTGGGCTCTGGCACGCGGAATAGAGCAGCAGGATCGAGATAATCCCCCACAGCAGAAGCGTTCGTATGTTCATGACACTCTCCCCAGGTACGTTGGTCTGTCCGGTAGCAGTAGCGTAGTCATTGTTTTCTCGTTCGTTTTTCCATATCCTCGCGATTTTCCTTAAGCTTCTCTTGCATAACGTCGCGATTCTTTGTGAGCTGCTCAACTCGTTCATCGATCGTGGGCACGAGTTCCGCCCGCAACAGGATCAGCAGTTCCCTCTTCGACACGTTGACCTTATCATAGCCAAAAAGGTACCGCAGCCCGAAGAACCACCACGGGAGATCCTTAAGAAGCGGGATGCCTTCTCGGGTCGTATTCTCTTCGTTCAGCGATAGACCGGCCACGTACGTCTCTTCACCATCAAGCAACAGCAGCTTACTCTCGTTCTCTGTCTTGTCAATCAGAGTACTCACCGTTCCAGGAGTTACACTGCTGCGGGTGGCTTTATACATGAGATCGATGAGTTGGGTGTTGCCGTAAGCATAGACGGTCGGCGTCACCTCCAAGATGGTGCCTGCGCTGTAGAATCGATCGATGACATTTCCGGCGAAGTCCCTTTCCTTCACAGAGAAGTCTGTTCCAATCTGCACCCGGCCGGTGCTTCCGGACCGCACCGTGGTCTGGGGGCGAGCGATCACCTCTCCCAGCTGCTCACTCTCAAAGATCCTGAGCGCAGCGTCGACTGTGACGGCGAGCCTTTTGGATGTCGGGGAGGTTACTGCGGTGAAAATATTGCTCGAAACTCGATCCGCGCCTCGAAACTCCACTCCGAGGTTGAGGTCCCGCCCCCGGAAAATGCTGAAACTCAAGCCGCTCTCTCGGAGCTTTGACTGGTCGATTGAGACGAAAACAGCCGAGATTGTCACCTCACGGGTTCTCGCAATGATTTGGCCCGAGTCCACCCGGGCAACCGCTACACCCGGAGCTGCCCCGGGTATGGTCGGGAGCGCGCCTACAGGGACAACCTGTAAATAATCCGGATGATCGCTGTACCAGAGGTTGTTCGTCCGCAGGATCAATTCAAATGCGTCGCGCCAGTACATCGATTGGATCTCGACATTGATTTTCGTCGTAAGCGGGGCAGGATCGACGATGGGCTTCTTCAGGTACTTCTTGCTCAGAGCACTCAGCGCTTCAATCGCCTGCGCATAGGGAACGTCGTTCTTGAAGCTCACCAGCTCTTCTTGACTGACGAACTCCTTGCCTCGAGCGGCGCGTTTGATCCTCTGCTCCTCTTGAGTTTGAGCGACGATGGAGCCTTCGACCAGAAGGATGCCGCAAGCAAAAAGGACCAACAGTCGTTTGTTCATGGTTCCCTCGTTATCGTTTCTGTGTTGCTTTTTCGAACACCATTTTCTTCTCGACCTTCCGGGTGATGCCCCCCTCGTTCAGCGTGAATTCCACCTTGCTCTCCGACGGGCTGATGCGGCTCACGAATCCTCGCCAGACCTTGTCACCGAGGTGTAACACGATCAACTCTCCTTTGTGAAGAACAAAGGCCTTTCCCGGCAAGACCGCACGTACGTCAAGCGCCTTCACGTCAAGTTCGTCCTCCGGCGGCTCGGTGGCCACTGTTTGCAGAATAATGGGGTTGAATGGGTCAAACGGCGATTGCGTGAAGGTGAGAGACTTGGCGACAAGAGATGTGTGGAGCTCGGGAATCGATGTAAAGTACGCGTGCAGCTCCATCTGGAACGCGATCCACTTCCGGGTCTCCCTGGTGTCTGGATTCACCGCTTCATGCGTCTCGAAATTCACCCAATTCACTTTGTACAGCCTGCTGCCGTTCTCCAGATAGTAGATGAACTTGTACAGATTCTCGAATGCCGCTTCACCCTCAGTCAGTTGATACACGTTAAAGCCGTAGGCTCCAAAGTTCCTTGTCCCCTCGAACGTCATGTTGAACCGGACGAATTCATTGTCCCTGGAGTACCCCGCTTCGTCGATTCCCTTGCTCATATACGCATAGGTCTGTGAGGTGATATCGAACGGCGGAATCTCTTTGCTTCGCGAGTCATACCGGCGTTTAGTGTCCGCGAGCCTGTTGGTCAACTCCTCCACTTGGCTCAGGGTCTGTGGGAAATCGACAAGCTCACGTTCAATCGCTGCGATTTCAGTTTCCGCGGCCTTGAGCTGCTTCGGCTGATAGTACATCCAGTAGAACAGGCCGCCGCCGGTGATCACAACGAAGACCACAGCGAGAACGATCGTATTTCGTATTTTGAATGACATACGCTCTTACCGTCGTGTGATTGGGATTGACGTCACATCGCCTTTGTCGACTCGCTCGATCAACAGATCAAAGTCGTAGATAACCTTGTCACGAATGGTGGTCGTGCGAACCTGCTTGAGCGTGGCCTTTTCGAACAGACTTGCCATACGTGAAATTCGAGTGCGATAGATCGACTTGCCGCTTACCTTCAAAGCGCCGGGAATCGTTTCCTCGCGCTGCAGGCGATAGATCCAGAGCGAGTTGAGATCTTCCACGCTATTGGCGAAATAGTGCAACACACGGCTCCACCGATCACTTCCGGGAGCAATCGAGTCATACACCGACGCGGCCTTCGCATACCGCTCAATATCCCTCTGGAGAGCGGCGCGCTGGGCACGGAGGGCCTCCAGATCGGTCAACTGAACCCGCTTCTGAATCAGCACCTCCCGCGTCCGCTTGATCTCGGCGCTCCGCGACTCGATCGAAGTATAGAAGAACACGATTGAGCCTATGATCGCCGCGGCAAGAATCCACCCGTGCCAGGCCAGCTTGAAGGCTTTCTGGCCCTCCCTGATGGTTACCGGAGTGAGGTCTATATCATAGAATCCGGCCTGTTTCGCGTTGAGCGACCTCCAGGCCGTCGCAATCGGGACTGCATATTCAGACACCGCC
>VGWB01000023.1 GCA_016873755.1 Ignavibacteria bacterium | reverse complement strand
CGAGTTCATCGATGAACCAGCGGCCTCCAGGACAGCTTCGACATTGCTGAGAGCCTGCCGAGTCTGGACGCGGATGTCGCCCTCGACAAGCTGATTCGTCGCGGGATCGATGGCGATCTGTCCCGCCGTGTAAACAAATTTGCCGTCAACCAGAATAGCCTGGCTGTACGGTCCGATGGGCTTGGGAGCTTTCTCAGTGTAGATTTTCTGGCTGGGCATGGTCAGGCCGTAGTGTGTGAATAGTCCATTCTGTCACGGTTACATTTTCTCGATGGTGGCAAAAAGGTCCAATAGGCGATCGAGATCATCGAGGGAGTAGAATTCGATCACAATTTCACCTCGCCCGTTTTCCTTCTCGCGCACGCTCACCTTCGTTCCCAGCGCCTGACGCAGTTTCTCCTCGATGCTCTGTGCGCTCGCTGACGGCGGCGAGGCGGCCGACTTCCGTCGAGCGCCCTCCGCCGGTTTCCCCGCCGATTTTGCCAGCTGCTCAACTTTCCGAACTGAGAGCCCTGCTTTGACAATCCTCTTGTAGATGCGTAGCTGGAGGGCCTCGCTTGGGATGTTGATGAGGGCCCGAGCGTGTCCCATCGAAATGAGGTCTTTCCGAAGACCGAGCTGAATTTCGGACGGTAGTCTCAGCAGGCGAATGAAATTCGCGACCGTTGTTCGGTCTTTACCGACCTTTTCTGCCACATCATCCTGCGTGAGGTTGCATTCATCGATCAAGCGCTTATACGCATGTGCAATCTCGATGGGGTTGAGCGTATCGCGCTGAATATTCTCAATCAGCGCCAGCTCCAGCATCTCTTCATCGGATTCGACAGTGATAATATATGCTGGTATCTGCGCGAGTCCAGCGCTCTGCGCGGCCCGCAGCCGCCGTTCTCCTGTCACAAGCTGATAGGCGCCGTCCACTCGCCGAACCGTAATCGGTTGTATGACACCCTTCTCGATGATGGATCGCGTCAACTCGGCAAGCGTCTCCGGATCGAACTCAGATCGAGGTTGGAAGGGATTTGGCCGAACGTTATCGACGTCGATCCGCGCGACAATACCAAGTCCCCCCGTGTCGACACCCACTTCGTCACTACGGAGACTGACTTCTTTAGGCGGCGCTTTGGGGATAAGAGCGCTCAATCCCCTGCCGAGAACCGATTTCTTTTGGGTCGTCATACCTGTGTGCTCGTGACAGACGAGGTGTGCGTGATCGACTCAACTCCCAACGCGTCGTTGTTTGCCAGCACTTCCTTGGCAAGCTCCATATGATTCCTGGTTCCTGAGCAGATGGCGTCGTACAGGATTATCGGCTTGCCGAAACTGGGCGCCTCGCTCAACCGGATATTACGGGAGATGATCGTCTTGAAAACCTTATTTCCGAAGTATCGCTTCACCTCATCGACGATCTGGTTCGACAGGCGGAGGCGGGAATCAAACATTGTCAGAAGTACACCTTCGATGTCGAGATTCGGATTCAGGGTCTTCTTCACTAGGTTGATCGTGCTGAACAACTGGCCGAGACCTTCGAGTGCGAAGTACTCACATTGGACGGGTATCAACACCGAATCCGCGGCAGTCAGAGCGTTGAGGGTGAGCAGCCCCAGGGATGGCGGGCAATCCACGACGACGAAATCATAGTGCCCTCGAATGGTCTGCAGTGCCAGCGCCAAGCGTTGTTCGCGGCTCTCCAGCGCAACCAGCTCGATTTGCGCGCCGACTAGGTTGATATGGGAGGGAACGCACGAGAGGAAGGGCATTTGAGTCTCGACAACGGTGGAGCCGATGTTCAGGCCGTCTATGAGGACCTCGTAGATCGTGCGGCCTTCGAGGGGCGAGATTCCGATCCCGCTTGTCGCGTTCGCTTGCGGATCCACGTCAACGAGTAGCGTCCGCTTCTCGGCAACGGCAAGGGAGGCTGCAAGATTAACGGCCGTCGTGGTTTTGCCGACGCCCCCCTTCTGATTCGCTATGACGATGACCTTTGACAATACCTAAGTGATGATCGGACAAACGACACAAAGTCTCCGACGAATATACTCGTTTTTCCCACCCGATGCAACGCATCATGCGGCAGGTGCGTGAACGAACTAACCCAGCTGATCACCGACTTCCACATGGTGCCCGCGCAGGAATTCCGCGATTCCCATCCTCTTTCTCCCCTCCAGTTGGATCTCGACCAAGGAGATGACGCCCGCTCCTGTGTGGACATGGAGGCAGGTGTTTCTAACCTCGATTACCGTACCAGGAGCGGCTTGAGCGGGAGCCGGTTCGTCAGCGAGCGGCTGCGTTCGGAAGATGCGGAGCGTCTTTCCCTTATGTGTCGTCCACGCGCACGGATATGGGGACAAGCCACGTACGAAGTTATGGAGCTGCTGAGCGGACTTCCGCCAATCGACCAGGCAATTCTCCTTGAAAATCTTCGGAGCGGGCGTCGCATACGTTTCATCCTGCATCTGCGTGCGTACCGTTCCAAGTTCAATCTGCCGAACGGTTCGTAGAACGATCTCTGCTCCCAGCTCCGCCAGCCGATCGTGAAGTTCACCTGCCGTTTCATCTGCACCGATGCTCGCCCGGGCCTGGAGGATGATGGAACCGGTATCTACTTTTTCCTGCAGGAAGAAGGTCGTTACGCCTGTCTCCCGCTCCCCGTTGATGATGGCCCAGTTGATCGGAGCAGCACCACGATACCTCGGCAGCAGAGATGCGTGAAGATTGATCGAACCTGCCGTTGGAATAATGAAGACCTCCCGCGGAAGGATGCGAAAAGCCACGACGACTATTAGGGTAGGTTGAAGGTGTGCAATGCTCGAAACGAAATCGGGCGCCTTCAGGCTCTCCGGCTGCAGCAACCGAAGATTGCGTGCAATGGCGAGCTCCTTCACGGGGCTGAACGTGAGCTTCTGTCCACGACCCTGAGGTTTGTCCGGAGACGTGACGACGGCAGCAATGTCGTAGCTGTGCTCAAGGAGGATCTTGAGACTCGGAAGGGCGAACTCTGGTGTGCCCATGAAGATGATGCGCATGGCGAACGTCTACACCTCTACGGCACTCATAACAGGATACGAAGTTTCAACTTCCCCCTTCTTGATCTTCCGAAGTTCACTTCTCATAAGGGCACGCTTTGCGGTGCCAATATGGTCGATGAAGAGAACACCGTCCAGGTGGTCCATTTCATGAAGCACGACGCGTCCGAGAAGGCCGTTGAAAGTCATCTCGACCTCTCTGAAATTCACGTCCCGAAAGCGGACCGAGATCCGTTCTGATCGTGTGACATCACCGCGAACGTCCGGTATGCTGAGACAGCCTTCCTCCATAACCCACGAGCCGGACTGCTCGACAAGCTGAGGATTGATGATGGCAAGGGTCTTCGTTCCACGTTCCCGCTCCACCGGTTCCCCGTCCGACTCTTCGCGCTGCGATTCCTCGATGGCAGACACGTCCACAACGATCACTCGGCGCAGATCGCCTACCTGGTTCGCCGCCAATCCAACGCCATTTGCCTTGTGCATCGTTTCGGCCATGCCGTAGATCAGCTTGATGACCGAGTTATCGAGCTCGTGTACAGGCTTCGCTTTCTTGCGAAGAATCTCGCTACCGTAGAGATAGATTGGAAGAACAGACATATGCTATGGCCCTTCCAAACAGGAACCTGGCAATCTGGCTACCGCGGGAGCCTCCGAACGCCCTCGTAGCGCTTCTTGTAGTAGGAACTTTCCAGCGTCGATATCGTGACTCCTATGGAAACGCTTGCATGAGCGAACAGCTGGTTACCTAAATAGATGCCGACATGCGACCCCCGTCGGCCAGTCGTATTGAAAAAGACGAGGTCACCAAAATGGCCGTCACCCGCCTTGATCGGCTGGGCGTAGTGGAACTGATCCACACTCGCCGCAGGGAGCTCCATACCAGCCGCATTCCGGTAAACGAGAGCCACGAACGACCCGCAATCGACACCGCCCTTGGAGTTCCCACCCACCTCGTACGGCACTCCGGCGTATTCTGCGATCTGCTGCATGATCTTGCTCTGTTCTGCCGCGGAGAAGGTCGAGAGTCGATCAGACTCAAACCCCCGTGTTCCCGCCATCAACCGATCAATCTCCTCCTGAGGAAGCGTCTTGTCGTTTTCCTTCTTCTCCTGTGCAACCTCCGCGGTAAACGGAAGAACCCTCACAGTGTCCTGCTGCCTTGGGCGGGCCTGTTGCATCTGTCCCATCATGATGTTGGTCGACGCGAAAACCAGACCGCACATCCATACCACCGCGCGAATTGCTCCTGTGTGCCGAAAAGATGAAATCATAGCTACCCTCCTCCCTGGGAGAAAAGTTGAGGAGCACCGATCAGATCGAAACAGAAACCACATCGAAAACAAGAAAATATACAGACGAACCAAATTGGAATCAACTTACTCGATAACGCGCCGAGCCCCCTCGTAGCGCTTCTTGTAGTAGGGGCTCACCAGCGACGAAATCGTCACACCGAGTGTCGTGCTCGCATGCGCAAAGAGATCATCACCGAGATAGATACCGACGTGGGAAGCCGTCTCCCCGGTTGTGTTGAAAAACACAAGATCGCCGAACTTGAGGTCTTCCGTGGACACCGTCGATCCCTGCCCGTACTGCTCCATGCTTGTCCGGGCAAGTTGTTTTCCGAGAGAGTTCTTATAGACAAGCATCGTGTAGGCAGAGCAATCAACGCCGTCTTGATCTGCACCCCCCAACCTGTACGGCACCCCCATCATTTTCGAAATCTCCCGCATCATCCTTGCCTGGTCAAGATTCGAGATGGCGGTGTTCTTCTCGGTCTTGAAGGTTCGTGCACCGGACAACACCCTATCAGCGTCCTCCGCTTTCATCTCTCGTTCCTTGTCGTCACGGGACTCTTCGACTCCCTTCGACGCGTTGCTGTTTTTCTCACCCACTCGAAAACGAGGCGCTGTCCCACCACACGAAGAGACCAGTACCATCAAGACGAGAACCACTGCTGAAAGAAACACCGGTCCACTTCCGGAGCATACGACAGTCCTGAAGGAGAAAAAAAGCCCCGACGATTGCCGAGGCTCACTAAAGCAGAAGGTTGATTTCCGTGAACGCATCAGCCCAAATATGCACGCAGCGCTTTACTACGCGAGGCATGTCGCAACCTACGGATCGCTTTCTCTTTGATCTGACGAACACGCTCTCTTGTCAGATTGAATTTCTCACCGATCTCTTCAAGTGTCAGGGAGTGTTCCTGGTCCAAGCCGAAATAGAGTCGAATGACCTGCGCCTCGCGCTCACTCAGCGTGTTGAGGGCTCGCCGCACTTCGACTTTGAGCGATTCCTCCAGAAGCTGATGGTCCGGCGCCGGCTGCCGCTGATCCTGGATCACATCCAATAAGCGGTTGTCTTCACCCTGCGCGAACGGCGCGTCCATGGACAGATGACGTCCGGAAATTTTCAGGGTATCCGACACCTCAAAGAGCGACATATCCAGCTCTTCAGCCAACTCGCTTGCACTGGGCTCACGCTCAAATTCCTGCTCCAACGTGCTGAACGCTTTTCCGATCTTGTTCAGCGCACCGACGCGGTTCAGCGGTAAGCGTACAATTCTTGACTGCTCGGCTAGTGCCTGAAGGATCGACTGGCGTATCCACCACACGGCATAGGAGATGAACTTGAATCCGCGCGTCTCATCGAATCGCTTTGCCGCCTTGATCAGGCCTAGGTTCCCTTCATTGATGAGATCACCCAGCGACAATCCCTGGTTCTGGTATTGCTTCGCAACACTCACAACGAATCTGAGATTCGCCTTGGTGAGCTTCTCAAGAGCTTTCTGGTCACCTTTCTTGATCCGTCGAGCGAGCTCAATTTCCTCCTGAGGCGTCAGGAGATCCACCTTGCCAATCTCCTGGAGGTACTTGTCGAGCGACTGGCTCTCTCGGTTTGTATATTGCTTGTTGATCTTCACCATTCGGTGGTTACCCTGGGATGATATAAGGAAACAGTACTTCCCCCCGGCGTCGCGTTAGCGGCACATATACTAACAACTGGTAGGCCAAGAAAAGTTCGCCATTTCCCGGTCGTTGTCCACCGCAGGTCGCACCGCTTTCGCTGTTTTGAGAATCTCGTTGCCGGGAGACTCTCCGCAATATCGCCTCCGCCGAACCAGGGCGCCTACGGATTTCGCAGTCTTGCTGTTCAGTCCACGGTTTTTCGAGGATCCCAACGAATCCTCAACCGCCTGACTTGCCTTCCGGTGCAACAGAAGATCATCGTCAGCGCCTTCCGCAACTGCGAGCGTAGCTCTCCCCCATTTCGAACCGGCGTGTGCACGGCGTGCTCGAGGACGATGTCTGTACCGACAACGATCTTGCGAGGAGTCACCGAAGCCGCCTATCCGCTCGACGCCGGGAGCGTTACACTACCGTTTGCGTTCACCCGGACATCAAGCTTAAGGCTTTGTCGGGAATTCTTCATGCTTAGACTATCAGGCCCAGAAAACTGTTCCCTGAGAGGCTCCCGATCCCCTTCACGTCGAAATAGTCGGCTACGGTCTTTCCAGCATCCGAAAACGTCGGCCGAACGCCGAGGCTGACATTCCTCTTGCCCGAACGACAGAACGAAAGGAGCGGGACATATTCGCGCGAATGATCGGTGCTCCGATCCGTCGGATCATTGCCGTGATCCGACGTAATCATCAAAATATCCTGGTCGTTGAGCGCTCCGATCAGATCCGGGAGAGCCCGATCGAATTCCTTGAGAGCGTGCGCCATCCCCCGCGGGTCTTGACGATGGCCGTACAGCATGTCAAAGTCGACCAGATTCGTCATCACGAGGCCGTGATTCAGGCGTTTCATCACGTCGAGCGTCGTCTGAATTCCTTCAGCGTTGGACTTCGTGTGGAGCTTTCCGCTCAAGCCGCGACCGCAGAACAGATCATCAATCTTTCCGATCCCGATCGTCTCGATCCCCTCGTACTGAAGAAGGTCCAAAACAGTTGTCGCGGGCGGTTCCAGAGCAAAATCCTTCCTGTGCGCCGTGCGCGTGTAGTTGCCGCCTGACCCTACGAACGGTCTCGCAATCACTCTACCTACACGGTGCTCACCCACTGTGACCTCTTCTCTCGTCATCTGGCAGATCGCATACAGCCGCTCCAGGGGAATGACATCCTCATGCGTCGCAATTTGAAAGACCGAGTCGCCCGATGTGTACACAATCGGGAAACCGGTTCGTACATGCTCGTCACCGAGCTCCTTGATGATCTCCGTTCCAGACGCGGGCTTATTTCCCAGATATCCTGCACATCCCGTGACTGACAGGAAACGCTCGAGGACCTCGGTCGGAAATCCCCCGGGATACAGGGGGAAACCGCGCTCCGTGATGATACCTGCTAGCTCCCAGTGTCCCGTCGTGCTGTCCTTGCCTGCGGAAGATTCGGCCATCTTCCCGTAGCACCCTTCAGTGCGATCGGGCGAAGTCGGGCCTCCAAGGTCCGCGATATGTGTCAACCCCAGGCGCGATAGCTCCGGCAGCACCAGGTTTCCGACAGCCCGAGCTGTGTTCACAAGCGTGTTTGTGCCCACATCTCCATAGGCAGCAGCATCAGGAAGCTCCCCGACACCGATACCGTCAAGAATGATGACGACGACCTTTCCCGGCTTCAAAGTTGTGACCCCCGAGGCGCTAACCTGCCGAAGAAGCGCTTGTTGAGCAGTGGGCTGCTACAGGGGATTACGAGGTAAGGGAACAAGCGTTAGGCAAAGACCTGTTTTTCGTTACACTTGCAAATCTGGATGCGCTGCCGGTTGAAACGATACGAACCATGAGCAGATCGGACGGATTGTATATAGAGCGTCGGGACTTTCACCGTCCCGCACCTGGGACATTTCACACCTTTTTCCATTGTTGCCTTCTTCGCCTTCTCCGCAAAATCATGCACCTTTGCCATTCCTGCCTCCAAAGATCATGGGATTTTCAAAACACTCGTACGACATTCCCGCCAGCCTCGACGGCCTTCTTGAGGGTCTGGCTGGCATTCTCCAACAACTCGATATCGCTCGTCTGACTGACCGCGCCACAGACGCCAATACTCGCCGTGACAGAAAAACTCTTTTGGTCGACGTTGATAATGTTGCTCGCGATGTTCTTTCTCAGCTTTTCGGCCCAGAGGTTTGCTTCGTTCGCCGGTGTACTGACGAGGAGGACGGCAAACCGATTGAAATCGTATCGCCCCACCAGATCATACGAACGGATAGATGACTTGATCATCCTGCCGACATTCTGGAGCACAAAATCAAACCCTTCCTTGCCGTATCGTTGCATGTGCTCGTTCATTGAATCGATGGAGAGCATCACGACGGTGAGATCCGTGCCGAAATCGTTGGCCCGCTGCACCTCCTCTTGAACACGGCTGATGAAATACCTTCGAGTCGCAACTCCGGTGGTCTCATCCATCAAAACATAGTTGTTCACAACATCAGTCAGGCTAAGGATTTCCAAGCCTAACGCTGCGGTCTCCACCAGTTTCTGTAAGAGACGCACTTCAGCGTCGGAATAGGTCTTGAGATCCTTGCTTTCCACCGCGAGAACACCGTAGCACCGATTCATCGAAATAATGGGAAGCAACATCAACGCTCCCTTTGCATCAACCCGCTCTGCCTTGTAAAAGCGCGGCAGCTCGATTCCTTCCAGGCTGTCGTACACCCTGGGCATGCCCGTTTGGATCACCCCGCCAACAAGGCTCTGCTGCGGATCAACCTCCTGCGTGGGCGACACGTAGGCGTCGTTCATTCGGTTCATCACGAACTGGACGGCCCAGGTCTTCCGGTTCTCGTCAAAGAGCACCACGGAAATATAGTCCCATGCCACCAACCGCGAGCCCTCCTCGCAGAGTGTTCGGACAATATTGTGGAGGCTGAACTCGAGCCTGAGCTGATCACGCATCCGAGAGATGGATCGGAGGACTTCAGAGTCAAGCAACAGGTCATATTTGTCGGTATAGCTCTTGATCAGAGCAGAGATCAGCTTCGTGAACTGCCCGAGCAATCCGAGCGTTTCAAGTCCGTACGCGTCCTCGTCAATACAGTCGATGGTCAACACGGCAACCGGTTCCCGCGGTACCGACTGGGTCTTGGAGTAGAAGATCGGAACCGCGATGAAGGTCCTGACCGGCTCAATCCCCTCGTAGTACCCCAGAATCTCCGCCTGTCCAGCCGCATTAATCTGGTTCAGGATACTCGGTTGACCGCTTAAAGCGACTTGGCTGATGACATCGGCCCCCAGCTCCCGGCGACGGTGCGTCATGAACTTGTCACTATCGGAAATGAAACTCTCGAGCACGATCTGATTCTTCTCACGATTGACCCAGAAGAACGCAACGGTGTGCGCAAAATTCACGTCTTTTACCACCGCGAGCACTTTTTTCATCAAGAATCCGAATTCCGACTTCGGGCCTCCTTCCCGCACGTAGAGGTCCTCGTTCACATCAAAGAAATCCGCAAGTTGGAACTCATACTCGCTGACAGCTGGCGCCCTTGCTGGCCTGGCAGCACCTGCATGCCCGCGCACCGACGGTTCCTCCACAACGTCAACTCGATATTTTCCCGCGCTCGGCTGATAATCATCGAAGACGAGTTTTTTCATCTCAGGTTCTTGCTCCTCAAGCGTGACCGAAGATCCTTGTTCCGCGCCTGCCGGTTGTACCTGGGGACGACGACGCCACACCGTGACAAGAGTGTAGGCGACAGCGGCAGCACAAAGAACAAGTGCGATAACCTTGACAGTGGCATTCGACGAGACGATTCCCACCAAAAAAAAGATGACGCCCGCCGCCGCAATCAGTTCCTGCCTTAACGAATAACGATTAACCCAGGAACGAATTGTCTCCAGCATTCGGGCGTCAGTCCTTACAGGTAAACAATTTGAGTCTGAGCCTCAAATTGTTATAAATCTAGGCGATTATCCCAAGAAAGTCAAGGTAAAAGCTGATGCCTCCCTGGCGGGCCTCATCTATGACAACTCATTCTCGACGAATGATCGTGCGCTGAGGAGACCGGACCTTGCAAACGGTATCACGAGTTTACCTGTTTTCCCGGGAAGCGTCGAAAATCGAGTTCATTGCCGCAGCAAATACCACCGGTGGCTTCAGGAGCCCGCCCCCGCCCGGCTACGCCGTTCGGACGGGCGAACGACTGGTCGTTCAGTCGGGCGGGTTACCTCCTGACGCTAACGGGGAAGAAGTTGTTGATCGAAGTGTCAGGACGCCCGCCTGCTCTTAAATACAGTTCTCTGAAGCGGGCAGGGAAGTCCTGACACCACGGTGAGCAACTGATAGGTAAACTCGTGAAACGGTATGTGTTGCAGGAGTTTGTTTTTTTTCCTACTTTTTAAAGAAGCACTGCAGTTCAGATACCACTCGATCTTCCGCACACCGATGAAAGCTGTAATCATGGCTGGGGGGTTTGGAACCCGCCTTCGACCGCTTACCTGCAACATTCCCAAGCCGATGGTCCCCATGCTGAACAGACCGATGATGGAGCATATCGTCGAATTGCTGAAGCGGCACGGGATCACAGATCTCGTTGCCACACTCTACTACCAACCCGATGTCATCTCGGGATATTTCGATGATGGGAGCAAGTTCGGAGTGCGACTCCAGTATCTGCGGGCTGAGGCAGATTTCGGCACTGCAGGAAGCGTTCGTAATGCGAAGGACTTTCTCGATCAGCGCTTCATGATCATCAGCGGAGATGTGTTGACTGATTTCGATTTGTCCGCGGCGATTCGATTTCACGAGGAGAGGAATGCAAAGGCGACCATGGTGCTCACCCACGTATCCAACCCTCTGCAGTTTGGCGTCGTTCTGACCGCAGACGACGGGAAGATCAACCGTTTCCTCGAGAAACCGTCGTGGGGAGAAGTATTCAGTGACGCCATCAACACAGGTATCTACATCCTCGAGCCAGAGGTCCTTAATCTGATCCCGCTGAAAGAGGAATTCGATTTCAGTAAGAATCTATTTCCCTTGATGCTTGAACACGACATGGGCCTGTACGGCTACGTTGCGGATGGATACTGGCGAGACATCGGCAATCTGAATGAATACCAGGACGCCCATTTCGATGCCCTTCGCGGATCGGTTCATGCCACTTTTCTCGGTGAACAAAGGGGCGATGTGTACGTCGGAGCGAACAGCATCATTCACACGGATCCGAAGAACCTCTCCGGGACCGTCGTAGTCGGAGCAAACACTCGCATACACGCCGACGTGACAATCGCCAACTCCGTAATCGGCGACAATTGCGAGATCTTGCCCGGCAGCGTCATCAAGAATTGTGTCATCTGGAGCGGCACACAGGTCGGCGTCAACGTCGAGATGTCCTCGGACGTTATCGGCACGAAATGCAGCATCGGTGACCACGTCGTCATATCTGAAAACGTTTTTATAAGTGACCAGTGTGTCATCGGCAGGCGCAGTCGGCTTTCAGCCAACATCAAGCTCTGGCCGGAAAAGGTTGTGGAAGAGGGCGCCGTTGTCACGCGGAGTCTCGTCTGGGAAGACCGGTGGTTGAGGGAGCTCTTCAGGGAATCCAAAGTGAGCGGCGTGTCCAATGTTGAAATGAATCCGGAGTTCGCCGCAAAACTCGGGGCTGCATTCGGGGCATTCGTCGGATCCGGCACGACGATTGTTGCAAGTCGAGATTCCGACAACGTCTCCCGGATGATCAACCGGGCGTTCATGTGCGGTCTGATGTCTGCCGGCGTACACTGTAATGATCTTCGTGCTACCTCCATTCCTATCGTGCGGCATGAGCTTCGAAGCGGGAAGGAACGCGGAGGGATCCACGTCCGGAAATCACCCCACAACCGCAACATTACAGACATCATCTTCTTCGACACCGATGGCAAAGATCTGCCGGCCGGCAAAGGGAAGTCTGTCGAACGCCTGTTCTTCGGCGAGGATTTCACACGATCAAGCTATGATGCGGTTGGGTCGATCCGGTTTCCGGAGCGCTCGACGGAAAGCTACCTCGAGCGAGGCTATTCAACACTCAACGTTCAGGCCATCCGATCGGCAGGCCTCAAGCTCGTGATTGACTATTCCAATGGGATCGCCAGCACGATCTTCCCGAACATCCTGGGCGACTTGAATGTGCAGGCCGTCTCGTTAAACGCCTATCTCGACAGCCAGAAACTCACGCGCTCACAGGATCAGATCGACAGGGCAATCAAGGAGTTGTCACACGTCGTCACATCCCTTCAATATGACGTGGGATGCATGCTCGATCCCGGGGCAGAGAAGATGTTTGTGGTGGACGAGCGCGGCCGCGCGATCGACAGCGACCGACTCCTGACGTTGATGATCAAGCTTGTGATCCTCGCGCATCCTGAAATCAGGAAGATTGCGGTACCCATCTCGGCTTCGGCGGAGGTTGATCTGCTGGCAGAAGAGTACGGGCTGACGATCCTGAAGACGCGGGACAGCCATCTCGCCCTCATGGAGGCAGCATCAAACAAGCAGATCCACTTCGTGGGGGGAACCAAGGGAGGGTTTATTTTCAACGACTTTCTGTTCGCGTCGGACGGCATGTATTCAGTGGCCAAGCTCCTCGAGTGCCTCGCCATCTCCAAGGAGCGCCTCGGCGAGCTCGATAAGGAAACACCAAACCTGCATCTCATCAAAAGGAACGTCCCGTGTTCCTGGAACCTGAAGGGACAGGTTATGCGGCATGTTATGAAGGACTCCGAACGTCTGCCACGCGAGCTAATCGACGGCGTCAAGATCTTTCCGCGAGAGCAGGATCGCATGACCTCGGTGCTGCTGAATCCGGACCGGACACGCCCACTCTTTCACATCAATGCTGAGTCCAAAGACGCATCGATTGCCCAAAGGCTGGCCAATGAGTACGAGGCGAAGCTGATTCGCTGGATCAACAACGAATAGGGAGAGCCGACCGCCGAGAGACGAACATCGTCAGGGAGCGGACGAATCTAGCTGGAGTGCGGGATGAGAATAGTCGACATTCTGAACGAGCAAGTTGTGCGGACGAACCTCTCGGGGAGCACCAAGCCCGAGATTATCGACGCTATGGTGGAGTTAGCAGCCTCGCAGCCACAGGTGCTCGACAAAGAACGGCTCCGCGAGGCGATCCTGGAGCGCGAGAAAATCATGTCCACCGGCGTCGGATCCGGCTTCGCCGTCCCGCATGGCAAGACGGACGCAGTCACGGATATCGTGGCTGCATTTGCCGTGACCGCGCAGCCTATCGACTATCAGTCCCTGGACGAGCAACCAGTCCGGCTCGTCTTCCTCCTCGTCGGTCGAGACAATATGGTGGGCCCGCACATCAAGCTCCTGAGCCGGATCTCGCGACTGATGAACAAGGAGGAATTTCGCAAACGCCTTCTCGAAGCAACCTCCCCACAAGAAGTACTTGAAGTCTTCCGTCAGGAAGAAGCAACCCATTTTGAAGTCTGACAGATCAACTTCTCCGTCCTACCCAACCCCCTGCAATATTGAAACCTCCGTTCCTTTTTGCCGGTGCTTTTCCACCCAATCTTTTGTATGTTTGATATGAAGGACCTGTCTAATCAACCACACGGGATAATCCGGTGAATTTCAAGTCCATCAAGGGAACGAGGGATATCCTCCCCGGCGAGGTCGAAACGTGGCAGCGAGCCGAAGACGTGGTTCGCCGGGTGATGCACAGCTACAACTATAGGGAGATCCGTACCCCGGTGTTCGAGCAAACGGAACTCTTCGCGAGAAGTATTGGAGAGCTGACCGACATCGTCAGCAAGGAAATGTACACGTTTCATGATCGCAGCAATGAGAGCCTGACGCTCAAACCCGAGGGAACGGCCTCTGTGTTGCGAGCCTACATCCAGCACAATCTCGGCGAACAGTCCCCCTTGACCAAAGTCTACTACCTTGGGCCGATGTTCCGACAAGAGCGCCCGCAGGCCGGAAGACTCCGTCAGTTCCACCAATTCGGTGCAGAAGCTCTCGGGAGCCAATCCGCTCAGCTCGACGTCGAGATGATGTTGATTGCGCTCGACGTCTATCAGGGGCTCGGGATTCGCCAGTTTGCACTTGCGATCAATTCGGTTGGGTGTCAGAGGTGCCGCCCCGCGTACAAGCAGAGACTCACGTACGAGCTCACGAAAGTCTGTGACCGGCTCTCAACGGAGAGCCAAGCACGCGTGAAGCAGAATCCGCTGCGAGTGCTGGATTCAAAAGACGAGAACGACAGACGCCTGACGAAAAACGCTCCCTTGATGAAGGATCATCTGTGCGATGGTTGCCGCGAGCATTTCAAGAGCGTCGAGTCGCTCCTCAGATCGACCCGTACGGATTTTCGCATCGACGGCAGGCTCGTGCGCGGCCTCGACTACTACACGAAGACGGCATTCGAAATCACTAGCCCGGCGTTGGGATCGCAGGATGCTCTGGCGGGTGGCGGGCGATACGACCTCCTGGTACAGGAGCTTGGTGGAAAGCCGACCCCAGGTGTCGGATTCGCAGCCGGCATGGAACGTCTGATTATGGTGCTCAAGAAGGACCGCAAGGATCTTACCGATCGGTTTCGTCCGGATCTCTTTATTGCATCACTTGATGAGACCACCCGCGAGTGGGCTTTTGTAAAAGCCCGCGAACTGCGGACGGCAGGCTTCGCCGTGGAGCTAGACTATCTCGATCGGAGCGTCAAGTCTCAGATGCGCGAGGCCAACCGCCTGCAGGCTCGCTTTGTTATCGTTATCGGAGAGCGTGAACTCACAAGCGGCTCAGCCAGACTCAAAGAGATGCAGACTGGCAAAGAGGCTCCGGTGATGCTTGAGGCGCTTGAGAAGGTCCTGAAGACGTAATGCGAAAGACACGACGCCACGAACCGGAGTACGTTCTTCACATCTTTCATCACACGGATGAACGAACACAAAAACCGGTCGTCGTGTTTGTTATCAGGACGGTCAAAGAGTTCACCCACTTCAACTACCATATTCTGCTTGACGCAGCGTTGACCGGTCATTCCATCCAGCTCAAGATCCTGGGTTTGCGAACCTCGACTCTCATCATGCCGGGAATGGGACCTGCACAGGGAAGAAAGGACTTCGGCCAACTCAAAGGTGCCTACCATCTCACGGTCACAAAACTGGACGGGGAGAGCAACAGCTTCCTCCTCAACATCTCTCCCAACCAAGTCACGATTGAAGGCGGACCTCCACGTCCATTCGTCCTCGCTGTCGATGAACCAGTGCTTGTTCCGGAGGACTAGTGCACGCTACGGCCCAGGACAGAATTCTGAAAATGCACTGAGAACCCTATGTGCCCGCGTCTCCTCGAAATCGGACCATTTACCATTTACAGCTACGGGCTCATGCTTGCGATAGGATTCATCGTCGCCAGTTACTTGCTCACCGTCGAACTCAAGAGGAAAGGGCTCGATCCGAACTACGGGAGCACCATCACGCTGATCGCGCTTGTCGCGGGCGTCCTTGGTGCCAAGATTCTGTATCTCCTCGAGAATTGGAATCTGTTCCTCGCTGACCCCACGGGGATGACGTTTTCTCCCGGGGGATTGACGTTCTACGGGGGATTTCTCTTCGCGACCTTGAGCATTTTCCTTTACCTGAGGAAGAAGAAATTACGCTTTCTGACAGTGGCTGACGCCGTGGCCCCCGGGCTCTTGCTTGGATACGGCATTGCGCGCCTGGGATGCCACTTTGCCGGCGACGGAGACTACGGTATTCCGACAACGTTGCCCTGGGCAACAGACTACTCCCAGGGAACCTATCCTCCATCGCTGGCCTTCCGGAATATCCCCGAGATCGCCAACAACTATCCCGGGGGGATTGTCCCCGATCATACGCTGTGCCATCCAACTCCCGTCTACGAGCTGATCCTCTGCGCGATCTTGTTTTGGATTATGTGGAGTTTGCGAAAGAGGCTGCAGCCTCATGGTCGAATGTTCACGCTCTATCTGGTGTTTGCAGGCATCGAGCGCTTCTCCATTGAGTTCATCCGCATCAATCCCCGCGTGGCGATGGGTCTCACGGAGGCGCAACTCATCGCCGCCGGGCTGGTGCTCATAGGCATCGCTGGATGGTACGTTCTTTCGAAGAAGCCCGCATAGAGACCACGATGGCGCCGCTCGTTGAGCTTTACGCAACAGAAACATGTGGGCTCTGCGCAGAAGCCCGTGCTTTTCTTGGCGAACTGCAATCGAGTATCCCCTTCGAACTGCGAGAGGTGAACTTGACACCCGATCATCCGAGATACGCGCACTACATCGCCTCTGTTCCTGTCATCATAATCAACCATAGGCATGAACTCAAAGCACCCATTGACCCGGATCAGGTAGTCCGGCTCGTGAAGAGCGAGACGCGGAGAGACACGGCCTCCACTGCCGGCACCGTATTGAAGTGGATCAGCGTTCTCGTTGCCATCATCGGGATCGTGATCCGTCTAATGGGTGAGCCGGACCTCGGTTACGTCATCTTTGCTGCAGCGTTGGTACCCTTCGTGGCCGGCCAGCTTCTTCTCCGCCGAAGGCACAACGAAATGGTTTCGCGCGAACGGAGAGACCCCGTCAATACATTAAGCGATGAGTGAGTTCATAACAGGAAGACGACCCGTCCTCGAAGCGTTGGAAGCAGGTACGCCGCTGGAGAAGATTGTCCTGATCTTCGGCGCACGAGGGACCACTCTGCAGCGAATTCGCCAGCTGGCACGCGGGCGCGGAATTCCCGTATCGCAAATGGACAAGAGGCGGTTCAGCCAGCTCTTCTCCGATGCCAATGCTCAAGGCGTCGCTGCTGTTGTTGGCAGCAAGGCATATGCCGAGATAGACGATATCCTCCAAGCGGCGAGAGAGCGCGGAGAACCTCCATTTCTTCTTGTTCTGGACGAGATCGAAGACCCACACAATCTTGGTGCACTCATTCGAACGGCTGAATGTGCCGGGGCACACGGCGCCATCATCGCGAAGCATCAGGCAGCATCGGTCGGGCAAACGGTCGCCAAGACATCAGCCGGTGCTTCCCTCCGCCTCCCAGTTGCCAGAGTCACCAACGTCGCCAAAGCGATCGAAGAGCTCAAAGGAGACGGTGTGTGGGTGGTTGGCGCAGATATGACCGGTGACCGTCTGTACAGCGACGTGGATTACACGGGAGCGATCGCCGTGGTCGTGGGGAACGAGGGAAGAGGAATCAGACGGCTCGTGAAGGAGAAGTGCGATTTCATTGTCACAATTCCGCTCTACGGAAAAATCGCATCTCTGAACGCGTCGGTGGCGGGGGGACTGGTCCTCTACGAGGTTGCCCGGATGAGGCACAAAGAGAAGAAAGTGTGATCCACGCGACGTTTATCGGGTTTCTTTCTTGCGAGAGATCGACTTCCGGCCGTTGGACTGTTTCTTCCCACGACCCAATTCTTTCTTGAGTATTCTCGCGGATAGGACGAACTTCTGTGCGCTTTCCCTCGGCTTGACGATCATTTTCTGGCGGTTGTTGATTCCTTTCATTCCTGTTCCTTTTCCTCGTCCGTTCCCGATGGATTCATTAGTCCGTAACGCTTCATTTTTGTATATAGATGGCTTCGCTGGATGTCAAGTGCCTCCGCGGTCTTAGAGATGTTCCACTTGTGCAGTTCAAGTTGCTTTTTGATGAAGGAGGCTTCCGCCCGCTCTTTGAATTCCTGAAACGTCCCGCCCCGATTCAGGATGTCTTCGAATTCCCCCTTGCCCCCGGGGGCACCGGTGTCGAGCAGCGAAATATCCACGCTGGTCCCCGGAGATAGGATCACGAGTCGCTCAACCGTGTTCCGAAGCTCGCGCACATTGCCGCGCCACTCGAGCTGCGCAAGCCGGTTGAGTGCGTTCTCGGAAATGCTCTTGCGGGCTATTCCGTTGCGGGTGCACACGTCTTCAATGAATGCGAGCACCAGCAGCGGGATGTCCCCCTTCCGTTCGCGCAATGGAGGAACATGAATCGGAATGACTTTCAGACGATGGTAGAGGTCATCCCGGAAATTGCCTTTCCTAATTTCCTCTTCAAGGTTCTTATTCGTAGCTGCGATCACTCGGACGTCAACCGAGATGAGTTTGTTGCCCCCGACGCGCTCAATCGTCCCCTCCTCGAGGGCGCGAAGCACCTTCGCCTGGGCGCGGGCGCTCATGTCGCCGATTTCGTCGAGAAACAGCGTCCCGCTGTCTGCCTGCTCGAACTTTCCGATGCGCTGAGCCGTAGCGCCGGTGAAGGCGCCTTTCTCATGCCCGAAGAGCTCTGATTCGATGAGCTCGGAAGGAATCGCCGCACAGTTCACTTCCACAAAAGGTTTGGAAGATCGTTTGCTGTTCCGATGGATAGCCCGTGCAACAAGTTCCTTCCCGGTCCCGTTATCGCCCACGATCAGCACGCGTGCGTCGGTCGGCGCCACGCGCTCAATGACGGTAAGGATTTCTTTGATCCTTGGACTCTCTCCCAAGATTTGCCACTTCCCCTCGACCGACTCTCGAAGCTTTCGGTACTCCTCCGAGAGCTTTGCCTGATTCAATGCGTTACGAATTGTCACAAGGAGCTTATCCCTGTCAAGAGGCTTCGACAGGAAATCGAACGCACCGAGCTTCGTCGCCTCGACTGCAGTCTCGATGGTCCCATGACCGGAAATCATAATGACAGGCAAATCACAATTCCTTTCACGCACCCTCTGTAAGACCTCCAATCCATCCATCCCGGCCATTTTCACGTCCAGCAGAATCAGGTCAACCGAGGCGGAAGCGACCTGTCGGAGCGCTTGCTCTCCATTGTCTGCAAACAGCACGTCGTAGCGCTCGTATTCCAGGATCATCTTCAACGAGTCGCGAACACTTTTTTCGTCATCGACAACGAGTATCGTTTTCATATCGCTCTGTCACTCTTCAACAGGCAAGTTGAAATAGTCCGACGGCAGGATCGTTCTCACCGTCAGGAGATCGTGACCGAATCGTTGGCCTTGCTTGTTCGCCCGCCGGTCGCGAGGATCATCTGCACCACCGACAACGAACTCCGCCTCCCCGCGCTCGACAAGATCTCCTGAAGCTCGCGCGAAACCCGGAGACTCAGATGCATATGCCAAGTAGGCTGAAGCAAAGAAGTGTTGAAGCTTGTCACTGTCGCCAACCCCGCCGCCGGGCGTGTCCGGATAGATCTTCGAGGGGAGGTTCTTGTGCCGCGCGCTGAACAGACTATCCTCCTCGAATGTCAGTGGGAGTCTGAGCGCTCCCAAGACGGGTATCCTGAGGTCGATGTTGCGATGCTCCAGCGTTGCTACCATCGACAAGAAGAGCGCACGGGCAATGCTGTAGTCGGCAATCTTGAGCGCTTTCAAATAAATGGCATCAACCGCGCGCATATCACCGCAGCGCTTCATCAGTAGGTAGAAACGCTCGTCTCGAATGTACGCTCGAATTTGCCGGGTATCTCGAATCAGCTCAGGTGTGAAGACGTTGCCGAGAAACCGAAAGAACGATGATCCCGATCCTTCGCTTTCGTCGAAGTTCCAGGATAAGCCGTCGGGACCCGGCTTGTCATCGCATTGCGCCAGCACCACCAAGCGGAGGGAAAAAAGGAGAACGGCAACTAGGAGCGTAACTCTCATTGCAGCAACGAATTCGAAGCGGCCGGAATTTGCCGGTATCGGTAACGCCGGCGCTAGGTTTGTATGACTCCCGGATTGAACGTAGGGATCTCTGGGTTGTTTGCCGCCATCTCTATTCCACGAGAAATGTGCTCGCGAGTTTCAAGCGGATCGATAATCCCGTCGATCCAGAGTCTGGCTGCCGCATAATACGGATCGAGTTCCGTTTCGTACCGTTCTTGGATTTCCCTCAGCAATTTGGCCTGTTTTTCGGGTGAGATCTGCTCTCCCCCCTTCTCCATCGCCTGGACTTTGATGCCGAGAAGCGTTTCGCTCGCCTGTTTCCCGCCCATCACAGCGATCTGAGCCGTCGGCCAGGTAAGAATGAGCCTGGGGTCATACGACTTCCCGCACATTGCGTAATTCCCAGCCCCGTAACTGTTGCCAATCACGAACGTGAATTTCGGCACAACGCTGTTCGCAACGGCATTCACCATTTTGGCTCCGTCTCTCAGGATACCCCCGTGCTCCGCTCGGCTTCCAACCATGAATCCCGTCACATCCTGGAAAAATACCAACGGTATCAGTTTCTGATTGCAGTTCATGATGAACCGAGCAGCTTTGTCTGCGCTGTCGCTATAGATCACCCCACCGACCTGCATCTCTCCACTACTGGTCTTCACAACAGACCGCTGGTTGGCGACGATCCCCACCGCCCAGCCGTCGATGCGCGCATAGCCGGTGATGATCGTTTTCCCGAAACCTGCTTTGTACTCGTCGAGCTCGCTGTTGTCAACAAGACGCGCCAGAACCTGGTACATATCAAACGGCTTCGTGCGATCGATCGGGAGGAGACCGTAGATTTCCTTTTCCGGGAATTTCGGTGGGCTCGCCTGCTCCCGACTGAACTGCGCCTTGCGCCGTTCTCCCAGCTTTCCAACGATGCTTCGGATCTTTCTCAGACATTCTTCATCGTTCTTCATCTTGTGGTCGGTCACACCGCTGATTTCGCAATGGACCGTAGCACCCCCGAGCGCCTCATTGTCGATCTCCTCACCGATCGCGGCTTTCACAAGATGCGCACCCGCCAGAAAGACGCTCCCCGTCTTGTCAACAATCATCGCCTCATCACTCATAATCGGCAGGTATGCACCTCCGGCAACGCAAGGTCCCATGATGGCGGCAATCTGAGTTATGCCCATTGACGACATGACCGCGTTGTTCCGGAAGATCCGACCGAAATGCTCCTTGTCGGGAAAGATCTCGGACTGGAGTGGCAGGAACACGCCGGCAGAATCGACAAGGTAAACGATCGGCAGCCGGTTCTCCATCGAGATCTCTTGTGCGCGGAGATTTTTCTTACAGGTAATGGGAAACCAGGCACCCGCCTTGACCGTAGCATCGTTTGCGACGATGACAACATCTCTGCCGTGTATCTTTCCTATCCCAAAAATCGTGCCGGACGACGGTGCTCCTCCGTACTCCTCATATATTCCGTGGGCTGCAAAAAGCCCGATTTCGAGAAACCGCGATCCTGGATCAATGAGTTTTTCGATGCGTTCCCGAACGAACAGCTTTCCCCGCTTCCGGTGCTTCTCGGTCGCCCCCTTTCCGCCTCCCAACTTCACAACCTCCGCCCTGGCTCTCAGGCCGTTCAGCATGCCGAGCAGATACTCCTCGTTCTTCCGAAATGCTTCGTCCTTCTTGACTTCGCTTCCGATGAGTGCCATGTCTTTTCCGTTTGAATCTGAGTTCTAACGCGCGTTCGAGGAGTCGCGCGGGGTCGTGTTCCCAACCGTCCAGATCGTATAAATGAAGTCCCTTGCCTCCTCGTTGCGCGGGTTGAAGTTCACCGCCTGAAGAGCAAAACCAGCTGCGCGACCATTGTCACCGAGATGCCGCAGACATTTCGCCAGTTGAAGGAGCAACGCATCCTGTCGGAGCCTTGGATCAGGGTCGTAGTTCTCTCGTGTCTTCAGCGCTCGGCTGTAGCTTTCGAGTGCCGCACGGAACTGCTGCATTCTGAAATAGAAGTCGCCCAATCGCGCATGGTAGTAGTCCACTGTGTCCGCGCTGAGCTCCACACACCGTTTGAGCAGCCGTTCCGGAACCCGGGCATCGAACGGAGCAAAAGCGCTCGAAAGCGGACGCTCATCGGAAAAGAGCGCCCACGCGTATCTTTCCAGTACCACTGGATCGTTCGGCCTGAGTCCCGCCAACCGCTCCCGGTACTTCAGATGTTCTTCGGACCTTCCCAATCGTTCAGTGAGGTCCGCCATCACTTCCAGCACGTTGACATCACGCGGATGTCTGCTCAGATAGTCGACAAGCATGGAGTAGCCGATCAAGGCATTGCCCCTTGAAGCGTCCCCGTGCAACAGTCCAATATGAAGTCTCTCATCGTCGGTCAGCGGCGTCGATTCGATCCGCTCTTTCAGAAGGATGCTTGATTCTCCAAACGTTCGGCGCTCGTCGAACCGATTGATATCGTTCGCACCCCGATCTGCATAAAAAGCTCTCGGTGCCCAGTATTCAAGCAATGGTCTTTCCTCTGCATTCAGCGGTCCCCCACCGGCATACTCTGCTGTGCGCGGGCTGGACAGCACCTGCAGTGAGAGTAGCGTGGCCACATCCGGTATCTGGATCCTCTCGAGATCAGCACGAACCGCAGGCATCCCAAGCTTCTTCCGCAACGCCTCTTCATTGAGCACCAACGGCTCCTTGGATCCTATCAGCAGCATGTCGGAGACAAGCGACTGCCACACGGTGACGTGCGGGAAGACCGAGCGAAATGTGCGTATCACCAGTCGAAACGTCTCGTCGTCGATTTCGTAGAGATGGAGCCACTGCACCATGACTCCATGCCTGTTCAACCGCTCTCTGCAGCGTTGGAAGAACTCAGTTGTATAGAGATTCCCGATGCCGGCGATCCACGGATTCGACGGCTCGCTGATGATGGCGTCATAGTTAAGACGCGAAAGCTTGAGAAATGCTATGGCGTCATCGACGATGAGCTTCATCCGAGGGTCCCGGAGAGCGTTGTTGTTGACGTGTTCGAAATACTTCGACGCCTGGATCACCTCCGGTGAAATCTCCACGCTCTGCACATAGCTCACCGGGTGGGTGAGGACGCTGCCGGAGGTGACTCCACTGCCATAGCCAATGACGAGGACCGTCTCAGGCTGGGGATGAAACATCATTGGGAGCTGGCCAAGCAAAACTTGCGTCGGTAGATCACCCACAGACGAGGCATCACCTTTTCCATTAATCATGAGGACGTTCTGCGTCCCGTTCTTGGTCGGGGATTGAATCACACCGACAGTTGCCGACGCGCCTTCTTTGAAATAGAGAACCTTGTTCGATCGCGTCGCCTTCACGAAATCGGCATAGCTGGGGGGCGGCATGCGTTCTTTGCCGAATTGTCGAAATACCCCCGACAGAAGAACCGACTGATTCCAGTCCGTAGCTGATACGAAATAGACGCCCATTGCCAGGCCGGCGACGGCGATGGTGGCAACACGCCGAACTCGGGTGATCTCGGTGGAGAACACAATGAGCACGACTCCCGAGAGGAGGTTCAACATCAATCCAACCTCGATGGCATGCCGGACGCCGATGAGCGGGATAAGGAGAAGGCCTGCACCGAGCGACCCGACGACCGTGCCCAACGTATTCACGGAGAAGACATTCCCGACGGAACGACCGAGAACTGTAACACTGCGCGTCGCGATCCGGCTCGCCAGCGGAAGTGACATACCAAGAAAGATCGTCGGTATGATCATAACTGCAAACCCAACCGCGAATTGAATGGCAAGATACAAGGGGTACGTAGATTCCGTTCTGGTGAGGATGGCGCCGATATGCCAGAAGTAGTACGGAATCCTTCCGTACAAAGGCAGCGTGGCCGCCATCGAAATCCCGACGGCGAGCTGGCACAACGCAAGAGCACCGAAGAGGTCTTTCAGTCGATGGATGAGGCCCGAGACAATCAGGCTACCGATTGTGATCCCCGAGATGAAGGCAACGACCATCAGCGTGTAGGAGTACGTCGAAGATCCCAGCACCGGGATCAGCAATCGAACCCAGGAAACCTCGTAAATCATCGCTGCGAGCCCGGAGACACCGGCGACAGCAACAGCCAGCGATATTTGACGACCCGAGAACCGCCGAACGACTTCCTCTTCCTCGTCCTTTGATTCAACAGCGAAGTCGAACCTGAGTCGCCCCAAGAAGTACGCCCCACCGCCGATCAGAAGGTTGGCAATCCCAGCCGCAAAGATGGTGACCCGCAAACCGGCCATCGGAACAAGAAAGAAGCCCGCGAGCACTGATCCGACAACGGCCCCAAAACTGTTCACAAAGTACAGCGTAGCGACGTTCTTGCCCGATTCCTCCAGGCTCTGTGTAATGAATCGGACCAGGATCGGCAGGGTTCCTCCCATCAGAATCGTGGGGAAGAGGAGCGTAAGGACGCTGACCAGGAGCTTCAGGAGAAGGACCGCCGCGCTGTCGCTTGAAAGACTGAGGGAGTGGACGATTGAGACGAAGCCGGACTCAAAAATGCGGAGAAGAAACGGGTAGACCAGGCAATAGACACCGATCACGATCTCCAGAAGCCCGTAGAGAGAGAGGGGACGCACTGTGCGATCCACCCTCCTGCCCCACAGCCAGGCTCCAATGGCTAGCCCCCCCATGAACGTCGCAAGGACAATCGTCTGGGCATAGGTTGTGTTCCCAAGGAAGAGTGAGAGGTACTTGAACCAGACGATCTGATAAGCGAGTCCGGCAGCACCGGAAACGATGAACAGACTAGCGATGATGCTGTATATCGTTCGTTTGCGCATGGCAGCCATCGGCAAGGGAAAGGCTCAGCTCCGAACCAGGTTCTTTGCGATCACCATTTTCTGGACCTCTGAAGTTCCTTCGCCGATCGTAAGAATTTTCACATCACGATAGAACTTCTCCACCGGGAAGTCCTTGATGAATCCATATCCACCGTGTATCTGAATCGCTTCCGTCGTGACCCGCTGAGCTATCTCGCTGGCATAGAGCTTCGCTTCTGAGGCGATGAGGTTGATATTCTCTCCTTTGGTTTTGGCCACGGCGGCTCGATAGGTGAGCAGCCTTGCGGCTTCGATATCCGTGGCCATATCCGCCAGCTTGAATTGAATGCCCTGAAACTCCGAGATGAACTTTCCGAATGCTCTGCGTTCTTTGGAGTATTTCAGGGCTGCTTCGAACGCACCCTGGGCAAGACCGACACAGAGCGCCGCGATGCCGACTCGTCCGCTGTCGAGCACACCGAGGGCCTGTTTGTACCCCTCTCCCTCATTGCCCAGCAGTTTCGTTTTCGGCACCTGCACGCCGTCAAACATCATTGTTGCGGTATCACTCGCCCGCATCCCCATCTTGTTCTCTTTCTTGCCGACACTCACCCCCTTCATATCTCGCTCGACGATGAGGGCGGAGATCCCCCTATTCCCTTTGGTCAGATCGGTCTTGGCCATCACAACGTACGTCGACGCGTGCGTACCGTTGGTGATGAATGTTTTCGTTCCATTAAGGACGTAAGCGTCACCATCCAGCACGGCTGTTGACGCCATGCCGGAGGCGTCGCTGCCGGCTCCAGGTTCCGTCAAGCACCATGAGCCGATTTTTGCTCCCGTGGCGAGATCTGGCACATAGCGACGCTTCTGGTCCTCATTTCCAAACATTGCTATATGCTGCAGGCACAAACCGCTGTGGCCGGCGATGATCAGGGCAACGGACGGATCAACGCGTGAGATTTCTTCCATGATGATGGCGGATTCAATCGCCGTCAATCCGGCTCCACCGAGCTCGGTTGGAATCGCGGCACCGAGGAAGCCGAGTTCCCCCATCTTCTTCACCGTCTCCGTCGGGAACTCCTGCGCCTCATCATATTTCATCACGAATGGCTTGACTTCCGTCTCGGCAAACTGCCGAACGGTCTTCTTCAGTAGATTCATCTCCTCAGTGAACTCGAAGTCAATCCCAGGTTCAAGTGTGTTGTTGTTTGCCATAGGAACCTCTTGCATTCGATGTGAGAGAAAATGTCTCTTGTCAAACGACGGTGTTGCTTTTGAAATCCTGTATCAAGCTCGTGGCAACGTCATACGGATTCGACCGTCGTCGGAGAATCATATCGATCTTCTTCGTCAGCTCCGCTGACCGATCGGAACTCCAGAAATCAATCCGCAGCTGCTCCTCAACGATTTGGCGGATACGTCTCTCCAGGCGAGCCCGTCTCTTGCGCCCGAGTCCTCCTGTTCGCTGAAGAAAATCACGATGCCTCTGAATGGTCGCCACCACCTCTTCGACACCCCTCCCTTCGCTCGCTTGCGTCTTAATCACATCGGGAAGCCAGCTGGATTCATCATGAGGACGAAATCCCAGAATCATCTTGAGTGACATCACAGCCTGATCAGCCCCCGGGCGATCGGATTTATTGAGAACGAACAAGTCAGCGATCTCCATCAGACCGGCCTTCATTGCCTGGATGCCGTCTCCCGATTCCGGGACGAGCACGACAACAGTCGTGTCCGCCGCTCCTGCGACGTCGAGCTCCGACTGCCCAACGCCGACGGTTTCCATCATCACGATGTCGTGTCCTGACGCATCGAGGATGTCGGCTGCCTCCTTGGCCTTCTTGCTCAAGCCGCCCAGGCTCCCCCGAGAGGCCATGCTGCGGATGAACACACAGTCGTCCAGCTCGACGTCCGTCATTCTCACACGATCACCTAGCAGAGCGCCACCCGTAAAGGGGCTTGTCGGGTCAACTGCGATGACGCCGACTCGAAGATTGAGATTTCGAAAATGCCTTGCAAGTTTGTTGGTCAACGAGCTCTTGCCGGCCCCCGGTGGTCCCGTAATCCCGATGCGATACCCTTTGCCCGTGTGGGCGTAGATGCTTTTCAGCAGCTCGGTAGACGAGGAAACCTCATTCTCGACCTCGCTGATCGCCCGTGCAACCGCTCGACGATTACCCCGAAGCAGAGCTTCAATACCCGTATCTAGTTTTCCGGACACTAAACCTATTCGACATTCTGTTTGAAATAGTCGGCCGTAAAGCGCAAGCCCTGCTCCAGCGAAATGGCTGGAGCCCAACCAAGATTCTTCTGGATCTTCTTGAAGCTGATGACACTGCGGCGTTGTTCACCTTCCTTGGGCGGCCCGTGCCGCTCGGGGCAACCTGGATTGAGGTGCTGGCGGAGCACGCGGAACACTTGACTGACACCGGTTTCGAGTCCCGTCCCGACATTGAAGACATCAGAACGATCAAGACCCAACGCGAGCACGTTGGCGGTCACTACATCCCCAACATAGGTGTAATCGCGAGTCTGCTTTCCATCTCCGTTGATGATCGGCTGCTCCCCCTTCAACAGCTTGTGAGCGAATATCGCAACAACACCTGCCTCGCCGTGAGGATTCTGTCGCGGTCCGTAGATGTTTGCATACCGCAGAATGACGGAATCGATCCCATAGACCTGCTTGTAGAAGTAGAGGTACTTCTCTGCCGCAAGTTTCGTGATGCCATAGGGCGAAAGCGGTCTCACGGGATGCTCTTCGCCTGCCGGAAAGACCTCCTGCTCGCCATAGATAGCTCCGCCAGTGGAAGCAAAAATCACCTTCTGTACACCATGCTGCCGCGCGCACTCAAAAACGTTGAGGCTGCCAAGCACGTTGACGCTGGCATCGAAGATCGGGTCGGCCACCGACTTGCGTACATCCATCTGAGCAGCATGGTGATTGACAACCTCGATCGCGTGCTGGCCGAAGACTTTCCCCAGCTGATCATTCCTGATGTCGAGCTGATAGAAGTGCGCCTTCGGGTGCACGTTCTGGATTGAGCCGGAGGAGAGATCATCGACAACAACGATGTCATGGCCCGCGTTGATGTACGCATCGACAATGTGCGAGCCGATGAAACCGGCACCTCCCGTGACAAGAATATTCACCGTAATTGACCTTTACAATTGAACCTGCGAAAGCCGCCGCAATCCTTTCTGGCCTATGTCACTTCTGTAGTATGCGCCGTCAAATGCAATCTTCCCCACCGCGCGATACGCGCTTGCGATCGTTCCCCGGAGGTCGTCCCCATATCCGATTGCTGTGACCCCCAGGACTCTTCCACCGGATGTTACGATCTTTTCCCCATCATAGCGAGTGCCGGCATGGAACACGACGATCCCCTCTTCCGGCCGCGTGGAATCGAGCCCCTGAATCTCTTTGCCGGTTTCATAGTCATCCGGATATCCGCGCGAGGCCATGACAACACAGACAGCAGAAGCGGGATGCTGCTTGAGAAGAGAGGAGTCCAGTCGTCCCTCGGCAGCAGATAAGAGCAACTGCGCGAAGTCACCGTCGATCAGAGGAACAACCACCTGCGATTCCGGGTCACCGAATCGGGAATTGAACTCGATGACCTTCGGTCCTGCTTCCGTGATCATCAATCCGCAGTAGAGACAGCCGCGGTACGGTGTTCCTTCTTGCCTCATCCCCTTGAGCGTCGGTGTAATGATCTCTTCAACGATGCGCATGTGCAGCTCTTTCGTGATCAACGGCGCGGGCGCATAAGCACCCATCCCTCCTGTATTCTTTCCTTCATCGCCATCGAGGATTCTCTTGTGATCTTGGGCAGAGGCCAGCGTAACGAACCGATCACCGTCTGTGATTGCGAAAACCGAGGCCTCCTCGCCCTCGAGGAATTCTTCGACCACTACTCTATCGCCCGCCGATCCGAACAATCTCTTCACCAGAACCTCGTGCAGCGCAAGCAATGCGGCTTCCGTCGAACCGCAAACCATCACCCCTTTTCCTGCAGCGAGCCCGTCGGCTTTGATCACGATCGGCGCTTGCGATTCGGTTATGAATCGTTCGGCTTCATGTTGTTCATTCGGCCCAAAGCTTCTGAAGCGTGCCGTGGGAACCCCGTGCCTCATCATAAATTCTTTCGCAAACGCCTTGCTCCCCTCGAGGCTGGCCGCCGCACTGGTCGGCCCGA
>VGWB01000022.1 GCA_016873755.1 Ignavibacteria bacterium | reverse complement strand
GAAACCCTCAGGCGCGATTCACTATTCACTTAACTCCCCCGGCGCGGTCGATTTACTAGTTACGGCAAAAAGCGACCTTCGAATAATGTGGCCCCTCAGTGAAGAAGCCACAGGTTCCCTGTGCTATGCCTGGGATACCGGGCTTCACGCCTGCCTGGTGACCGACAGAAATCGAGAGCTTGTTGCGCTCTTCGGCTGCTCAAAGGAGCCGGATGAGTACCTCGTCGGTCAATATGCCCAGATCCAAGGTGAATACCAGAAGCTTACAGGGATTCCGACTGACGAAGTCCAGGTCACGCTCGGTATCCGGCTGTCGCTAACGAAGGACCAACCGGAGGTGACACTTGGGTTTGCGGGTTCAAACGAGGGAATTGCCGTAGCCGGGGCAGCGTATAGGTCGATCATCGGCAGTCCGTCTATTGCGCTTCGCTCGCAGGTGGCGCGCTTTCGCTCACTCGAGGAACGCTCGGTGAAGATTCGTACGCCTGACAGCGAATTCAACGAGGCCTACCGCTGGGCGCTCGCTGTAACAGACCGATTCTTCCTCGACACGCCGGGCCTCGGGCGCTCTCTTGCGGCAGGCTTCGGACCGAGCACTTCCGGCTGGGATGGCGGGCACACCATCAGTGGAAGGCCCGGATACGCGTGGTATTTCGGACGCGACAGCGTATGGACAAGCCTTGCCGTGCTCGATTATGGTGATCTCGAGAAAGTCGGGGACGTACTGGAATTTCTTGGTCGGCATCAGGATGTTGACGGGAAGATCCTGCACGAGCTGACAACGAGCGGCCACGCGCACTATGATTCCGCCGATGCTACGCCTCTCTACGCAATTCTCATGGGGCGTTATCTCCGGGCGGGGGGCAATCGGTCTCTGGCTCAGAAGCTATTTCCGAGTCTCGTCAAGGCGATGAAGTATTGCTTCAGCTGTGATACCGACGGAGATCATCTGATCGAGAACACAAATGTTGGCCATGGATGGGTAGAAGGTGGTCAGCTCTTTCCCGCGCACGCAGAACACTATCTCGCCTGCTGCTGGGGTCAAGCTCTAGAAGAGGCCGGGTACGTAGCTTCCATTCTGAGACGGAGGCGAGAATCGGCTCGGTGGCACCGGACGGCACGGATCGTCGAGGATATCCTACGGCGGGAATTCTGGAATCCCGAAACGGGCTTCTTCTATTTCGCAAAGAATGCGGACGGCACGTTCAACCGGGAGAAGACAACGTTGTCGGCGGTCGGGATATACTTCGGGTTCGGCGATCAAGGAAAACTCGGTCGGTGCCTGGCGGAATTTGCATCGGCAGAATTCACGGCGGATTGGGGGGTGCGCATTGTTGCCAGAAGCAATCCGATGTTCGTGCCCACGGGGTATCATTGCGGAAGTGTCTGGCCGTTGTTCACAGGATGGACTTCATTGGCGGAATTCGCCGCGGATAGGCCCGTCCAGGGATTTTGCCACCTGCTGAGCAATCTGATGCTATACAAGTTCTTCGCACCCGGCTATGTGGCTGAGGTGTTTCATGGACTGGAGTTCAAACTTGCCGGAGTCTGCTCCCACCAGGCGTGGTCCGAATCGATGGTGATCCAACCGATCCTGGAAGGGATGCTTCGGCTTCGGTGCGATGTTCCGCGCAGGAGACTCGACATACGACCGTACTTCCCGCCACAGTGGGATTGGGCTGAGGTCGAAGAAATCCGGTTTGGCGATCAGCGTGTCCACCTGCGTATGCGGAAGGAACACGGCGTCACGCGATTTGAATTCCGCACCTCAGGCTCCTCCCCCATCCAGATCTACTTCCAGCCGCGGCTTCCTCTGGGCACGTTTATTTCAGAGTACATCATCGGGACCCAACGGATGAAAAAGCGGTACGTTGTGCAGAGTCATCACGGTGTGCATCCTGTGGAGTTCGTTCTCGCGAAACGTTTCGACATAGCGTTTGTTCATACCGGAGGGACTGCGGTGGTTCCCCCCGCGCCACTTGCCCAACGTTCTGAGGAATCCGGCGGACTGCGGATTATCGAAGAGAGGCTCGAAGAGGGAGCATATGTTCTCATCCTGGAAGGGAAACCCGGCAAGGACTATGAGCTCGTGGTTGCTGATCCTTCGCAGACGGTGAAACAAATCGTCGGCGCGAACGTCGTCAAACGAGACGGGCCAGAGCTCACCATCGCTCTCAGGATGGAAACGCCAGAAGGAGCGCGCGAGTACACTCGCAAACAAATTCTCTTTCTCACCAAATAGAAAGCCCGGCAGCACGGATCGCTGTCGGGCTTTGTTCCTAGCTCTGGCGAAGAACGGTCGACCCTCTCTCCTTACTTCTTTTCCGGATAGAGGATCTTCGATATCTGATCGCGGCTGTCTTGCAGATGTGCCTTGGTCTCCCTGTCTGCTGCACGTGACATTGCCCCCCTCAGCATGGCGTCGAGGTCGAGCAGTTCGGCTCGGATAAGCGCCCGCGCTTCACCGGGAAGTGGAGTGGGGGGACGGATCACGACGCCGGGCGGCAAGCCGCTCGGTGGAGTGAACGGAGGTGGATTTAGCTTGTTGTCCATTGCATCGATATAGGCACGCTGGAGGTTGCGGCGATACACATCTGTCTTGACCGGATTTCCATTCAGTTCGCTCCAGACGCCCTGCCTGAGGTCGCTGAGCATTTCGCTGAGCGGGTACGGCTTCGGATTCCCTTTGGAAATCGCTGCCGTGTGGATCAGACGGGCCATGCGGTCGGTGTTGAGCAGGATGTTCAGCATCTGTCGATGCCCCTGAAGAACTCGATCCACCGCCCCCATCGGCTCAATCAGGGCAAGGATATCTGGCTTCAGCAATTCCGTTGGTGCTCGAAATGCCTCTTTCTGCAAGAACGCCATGCACTCTTTTTGTTTTTCACGGGATACCGGCGTGTAGACGACACCCTGTTGCCCGGCCACGCGATCGGTCTTGACAATGCCGCCGATGTACGAGGCAACGTGCCCCAGTTCTCTGTCACGTTGTGCAAGGAGCTGTCCGTGTACCTCGCGCAGCGTGCCGTAGTCCTCTCCCTCATTCGTCGTCGCTCCGATGAGCATATCAGCGATGCTGCCGATATTCTTCAGTCCATATCGCGTCGCGGCGACAGGATCATCTCCCATATCCTCTGTTTGCACGGTCGGGTCGTTCGGATCAGAAACGCCGAAGCGGAGATAGGGCTCCGTCTCCTGGCGCGCAGCGATCTTGCCCAACGCCGGCTTCTCTTCATCTGGTGTCTTTGCACCAATGATCGGCCTGTAGCCCCATTCCACTGCAAATTTGTCGTACGGCCCAATCATCGGTATCAATCGGGCGTTGTCCCCCGGCTGCGCTACGTAGTTGAAGCGGCCGTAGTCCATGATGGACGCCTCATTCCCGTACTTTGCTGTGAATGTGGCGCTGCGCAAACTATCGACTGGATAAAGGGCAGTTGCCTTAAAGTTGTGCGGGAATCCAAGGGCGTGCCCGACCTCGTGCGCAGCAACATAGCGCAATAGCTCGCCCATCAGGCTGTCCGGCAACGGAAGCTTCCTGGCGTGTGGATCGACATTTCCGACCTGGACGAAATACCAATTCCGCGCCAGGTTCATCACGTTGTGAAAGAAACCAATGTCCGAATCGAGGATCTCGCCTGTGCGGGGATCAGCCACATGCGGCCCGTATGCATTCTCGATCGGGGAGGGCAGCCATCGGATCGTTGCGTATCGCGCATCCTCTGAGCTCCACGCGGGATCTTCCTTCTCGCTCGGTGCGTCCTTCGCAATGATGGCGTTCCTGAATCCTGCCTTTTCGAAAGCAACTTGCCAGTCTTCAACACCTTTCTTGAGCCACGGACGCCACTTATCGGGCACGCCCCTATCGATGTAGTACGTGATGGGCTTGATTGGCTCGCTCAGCCCGCCGCGTTTTACGGCCTCAGGGTCCTTTGGCTCAAGTCGCCACCTTGCGATGTACTCCCGCCGCTCTGCACGCTGCGAATCAAAGCCGTAATCATACTGTGAATAACTGAAAAAGCCGACGCGATCGTCTTTGAGCCGGGGCAGCATCGGGACCTCCGGCAAGCGCACCATGGAGTGGTGCATCGTCATCGAGACGCTGCTCAGATTGTTCGCCTCCGGCAGTTGTGCAGCTTCGTACGTCAGTGTCGCCTCGGTCTCAATATTGGCGGGGAATGTTCTGCAGGACTCGACAAACGACCGCTTTGAATCCAACCGGCGTACCTGCAGGCGCTGCCGCGTCGACTTGCCCATCCCCATCTCCTGGACATCCGCTGTAAATAGATCCGTGACGTCAATGACCGCGTTCGAGCTGTCCTTGTTCATCGCCTGGATATCGAACGCCATGATGATGGCTGGGAGATTCGCCTTCTTGACCGCGTAGGAAACAGGAAGGCTATCCGCTGCGGCTGAGGTATGTATGACGCTCCGTATCAGGATTCGATCACCGACCCGTTCCCACTTCACGACTTGGCGGTTCACTGCATCACCGCCGTAGCCGAGTCCAGTTTGAATCTTCGCCTGATTGCTCACCAGGAGGAATTCCTTGTTGAGCTCTTTCTGCGGGATCTCGTACAAGAGCTTGTCCTTGACACGGTGGATGATGAAAACACCTGTGTCGGATTTTGCCTCCTTCGTGACGACCTGGCCGTACTGCTTCATTCCCGTTGACGGCCTCGCAGCCGTCGTGTCAGCAGGTTTTGCAGCACCCGAGCCGGAAGAAGGCCGGATGATTGCACATCCCGAAAGCAGGAAAGCAACACCGACAGCACTGAGAATGTTTCGCATGGCGGTGAACCCTTTCTATGATGCCGTTGTGAAGATGATGAATAGACGTGAGTTTGAGACTATCAGGAACTGTTGAAAGATGCAAGGAATTTGTTGTCGAACAGTGGCGCCCGGCAGGACGGTCGTTCTACAAGTCATGTCAGTAAGGTACCTTCAGCGATCCGACCCCCAACCGAACCGCGACGCCTCCCTGGTGCCCATCGGTTCGTTTGAGATACACAAGAATCGGCGGCGGGAACGAACGGGACGTTGCTGCCGGGAGCGGTTGCTTTCAAGGAGCGACCTCAGATGCGCGATCTAGAATAAAGGTTCCGCCGGAGGATCAGCTGGCGCACGGCATCGGGAACGAGATACCGAACGGACTTCTTTGCCGCAATCCTCTTTCGGATCTGCGTCGACGAGATCTGCAGCAGTGGGCCTTTGATACGAGCGAGCGGCCTGCCTCTCGGAGCGCGTGCACGCTCGAAGCCGGGTCGCGAGTAAACCGCCGGGGTTGCCAGGGAAAGAATTTCACGAGGTGATTTCCACTGCCAGAATTGACCAAGAGTGTCGCTGCCGATGATGAGATACAGCCGCGCATGCGGATGGCGTCGCTTGAAAACTCGCAGCGAGTCGACGGTGTAGGAAATGCCCTCTCGCCGGACTTCGAGATCTGAGACAGAGAAATGCGGGTTTCCCCTCACCGCGAGTCGCGTCATGTGCAGGCGATCGAATGCCGTGGAGGCGTGATTTCCCTTCTTGTGCGGTGGTGTGAATGCAGGCACAAAAACGACCCTGTCTAGCGCAAGCTGTTGCCGCACGAGTTCGGCGATGATAAGGTGCCCCATGTGCGGAGGGTCGAACGACCCGCCGAAGATCCCGATTCGACTCAGACGTTTCATTTCTGGTTCAAGACTGTTTCGTATACTCGAAGCGTCTCTTGTGCAGCCTGATCCCATGAAAACCGACGGATGTTCCTCTTTCCTTCTTCTGCAAGTCTCCTTCTCGTTTGTGGCTCCGACAGCACGGTCCGGAGTGCGTCCTCAAGTGATTTCGGATCCAGCGCCTCAAAGATGAGGCCCGCCTCCCCCACGACCTCTGGCAAAGAAGACGTATTGGCTGCCACAACAGGGGTTTCGCATGCCATCGCTTCCACCGCTGTGAACCCAAATCCCTCGTAGAGTGACGGCAAGACGAGCACCTCCGCCTCACTGTAGCAACGGACCAACTCCTCCGTGGCAAGGTGTCCCAGATCTCGAATGCGGCGTCCAATGCCAAGTGTCTGTACGAGCTTCGTCAGGTAGTTGTTCTTTGACAAGAGTTCACCGGCGAAGACAAGGTCAAGGTCCTTGTAGCTTGCAGCGATCCGCTCGAAAGCTCTGAGAAGCGTGGGGATGTTCTTGTGGGGCTTGATGTTGCCGACGTAGAGGACATACGGATTGCGCAGGCTGAAGCGCTCCCGGAATGCATGAATCCTCCCCGGTTCCAGCACTTTCTGGAATCCGGGCTGAACACCGTGATGAATAGAATACACCTTACGCTCATTCACCTTCAGTGTTTCGACGACATCCCGCTTCGTGTGCTCCGAACCGGTGATGATCGCACCTGCGTTGCGCGCCACGTGCCAAAGGACGATTCGAGCATAGGCTTTCTGGACAGCGGTAAAGTATCGGGGGAATTTCAGATGGATCAGATCGTGAACCGTCACCACCGACTTGCCCACGAGGCCCACTGGCAATGTGTAATGCGGCGCGTGAAACATGTCCACACCGAATCCCCTGACCTGATAACCAAACAAGAAGAGCTCACCGAGAGAGTACTTCCTGTGGTGGACGGCCTCCTTTGTCCAGCGAGCAGGACAATCGACACGTGAGAAATCATCCTCTGATACAAGCAGCGAATACCTGTGCGGCGAGTCCAGCTTGGACAACGCGTTGGAGAGATTCTGAACGTACGTCCCTATTCCGAAGTCAAAGTATTTGCGCGCATCGATGGCAATGTGGGCCATGCGGGTTCAGGCGTACGTGGTCAAGCCAGGGTCCATTTCGAATACCCGCCAAGAATATAACCAGTCGGACCTCGAAACTCAAGCGGGAGCGCTTCGCGATGAGCTTCTCGATTTAACTGTGCTCGCTGCAAAGCCTTGACTAACCATCGGATTTTCGGTATCATTGTTCCGGCGCAAGCTGAAGAGGGAGACACCGACACAATCTCCCGACAGCGAATCGCCGATCGACCATCCGACAAATATCTCCTCGCCATCTTTGCAAGAACGAATCCAAAGTCGCTCCGTCCTTCGCAATTCACTCCTCTTGCTGGGATTCCACGTTCTGACAAAGCTCCTTGCGTTTGTTTCGTTCATCCTGCTGGCGAACTATCTCGGCACACAGCTCTTCGGGATCTACAACTACTCGTTTGCTCTTGCGGCCTTGTTCATCCCGCTCTGCGACCTGGGAATGGATACCTATCTGATGCGCGAGGTGCCTCGCCTTTCGGCTGATCAGATTCCCCGACAGCTTGGCGCGGCCTTGGTGTGGAAGGGTTTTCTGACGTTCCTGGTCTTCATAGCGCTGTCGATCACCGTCAGCGTGCTGGATTCATTTGGCAGCGAGCGCTTCTTCGTGGTCGCGCTTGCGGGGCTCGTGACGCTTCTGAGGACTTACTGGACGACATTCGGGTCCCTGTTCCGTGCGATGAACAGGGTGAGCTACGAGACGGGCTTGCTCTCGCTGGCCCGTGTTGCCGAGTTCACCGTCATCGTTCTCTCCGTCTGGTTCGACACCGGCCTTTTGCCCCTCCTGTCGGTGCTCGGACTCGTGAATCTCGCATCGGTCGCTGCAACGTATGTGCTCGTCCGTGTCCGGTTCACCCATCCGACCCTTCAGCAGGATTTCAATTTCATGCTGACCATGCTGAAAGGAGGACTGCCGTTCGCACTCACAACGATCTTCACATCTGTCTACTTCAATTTCGACACCGTTCTGGTGGCGAAATTCATCAGCGATGAAGCCGCCGGAATATACCGGGCCGCGTACAATCTTATCCTTCCATTGATGATGATCACCGCGGCTGTAAGTGGCGCCGTCTTTCCTTTTGTCAGTCAGAGCTATGGGAACTACAAGGAGGACGTTGCACGTGTTCTTGAACGAAGCGCCACACTTCTTCTTATGATTGCTTTGCCGGTCGCGGTCATAACGACCTTCCTCTCGGGCGAGATCATTGCCCTCTTGTTCGCGCCCGAGTACGCTCCGGCTGCGATCTGCCTATCGATTCTTGTCTGGTTCATTCCGGTTGTCTACCTCACAAACCTCTTCGGAAATTCTCTGGGGGCCATGGACCAGCAGAGGTTTGTCCTCAAAGTCACGACCGTCAACGTCATCTTCAATGTCGTGGCGAACCTCATAATCATTCCCCATTATGCCCAGGTCGGCGCATCGATCACGACTGTGTTGACTGAGATCCTGGGACTCAGCTTTCTCCACACTCGGATGCGGAAGGAAATCCAAAGACCTGTCGCTCTCAAGTCGCTCGCGCGCATCTGTCTCGCCAACCTTGCGGTCGTCCTGTTCCTTATTATGAGGCCTGAGCTTCACGTGTTGCTGCTGATGAGCGCCTGCGTCATCATCTATGGAGCGGTCCTGTTCCTGGTCAGAGGCATCACGACAGAGGATCTGAGGGAACTCGTCTCGGTCGTACGCGCGAATCCTCCAACTGTTTAGAGCGGGACGACAATGCGTATCGCTATCGATGGCAGGACAATCGTGAGCGGCAGGACGGGCGTAGGCGTTTATGCAGAACGGATCGTACGGTCACTTCTCGGAATTGACCGAGCCAACGAGTATTTCCTGTTCCTCGTTGAGCCGGTCAAAGATCTCCATGCACCCAACCTCAACACGATCTTCATCGAGGGTTACGACCGGATAGGACGCAACCGCTTCTGGGAAAATTTCCTCTTGCCGAGGTTCATGGCCAGCCATTCCGTCGATCTATTTTTTGCACCGGCGTACGCGCTGCCCGTACTGCCGTTCGTGTATGCGAAACGGAACCGGCTGAAGCGTCCCCGTTTCGTCGTCACGATTCACGATCTCATCGGCTTGCTGCATCCCGAAACCTTCACACGCAAAATGTACTTCTGGCAGAAAATCTTTGTTGCCAACGCCGCCCGTCGGGCCGACAAGATCATCACTGCATCGGAAGCGACAAAGACCGACTTGCTCGAGCTCCATGCCGTTAACGAGGAACGGGTCACGGTCATCTATCACTCGATCGATGAGGACTTTGTGCCGATAAATGACCGAAGACGTCTGTCAACTACGCAAGCGAAGTACGGACTTCCGGAAAAGGCTGTGCTCTACGTGGGGACGATAGAGCCCCGCAAGAACATTGTCGGCCTGGCCAAGGCATTTGCGATGCTCACCGCGGAAGAACGAAGTGACTTCACACTCATCATCGCCGGAAGGCCCGGTTGGTATGTCGAATCGATCCACGAGGAGATCGGACGGCTTCAGCTTGGGAGGCGGATTCGGTTCCTTGGATACGTGGATCGCCAGGATCTTCCCGCCCTCTACAATCTCTCGACCGTGTTTGCATATCCTTCTCTCTATGAAGGATTCGGATTTCCACCCCTGGAGGCGATGTCCTGCGGCATCCCGGTTCTATGTTCGAATACCTCCTCGTTCCCCGAGGTGGTGGGCGACGCCGCGATCATGGTCGATCCACACGATCTCGGTGGGATGTCGAAGCAACTGGGGAGGCTCCTCAGCGATGCGAGCTTGCGGAACGAGTTGGGGAGAAAAGGGATTGCACGTTCCAGGCAGTTCAGTGCCCAGAAGACTGCCCAGGCTACGCTCAGGGTATTTCAAGAAGTTGCGGATCGATGAGCGGGATAGTTGTTGAAAACCGGGCACAGCGCCGGGAAAGGCATTGATGGAGAGTCCTTATTTCTACAGGTCGTTTTCTGCGTAAGAAAGCGGGATGCTTTTGGCCCGGATGATGAATTCCCTCACCTTGGCCGGATCCTTTTTCCCCGGACTGCTCTCGACCCCGCTGCTGACATTGACGCCGTACGGCCTCACAAACCGCACCGCCTCTTCAACGTTATCGGGGGTGAGGCCTCCCGAAAGAATGATCTTGCCATATTCCTTCGCCTTGATGGCGATGTTCCAATCGAACATCTTCCCTGTTCCGGCGTGTTTCCCTTCCTTGTGAGCGTCAAGGACGAAGGCGTCAACGATATAGTTCCGCATGACTTCGACATCGAAATCATCGCTGATCTGAAATGCTTTGATGACGCTGATCTCGTAGCTGACAAGATCATCGGGTCCTTCGCTGCCGTGGAGCTGCACCGCGCTGAGCTTCACATGGTTCACGATGTCGTGGATGAACTTCGCCGACGCGTTCACGAAGACGCCAATCTTCGACACGTGCTCAGGCATACGCAGCGAAATCTCCGCCGCCCGAGGGTGAGAGATGAAGCGGGGGCTTTCGTCGTGGAACACAAAGCCGATAGCATCGGCCCTACAGCGCACGGCGTGCAGCGCGTCCTCAAGACTAGTGATACCACAGATCTTCACGAACAGGTCTTGCTGCATGGCTATCGCGAAATGTGGTTACGTCGCTCGGCTGGATCGCAGCGACACTCGGCCATCCATACGGCACACGAGCGAGGGCTACTCGGAAGGTAGGTCGGGTGCAGCCGTCGGCAGGCGGGTTACCCGCACCAGGCGAATTCGCCGGGCCGACTTCGCGGCGATCGTGAACACGAGGCTGCCAAACCTGATCTCCTCGCCAACATCAGGAAGCCTGCCGGAGGTCTTTTGGAGGAATCCTGCGATCGTGTCGTAATCCGGCGATTCCGGAATCTCTGCACCGAGCTGTTCGTTGAAATCGCCGATACTCAAACGTGCGTCTGCGATCTGCGTACCGTCTTTTGCGGGTTCAAAGCTCTTGGCCACCTCGTCGTATTCATCATGTATTTCGCCGACGATTTCTTCAACGATGTCTTCCATGGTGATGAGACCTTCCGTGCCTCCGAATTCGTCCACGACGATGGCGAGATGGGCTTTCCTTTGCTGGAATTCCCGCAGTAATTGGCTGATCTTCATGGACTCCGGGACAAAGAAGGCGGGCCGGATGATATCCTGAAGCACGATCAGATCCCGATGCTCAAGCAGGCTGAGCAGATCTTTGCTGTAAACAACCCCGATGATGTTGTCAAGGGTCCCATTGTAGACAGGCAAACGGGAGTAACCTTCTTCGATGACTTTGTGGATCAAAGCATCCCGGGGCATCGAGATGTCTACGGCGAGAACATCTGGGCGGGGAACCATGATCTCTTTGACCGTAGTATCCGTGAACTCAAAAATGCTCTTGATCAGCTCATGCTCGGTCTTGTCAATCGCGCCGCTGATGCTCCCCTCTTCCAGGACCCGCTTCAACTCCTCTTCGGAAAGCCGGCCCTTCAGGAGTCCCAACTTGACAAGCACTGCTTTCAGGAATTCTGTCAACGAATTCAACGTCAGCCTCTTCTTGAGGTCGCGACGTGCATCTCGTCGCATTCTTCATTTTCAATGTAAAGCAAACGGGAGGAAGAAGCAACCAACGCCGTCCAACTCACTGAAGTCCCTTCTTCATCTCCTGATAACGTTTCGAGAATAGATTGGCTTCGGCAATCTGAGGATTGCCCATCTGATTCATCATCTTCTGCACATTCTCCACCCGATCCTGCGGCAACGGATGCGTTGAAAGCAGGCGCTCGAACGCTCCGCCGCGCCGAGAACTCGCATCAAGCACCTTCTCGAAGAAGAACCGAATTGCGCCGGGATAGTATTCTGTTGATTGCATGTATCTGATCGAGTAAATGTCGGCTTGTGTCTCATCCCCGCGGCTGTTCGCCAGCAGGCTCAGACCAGCAAACAGGTTGGCACCGATCCGTGCTGCATCGGACGGTTTGTTCCCCAGAACAACCGCAACCAACAGCTCTAATCCGAGAGCTTTTGTCATCCTGCCCGTCGCATGGCGAAGTTCAGCGTGGGCGATCTCGTGACCTATCACGCCGGCCAGTGTAGCTTCGTTGTCAAGGAATTTGATCAACCCTGTATAGACGTAAATGTACCCGCCCGGGGTACAGAAGGCGTTGATGGTGCTGTCGTCGTTGATAACCTCATACTTGTATGCAAAGACTTCCTTGTACTTGATCTCCGAGGACGCGAGGATCTTGTTGCCGATTTGCTCGACGTATGCCTTGATGGCCGGCCTGTCTTGGAGAATCGGATACTCCTTGGGGTTCTTGCGAATCTCCCGCTCGATTTGTAAGCCCAGTTCGATATCCCGTTCAGGCGGAAAGATGTTCAAGCGCTTCAGACTCTCCAATGACCCTGAACAGCTCAGACTCGTGATCGAAAAAGCAACGGCGAGAGCGAAGTTTCTTGTCACTGTTCTCATACCAGTCCACCCTTAGTAAATGACCCGTTCCAAGAACAATCCCTTTGCTGGCGGAGCCATGCCTGCCTCTCGGCGATCCCGCGCATCGAGGATTCTCCCGAAATCCTCAAGAGGTCGATAGCCGCGTCCGATTTCCACCATGGTTCCCACCAAGGCCCTCACCATACCGTAGAGGAATCGATCTGCCATGATCTCAAACACCAGCAGTGAGCCCTCGCGTTTCCACCCGGCTGTCAATACACTGCAGCGGAAGTCCTCAGCCCCTGAATTCGCCTTGCAGAACGATCGGAAATCCTTCTCACCCACAATCAGCGCCGCGCAGCAGTTCAGAAGATCCATATCCAAAGCAAATCCACCGACATACCATGAGTAATTCCGCCGCAGCGCCGTCGGCTGAAGAGCCAGTTCGTATCGGTAAACACGTGCCTTTGCGCTGTAGCGGGCATGAAAACTCTCCTCCACGTTCCCAGCCGACAGAACGACGATATCCTCTGGCAGGACGCCGTTAAGACTCTTGACAAGACCGCGAGGCTCGACGTCTTGTGATGTTTTGAAATTCGCTACCTGGCCTCGTGCATGAACACCCGCGTCGGTTCTTCCTGCGCCAACGATCTGAACACTCTGCTGCAGAATCTGGCCAAGCGCGCCTTCAAGCTCCCCCTGGATGGACCGCCCGTTCGGCTGAATTTGCCAGCCAACGTAATCCGTTCCATCATATTCAATGGTCAGCTTGGTGTTCCACATAGCCCTGTAAAAGAAAAATCCCGCTCAGCCCGGCGGGATGCGATATGTTGCCGTATGGGGGCCTCAGAAGTTTTTCGTCAACGTCAACTCAATGCCGTGAGCGGTGGGCAATCCGCCGGCAACCCGTGCATCCAAGCGCCACGACTCACCCAGACTGGAAGCCCGATTGTAGTCGGCAACCGAGCGGACTGCGGAAAACGCGGCGATCAGCCTGTTCAGCACCATGGCCGCGATGACAAATTGGGAATTCCTCAGAACCTCATCACCCCGTATCCGCAGGTCCTTGTATGCCAGACGATTTGCATCGCTGTCCCATTGCCAGCAGAAAGCTCGTGAAGCATCATAGAGCTTCTCGTCTTCGCGATTTCGCAGCTTTGCCTCGTTATAGTCCCGAAGGCTGTTGAAGTTGCCAATGTCGACCGCAAACTGATCATTCTTCCCGTCGAAGTCAGCGTCAGCGTGCTGCGCTGCAAAAGACCGCGCGTCTCCTCGGAGCCAACTACTACGGAGCCGAAAACCGGCATACGTGATCCACAGACCGGTCTCCCCTATGAGGTAGAACTTGCCGGTGGAGAAATTATCCGCATACAGATGCCCCATGCCCGGAAGGAGAAGAGAATAAACGACAGCCAGAGTCACGGACTTCTGGCCCTGAGAAGGAGATTGAAGGTGAAGTTCGACCGGACGGTGCGCGGGAAAACCACGCGTCCGCGTGAAAAGCGCTTCCCGTACGTCGGTCTGTGCAGCGGCAAGCTGAAACAGTGTGACCGAGAAGAAAAGGGCACACCTCGAGATAAGGTTCAGGCGCACGTTGCCTCCTTGCATTGCTTTGGACGAAATCTGGATCGCTGATCAAGCGAGGTATCAATAATTTCGCCGATGCACCCTCCATTGTCGATGTGATGAATCGTGACTTTTCGAATCTGATTTTCCAGTTGCCGGTCAGTCTTGACGTTCACACGCACGTACTCGCCGGAAAGCCCCGTCATCCACCCTTTCTCCCTTTCTCCTTCGAAGAGAACCTCAGCCGTCTTCCCGGCAAATCCCTCATAGAACGCGCGGCGCTTTCTTTCGCCCAGAATCCTCAGGCGCTCGCTCCGTTCGTGACGCACTCTTGGTTCAATTTGGTTTGTCATTTGAGCGGAAAGGGTCCCCGGGCGCTCCGAGTAAGTGAAAACGTGAAGATAAGAAACGGGCAAGTCCACGAGGAAACCATACATTTCCTCGAAAAGCACATCTGTCTCACCCGGGAAACCAGCGATAACATCAGCGCCGATCCCGGCTTCAGGCCGCGCCGCTTTGATGGTGCAGACTCGCTCGGCATACACATCCCGCGTGTATCTGCGCCTCATCAGCTTCAGAACTTCATTAGATCCAGCTTGAAGCGGAATATGGAAGTGCTTGCACATCACGGGGTTGTTCAGCCAAAACTCAAGCAGTTCATCCGTAAGAAGATTGGGTTCGATCGAACTGATCCGGAGCCTTTTGAGACCTTCCAGCGCAGTTAGCTGACCCAACAGGCCCGGGAGATCCGAGTCTGTCTTGCTCCCGTAGTCCCCAATATTGACCCCTGTGAGAACGATTTCCTTGTAGCCGGCCCCTAGAATGGCTCTGGCTTGAGCAAGGATGCCCGTGGCACCAGCACTCCGGCTTCCCCCTCGTGCTAGGGGGACCGTGCAAAATGAGCAGCCGTAATCGCATCCATCTTGGATTTTCAGAAAAGCCCTTGTGCGGTCAGAGAAGCCGAGGGATGAGGCGGCATCGAAGGTATCCAGTTTGTCAACGGGTGAGACGACACACCTAGCCGCCCCGGTTTTCCGGAATCCGTCCGCGAACTGAAAGAGGTTAAACTTCTCTTTGCTGCCAAGGACAAGGTCGACCCCGGGAATCGCGGCCATCTCCTCGGGCTGAAGCTGGGCATAGCATCCCACAACGATAACGTACGCCTGCGGCGATCCCCGCAGGGCTCTTCGGACAATTTTCCGGCATTCTCTATCCGCCCGCTCCGTCACGCTGCAGGTGTTGATCAGGCAGACCTCGGCCGGTTCGTCGATACCGACAATCCGGTATCCCCGCTGGAGAAACTGCCATCCGATTGTCGACGACTCTGCGTAGTTGAGCTTGCAGCCTAGAGTATGAAGGGCTACGCGATTCATAGATACAAAAAAGAGCTGTCCGAAAAATACGAACAACTCTCTTTTCTCTTCTCCAAACCATTACGTATTGGATGATTCGTCAGGACTCGACTCGCTGAACATCGAGGAGCTCGTCATCACATCCTTGAGCGTCATGGGCGAAAGCCTGTGTGAAGCAACATACTCGTCAACGATTTTCTGTTCCTTGCCCCGAAGGAACTCCAACACCGAGAGGACGATCTTCTTGTTGTCCTTGTCGAACTCGATGACATGCAGGGGAAGCGTGTCGCCCACACGGAATGACTCGGAGATATTCTTCACCGGGGTCTGGGAAAGCTGAGACAGGGGGACAAATCCGTCTACACCCAAGGGGAGTTCGACGATCACGCCCTTCTCAATAAGGCGAACAATCTTGCCGTCGACCGAAGTGCCTACCTTGTAGGTCGTCTCAAAGACCTCCCAGGGATTGTCCTGAATCTGCTTGTGCCCGAGCGAAATGCGCCGCTGCTCGACGTCGATGCCGAGAATGACGACTTCGATCTTGTCGCTCTTCTTCACGACTTCTCCCGGATGACGAATCTTCTTCGTCCAGGAGAGATCGGAAATGTGTACCAGACCATCGACTCCCTCTTCGAGCTCAACGAACACTCCGAAGTTCGTGAGATTTCTGACGGACCCCGTATGCCTGGACCCGACAGGGTACTTCTGGAGGAGGTTCAGCCATGGATCCGGTTCGAGCTGTTTCATGCCAAGAGAGATCTTCTTCCCCTCCTTATCGAGCGACAGGATGACGGCGTTCACAATCTGACCCATCGAGACGATTTGTGAGGGATGTTTGATGTGCTGAGTCCAGCTCATTTCAGAGATGTGTATCAATCCCTCGATACCCTTCTCGATCTCGACGAACGCGCCGTAGTCCGTCAGAGAGACAACCTTGCCCTGCACCTTCGTGCCCACGGGGTACTTGAGCCCGATGTTCTCCCACGGATGCGGCATGAGCTGCTTCATCCCAAGCGAAATGCGCTTCTTTTCCTGGTCGAAATCCAGAACCACAACGTTTACCGTCTGATCGAGCTTGACGACCTCGGACGGATGGCTGATTCGTCCCCAGGAAAGATCGGTGATATGCACGAGGCCGTCGACACCTCCGAGATCCACGAAGACACCGAAGTCCGTTATCGCCTTCGCGTGACCTTCCAGAATTTGCCCCTTCTCAAGGCTCTCCAGAATCATCTTCCGTTGGCCGGCAAGCTCTTCTTCAACGAGCACCTTGTGACTGACAACCACGTTTTCTGAAGGATGGTTGACCTTGACAACCCGAAATTCCATTTCCCGCCCAATAAACGCGTCGAAATCGCGCACCGGCCTCACATCGATCTGCGAGCCTGGGAGGAACGCGTCAATGCCGAGAAGATCAACCACGATTCCACCTTTCGTTCGTCGTACGCAACGCCCTTTGAGGACTTCGCCCGTCTCGAATGCCTTCACAACCCGCTCCCACACCCGCATAAAATCAGCCCGTTTCCGCGAAAGGATCAGCTGGCCGTCCTTGTTTTCGACGCTCTCAAGATAGACCTCGACATCATCGCCGACCTTGAGTTCTTTGATATTCGGGAATTCGCTGATCGGAATCGCTCCCTCGGACTTGAATCCGATATCGACTGCGACGTATGACTCGCCGATGTGAACAACCCGACCCCTGACGATCTCGCCTTGGCTGATGGAGCTCATTGTCTTTTCGTACAACTTCGCAAGCTCCTGGAATTCCGCTTCGGAGTATTCTCTCTCCTCGAGACCGTTCTTGCCTTTCATTGCTTCAACCATTAATCCTCCAAAAATAATGCACTGCTACATCTGGTACCATCAACCGCTCTCCCCTCGCCGATGCCAGTCATCAACACATCGCTGAGTGGTAGAGCAGTTGGACCGGTGTGTTCTTCGTGCTTGTGATTTATGGATGACTGTTCGATTACTTATCCTGACCGACCGCTGACCGCTCGATGACGAATTGCTGCTCGATCGCGAGCTTCACCTTTTCCATCAGCCACTGCGGAGTTGACGTTGCGCCCGTAATGCCGACGGTATCGATATTCTCAAACCACGCCGACTGCAGCTCCGGAACGTCTTCGATGTAATATGTACGCGGGTTCGCATCCTTCGCAATTCCGTACAGGACCTTCCCGTTCGAGCTTTTTCGGCCAGCGACAAAAATCACAACGTCGTTTGCCCGCGCGAACTCACGTATCTTCTTGTCCCGCCCGGACACTTGTCCGCATATTGTGTCCTTGGCATGGAACTCGATCGCTTCGTCCTCAATGGATCCGACGACGAGGTCCTTGATGCGCTTCTGCAACTCCTCTTTGATTGCATGAAACGTCGGCTTGTCCATCGTCGTCTGTGAGAAGAGCACGGTCTTGCGATCGAGCCGGACCTTTTCAATCTCCTCCAAGGTTTTGATCACAATGGCCTCACCATTCGTTTGGCCCGTTAGCCCAATGACTTCAGCATGCTCCTTCTTCCCGAAAATGACAACCTGATAACCATCAACATAGAATTTTCGAATACGCTCCTGGACTTTTGTAACCACGGGACAAGTCGCGTCGATGACGGTGATACCCAACTCTTCAGCCCGTTTGAATGTCGAAGGAGGTTCCCCATGGGCCCGAATAAGAACCCTTCCCCCCTTCGCCTTTTCCAGGTCACTGACACTGATCGTCTTGAGGCCTTTCTCCCCCAGCCGCTGGATCTCCACGGGATTGTGGATAATGTCTCCCAGAGAATAGAGATCCTTTGATTCCCCGAGCTCCTGTTCGGCAATCTCGATGGTACGAACGACTCCCCAGCAGAACCCCGAAAACCTGTCTATCGAGACTCTCACGATAACCTCTTCAGAATCTTTTGTGCCCGACTCACGACGAACTGGACCTGCTGCTCAATCGTCAAGTCCGTTGTGTCCAGTTCGATGGCATCGGGAGCCTTTCTCAACGGGCTGGCATCGCGCGTCGAATCGAAGCGGTCACGCTCAAGTATCTGCTGCTCCAGGGCTTCCGAATCGACGACCGATCCTGCCAGCTCGAGATCCCGCTTTCTCCGCTTCACGCGCTCCGTCACGTGAGCCACCATATAGATCTTGAGATCTGCATTCGGCAGCACAACCGTGCCAATATCCCTCCCCTCCAAGACGACTCCCCTTCTCTCCGCCATCCTCCTCTGCTCACGAACGAGCACATCCCGTACCAACCGGTAACTGCTCACGAGACTGACGCAATTTGTCACGCTTGGTGATCGAATATCCGTCGTTACATCCCGTCCATCCACATAGATCCTACTGCCAGACCCTGATCGCTCGAGGCGGATTTGCGTTCCTTCCGCCAATTCACCGATCTTCTGCACATCATCCAAAGGGATCTTCTCTTCCAGAACGCGGAGAGTCACGGCTCGATACATCGCCCCCGTATCGATGTGCAGATAGCCGAGACGCTGAGCGACGAGCTTTGCAGTCGTGCTTTTGCCTGAGGCCGCAGGTCCGTCGATTGCTATGATGAGCTTTCGCAAATTTTGCAACTTTAGGCTTTAAATATAACCAAATTCCGGGATTGGAGCAAACGTTATCCCGCCGCCCAACCAGCACCGCCAGCAGAAACGAAATCACTCCAGAGCGCCATCTTGCCCCGACCGGGACATCGTTGCTGCGTTCACGGACCTTTGCGACTGTCCCAAACCAGTCAGCTCGCTATCATGGTGCGAACTGTTGCAGCCGCGCCCGGCGGGCCATTGCGCGACTGCTCGCCAGGTTTCTTTTCCCGCAATTTTGGCGTATCATCGACCGGAATGCGAAAACTCACCCACGCTGAAATCGCGTCTCGACGGGCAACCCTGGAATCGATTCGCCCCACTGATCGGCTGCCCGTTACGGTCGTTGTCGACAACGTCCGGAGCCTCTACAACGTCGGTTCCATTTTCCGTACATCTGATGGTGTGCTCCTTCAAAAGCTAATTCTGACAGGATTCACACCGAAGCCACCGAGAAGAGAAATCGAAAAGACCGCTTTGGGAGCGACGCGGAGCGTGCCGTGGGTGCATGTGAAACAACCTCGGGACGCGATCATTCGCGTTAAACAAGAAGGCGTCAAAGCATACTGCCTGGAGCTCACGGACTCAACCATACCCTACTACGCAGTCAAACCTACCGACTTCCCCCTTTGCCTGGTTATCGGCAATGAAATCACGGGTGTCTCGAAAGAGGCAATTAACGAGTGTGACTGTGCACTGGCGATTCCCCAGTACGGGATCAAGCAATCTCTGAACGTCGCTGTGGCGTATGGCATTGCGATTTTCGAGCTCAACAGAATCTGGCGCAGCGCTCATCGCTTGACTCAATAGGCCATTGTGAAGAAGTCTTCCTTTTCGTGCGTATGGATCCGGAGAATCCCTGCGCGGACGAGCTGGATAAGGATTCTCGAAGCCCTTCTGTCTGAGATGTTGACCAGTTTGCCGAACTGCTTAACCGTGATCCTTTCATTCTCGTCCAGATAATCGAACAAGCGCCTTTCGTTGTCCCCGATGCTGATACGCAGTGGCGGAGCATCGGGACCCTCCGACCTCAGGATTTTGACGACCTCCTTGCTCGCGACAACAGTCTTGTCGTTCACTCGGATCAGGACCTTCTCGTGATCGCCGCCGTTATCATCACCGCCGAGAAGCGAATGAGGCTTCTCGTGGCTCTCCTCAATGGACACTGCGATGATGTCCTTACCCCGGTACGAAATGATCTCGATCGTCGGCTCAATAGGTGGATGGCAGAAATACCGGCCGGCCGTCTGGATCATCTCGACTTCCGATTTTTCGCTTTCGACACCGATGATGCCGGCGTCATCGTCAACGCCAAACAGGATCGTCCCACCCTTCGTGTTCGCGAATCCGATCAACGCACGCGCGATCTTTTCAGGGCTTGAGACTTTCCGTTTGAATTCGAGCTGGAATCCTTCCCCCTCTTCCAACAAGAGCTTGAGTTCTTTCGTATTCATAGCGATGACACAACCTCTTCTAGAGCCCCCGCGCCGTCATCCGTTCGAGGATGATACGGGTGCGTCGCAGAACGTACCGTGATTCCTGGTCGGCTCGAAACCGGCGAGGGCTCGGAATGATTGCCGCGAGCCGGGCTGCTTCTTCGCGGTTCAGGTCCGCTGCCGACTTACCGAAATAGTGCTGCGCCGCCGCTTCTATGCCATAGATTCCCTTCCCCCATTCAATCACATTCAGGTACAGTTCGAGGATTCGCGATTTGCTCAACGTCTGCTCTACGTACCAGGTAAGGATCCACTCCTTCAACTTCCGCAGAGGATTCTTCGAGGAAGACAGGAACAGATTCTTCACAAGCTGCTGCGTGATTGTACTAGCGCCCCTTGCAGGGCGACCTTCTTTGATATTCCGCTCGATGGATTCGCGAAATTCGAACCAGTCAAATCCTCCATGCGACCAAAAGGTTCCATCCTCGGCAACAACGACGGCATCGATCACATTCTTCGGAATTCGCCGGACCGATATCCACCGTTGGGTCGTTTTGAACGGCTTTCCCTCTTCCCTCGCTTGCGCGGCGTGCTCGCGCATGAAGGCCGTTTCAACGGGATTCACGGTCCTGAGACGGCTGACGGCGCCGAACGGAAGCGCCACGATCTCAACGAACAGCCACATGCCGGCGAGAATCACGGCACTCCGTACTTTGTGCCCCTTCACCCAGTTGAAGGCGCGAGCACCTGCAGACCTCAGTAGTTCCTTGATTCTCATCTCAACAACTCGGCGAACGCTTCCGGCTATCGAGGAAACCCTGCAACATAATTGCCGCAGCCATCGCGTCGACGCGACCTTTGTCTTCCCGCCGCTCTTTTCGCTTCGTACCCATCATCACCATCGAGTTGCGGGCGAGCGAAGTCGTGAACCGCTCATCCCATCTGACGATCTCACGATTCGTGTGGCTCTGAAGGTGGCCGATGAATGATTCAACCTCCCGGGCCTTCTGCCCCCGCTCCCCTTTGAGGTTCAACGGCATACCCACGACAATAAGGTCGACCTGCTCGCGAACGACGATCTCCTTGATCCGCGAGATGGCGTAACGGTCGTGGGGGATTGTTGCGAGTGACTGCGCGATCGTCTGCAGGGGGTCACTGATGGAGATCCCGATGCGCCGCGAGCCGAAATCAATGCCGAGAATTCGTCCCAGTGTATTCAACTCCCACGGAGGTTTCGCGTCCTGCTCGATGGCATCACCCGCTGAACCGCTCTACTTCAAGGATGCCTTCGACTTTTCTGATCTTCTCCATCACGCGCGAGAGATGATCCGTGTTCTTGACGTATAAAATGATCTGGCCCTCGAACATCGAACCGCGCGAGTCGATGTTCACGCTTCGGATGTTGGTATTCTGGTAGGTTGAAATCGCGTGGGTCACATCGCTCAACAGGCCGGGCCGATCTTTTCCAAACAATCGCAAAGCGGCAATGAAATCCGCACCATTCGCCGGAGGCCAGCTTACTTCAACGATTCGCTCGCTCTCGGCCATACGCTTTGACACCACGTTCTTGCAGTCCTTGCGGTGGATCTTGATTCCCTCACCGATGGTCACAAAGCCGATGATATCATCACCGGGGATGGGATTGCAGCACTTCGCATACTGGTGCATGAAGTTGTCGGTGGTGCCAAGGATGGAGATACCGCTGGTCGCCTCCCGGGCAGTGCTGATGAATTTCCTGAACAGCGACTGTGGCTCTTCCGCTTCTCGTGCACTTTCGGTACTCGTCGCAGCTTTCGGCTGCGTAATAAACTGTTCAATGAAGACATCCGGATTGATCTGACCATCGGCAATCCTGACGAGAAAAGCTTGCACATTCTCAATCCGAGCCGCGTGGACCAGCCTGGTGAGCTCATCCTCGTCGAGGCGGAGCTTGTGTCGTTTGAGCCTCTTTTCCCAGAGATCCCTCCCAGCGTCGGTTTTCTTCCTCAACTCTTCACGAATCCACCGCCGGATATGCGATTTAGCCTTATGCGTGACGACGAACTTGTCCCAATCCGGATTAGGGCTCTGGTTCTTCGATGCTATGATCTCGACCTGATCGCCGCTCCGCAGCAGGCTGTTCAAGGGCACGATACGCCCGTTCACTTTTGCCCCGATACAATGAAACCCGACATTCGAATGGATCTCGAACGCAAAATCAACAGGCGTAGAATTGCGCGGCAAGATTTTCAGGTCGCCCTTCGGGGTAAAGACGTAGATTTCGTCCTGGTAGAGGTTGAGCTTGAAGCTCTCCATAAGCTCCTTGGGTGTCTCGTCACTCTTCTGCTCGAATATCTCCCGCACCCAGTTCACCCAGCCTTCCAGCTCTTCGTCGATCGAGCCTTTGCTTTCTTTGTAGATCCAGTGCGCGGCAACGCCTTTTTCGGCAACTTCGTGCATGCCACGGGTCCGGATTTGCACTTCGACGAGTTTCCCACCCGGACCTACGACTGTCGTGTGGATCGACTGATACCCGTTCTTCTTCGGAATCGAGATGTAATCCTTGAAACGCTCAGGGATCGGCTTGTAGGTCTCAGAAACAACGCCGTACACGATGAAGCAATCGTTGTTGTCCTTCGTGTCCAGAATGAATCGAACAGCGAACAGGTCGTAGATCTCATCCAGCGGCTTTCCGCGCTTCAGCATCTTGTTGAAGATGCTGTACAGATGCTTTGGCCGCCCCTCCACTTCGTACACGAGGTTCTCTTCTTTAAGCCTCTTGTCGATCGGCGCTGTAAACTTCCTGATGTACTGCTCACGCTCACGTCGACGCGACTTAAGCTGGCGGGCGATCTGGTCATACTCCACCCGATGGAGGAACTTGAACGAAAGATCCTCGAGCTCCCATTTGACCTTTGCCAGTCCGAACCGGTGAGCAAAGGGCGCGTAAATATCGAGAGTCTCGCGGGCGAACCGCTGTTGCTTCTCGACAGGCAGATACTCCAGCGTGCGCATGTTGTGCAGACGGTCTGCGAACTTGATCAGCATGACACGAATGTCGTTGACCATCGACAACAACAGCTTGCGATAGCTCTCGGCCTGTGTAACTTCGTGACTGCGGAAGATGTCTGTGATTTTCGTTGAGCCATCGACAATCTCGGCCACCGTATCCCCGAATTCGTCGCGGATATCATCGAGCTCAAACTTGGTGTCTTCCACAACATCATGCAGCAAGGCGCTGGCAACGGAGACGTCGTCAAGCGGGATTTCTTTGGCGACGATCATGGCAACTTCGTACGGATGGTGGAAGAAGGGCTCGCCCGATGCACGGAGATCGTGTTTGTGCGCCTCAAGGCTCATGGTGAATGCACGACTAATCAGATCTTCATCAACGGTGTGAAGATTCCTTCGACATACACCGATGAGGTCATCGAGTTTTTTCTGGTATTGACCGTCAACCATACGCTAGTTCAGAACGCTCCTATCAATGAATATACGTATCGCGCCTGAAATATCAAGCACCCGGAAAGCGCTCATTTCCTCAGTTCCTTCGGACTGCCAGAGTTCGTGCAATCGCGCGGGCCTGGAGAAACTTGTCCTTCGCCCGTGCCTGCAAGTGTTCAGGCAGGCGCATCTGCTCATAGGAGAGGATCAGCTCCAGATGGTCCCGGACACCCGAAGTGTCGGAGAGAGCCATTTTCATTTTCACTAGATTGAGCCGACACACGATCTCATTGTAATGATTGTTGCCGTCGTCGACAATGCTCTCCAGAAGTCGCTCATAGGCTTCCGCCGCTTGCCGGTACCTCTTCCCCCTGTCGAGAGCGGTTGCCAAGGCAAATAGAAAAATCCGGTTTCTAGGGTATCGCTCCAGTCCCATCCGGGCGACCTGCTCGGCCTGCTCGTACCGCTCAGCATCGAGGCAGATGCCTGTCAACGCCGTGATAGCTGTGTAACGATTGTAGACACCAAACCGGATCGTCTGGTCGACGTAGTTATAGCCTTTTTCCCGATCATCACCGAGAAAAGGCAGCCAGTTGAAGTACTCAGTGCGACGGCTTCGCCAGTAATAGAACGTTCCGATACCGGCATAGGCATCGTACAGGGTAGAGTCGAGTGCAATCGCCTTCTTGAATTCGGAGACGGCGGAAAATCCTTTGAGTGCCCCACCAAACCAGTTGCCACGGTATACCCGGGCATAGGAATCGTACCCGTACGCCATCCCGAGGAAGAAGTGTCCCCAGGGCGACGATGGGTCACGTTTGATCATGTATTCAGCTTTCTCGACACCCAGCTCCAGCAAGGAATCAAATCTGGACTCTTCAATTTGTAGCTCATAGTCCATGGCGCGCGACTGCATAACCGCTGCCTGATACAGATAACCCGCCGGATGTTCAGGAAATTCCCTTGCGGTGAGCCGGAAAAGAGAGTCGGCCTCCGGGTAACTCTGGTTCAGCGTATGCTGGATTCCTGCCAGGATCAGAGTATGCAGCGAGTTGTTATCAGATTGCCCCCCGTCCGCAACCGACGTCCAGGACAAGCACACTATGAACATCCACATGAAACCATATCTGCGGCTTGTCAGCTCATTCCGTTCCAAAGACACGCTCTCCATTCACATGGCCTGCGCCTGTTGTGCTTATTTGGCTTTGAACACAAGTGTAAGAGGAACACCTTCGAAGCCGAATTGCTCCCTGATCTTGTTGGTAAGATACCTTTTGTACGATTCCTGTACAAGATGGGGCTCCTTACAGAAGAAGGCGAAGGTGGGGGGATTCGTCCTTACCTGTGTGATGTACTTGATCTTGATCTCCTTGGGGCTCGACGACTTGGGAGGGTTCCGGTCAATGTGAGGAAGCAAAGCATCGTTCAGCGCACTCGTTTCAATTCGCTTGCTTTGCTCTTCGTGAATCTTCTTCGCGCGTTCGATGACCTTGTAGATGCGCTGCTTTGTGAGGGCTGAAATGAACAGGATGGGAATATGATCGTACAGACCAACCTTCTGTTTGATGAACAACTCGTAGCTGCGCGCTGTGTCGGTTTCCTTGTCCACCAGATCCCACTTGTTCACAGCGATGAGACAGGAACGCCGTCGCTCAAGCGTTGTTTCGACAATATGCAGATCCTGCGCGTCGAGCCCCCGCTTCGCATCAAACAGGACTATGGCGACATCGCTTCGCTCGATGCTTCGCAATGTTCGAAGAGCGCTGAAGAATTCGAGGCTCTCCGTGGTCCTTCGTTTCTTCTTCAGCCCCGCAGTGTCAATGAGAATGAACTCCTCCTTATTGTATCGGAGGATCGAATCGACGGGGTCACGTGTTGTTCCTGGGATCTCCGTGACAACTTGCCTCTTCTTCCCCAAGAGCGCATTGACGAGTGATGACTTGCCGACATTGGGCTTGCCGATGATGGCCAGCCGAAGAGGCTTCGCGCCTGCATCTTCCTCCCCATTCTTGCCGAAGGTCGAGGTGATGACATCCAAAAAGTCACCGATTTGCCGCCCCGCCAGTGCAGAAACGGCCATCGGTGCGCCCAGGCCGAGCTCGTGAAATTCTTGCGCGTCGATCTCACGTTTGGCAGAGTCGACTTTGTTCGCGACCAGATAGATGGGTTTTTGCGATTTCCGAAGGACCCGGGCGATCTCACGATCCAGCCCGACAACACCTGCGACGGCATCCACGACGAAGACGACGACATCCGCTTCTTCGATAGCGATCTGTGCCTGCTCCCGTATGGCCCGCTCGAAGACATCGGAGGAATCCGGCACGAATCCTCCCGTGTCTACGATTGTGAACTGCTTTCCCGCCCATTCGGCCTCGGCATATTTGCGATCTCTGGTGACGCCCGGGAGGTTGTGGACGATGGCTTCCCGTACACCAAGAATCCGGTTGAACAGCGTCGATTTTCCTACGTTTGGGCGACCGACGATGGCTATGATGCTGGAGGGCATAATACTCTCGTACTTCTCATACAAAACTACTCAAAAATGGCACGAGATTCAATGAAGGAACCGCAGATGAGGAGAGGCGGGATGTCAGGGGGCCGGCTCTAAGACTCTGGCTGAGAAAACGCGGGACTTCCATCAAACTAGGCTGAACCTCCACGGGGCACTCGGATTTGTCCGTCCCACAAAGTGGACCGGGATCTCCATCTCTGCAGCAAACGAAAAGGACACCATCAGGTGTCCTTTTCGTTGTCGGGGCGCCGGGATTTTCCGCCAAAGGCGGATGCGCCTCCCGAGCCAGAGGCTCATCAGCCGCTGGCTGAGGCGCAGAACCCGCGGCCTCTGGGAATTGTCGGGGCGGTGGGATTCTCCGCCGGAGGCGGATGAGCCTTCGGCTCAGAACCCACGGTCTCTTGGTCCCGAATTCTTTTGAGCCCAGCGAGATTGCACTGGAGAGCGAAATTCGAGGACTCCGTCAGGGCAAGAGTGCGATTTGTTGGATTGAGCGGATGAGTTCCCCCCACATTACCCTCAGTGACTTCTCTTACCGTTCAAAGAAAAACCAGCAATAAGGATGATCAATCCGATCTCAACAGCAAGGGTTGCATTCAATCAAGTTGTCGTCAGGCTCAAAAGGGCAAATCGGTTCCGTAGGAACAGCTGTCACGCGTTGCCCTCGAGCAATCAGGAAACCCACTGTAGGTGGAGGGAAACAAAACAGACGAGGATCGCATACCTTTGGAGGCCACATCTAGCAAACAATGCTCACGATTTTCTCCGACACCTCGCGATATTTTCTCGGATTGATCGTGCCAATTCTTTTCTCGATGATACGAGTTTCAGCGGTAAATATTTTGTTCGGACGGATGAATGAAGGGTCTTGCGTTAGGGAGCCTGTGGCAAAATCAGTACGTTTCAGCTCCACCGAATAAGAATCGCTTCGCGAGGCAGTTATCTGACAAAGTATGATATCATCACCCAGGGGATCCGAAATGACCAAAGCAGGACGTCTTTTTGTTGCAGATAGGTCTGAAAATGGAAATGGTAGAGTGACAACGTCCCCTTTTACAAACCTGACCATGCAACATCCTCTTCAGGAGAGTCCCAATCTCTTGCGAGGGCTTTCTCTGATGCTAACATCGTATCCGGAAATGGCCGAATGAAGTTATGGATGAAGAACGGCCTGGTCTTCATGGGACATCCTGTAACGCTAGATTCATTTCCAAAAGCAAGTGAGATTATTACTTCCCCTGATGCCAGCCATGTGCTGGAATCTACAGAATATGTCTTGTCAGGATTCATCTTGCGTCCCTCGGATTGAATAATTTCGCCACCTCTTTCTCTTTGATGGGCTGGAAGCCACCCGTTTTCGTTATTGCAGCAACATCTATGTGGCCTCCGACACCACGCAAGCCAACATAGAAGGACTGCATCTCCATTGTTGTCCGAACGAGCAGCGTCGAAAGATTGATGCAGTCTTGAAGTGGCAAGAATTGATATGGAATCTTTACTTGCATTTGCGATAGCGCTTTCGATAGCAGGTCAGTCTGCTCTGCGGTAAGGCCTAAGGTTTTCTGGACAAATGGTATGAGTTGGGGATCATACCCATGTATTAGCCTCCCAACGAACTCCTGCTGGCCTCCCCACACAGGGCCAAAATCAGATGTGTGCCACTCCTTTGGATTTGGTCGGGAAGGAATGTCCACCTCATAAACGCGTCCATAGGCTTCCCCCTCATCGTAACCGCCCAGCAGGAATACCAAGTCTGGCTGACCAACCCACTGTTCGGGCGTTGGCATCTTTTGGTCTACCCACATCCCCATGAAGAACTTACCGAGCTCGTTGGCTACCTGTCCTACTTTGAGTCTCTTCTTCTTGATTGAGGCTTCGAACTCGGGGATATAGCTATGCGGCGTTCTTGGATTCTGCTGACCAATGGCTCCCAAACCGTACGTTACGATGCCAACATAATCCTGCCCACTAACACGCAGCAGTTTTGTAGTATTGTCAAACGTTGCCGGTAAAACGGGGCCGCCTGGAACCTGGGCCATCAGCGTGACCCTGCTATCGGCGGCCAGAACTATGCCCTCTGGTCCCTTGAAAACAATACCTAGAGACATCGAAGTTCCATGGATATGCTCGGGGATGCCTATTAAAGTATAGACAATTCTTTGTATCAGGTCAAGGGCGAAAGACGCCGCCAGGACGTCTCCTGGATCCTGTGTGCTCGCTCACATAGCAGTGAGCATCCACAAGATGAAGGCGCCGAGGTTCACGAGCCGGTTGGAGTGTGTAAACTGAGGCTGCAGAAGAAGCGGGACCTATAAAGTTAGCCGCATACTGCCCCCTCTCAACGATAAGAATAACTGGAAACTCAGTCGGGGCGGTGAGATTCTCCCAAAGGGATCCCACGAGCTCTTGGGATTGTCGGGGCGGTGGGATTCGAACCCACGACCTCTTGGTCCCGAACCAAGCGCGCTAGCCAGGCTGCGCCACGCCCCGAAATACTGTCTTTCGAACTTGTGTGCTATTGACGCCACGTCCGCTCTAACAGCGGAGCGGGATCCTCATTTCGACAGCGACTCACTCCGTTCGTCGGTCGAAATGGGACTGCGCCACGCCGCGTGTGTTACGTCGCTACTAAATATAGCCAACAGTCCCCGGAAAATCAACGAACGTCTCAGCCAATCAACGTTTGGACTGAGTTCTTCGGAAGATCTCCGCTATAGCATCAGCCACGTCGCTGCTCGATTTCTCCTTTGACATCGGTATCCATCGAATTCTCTTGTCGGCCCGAAACCACGTCAGCTGCCTCTTCGCAAACCGG
>VGWB01000021.1 GCA_016873755.1 Ignavibacteria bacterium | reverse complement strand
CATGTGCTTGCCCCGCCTATTCGATTTCGAGGAATTCTTGCTCGAAACGCCTCCAGACTTCCTGATCCATCTGCTTCAAAGCGCCAGCCACAGGCGCTCCGCCGTCCTGGAGCAGAGCGGGAACCAGGTCAGGATTTCGGCCCCCCCCGGCAAACAGATCGCGTAGGCGCCTGAATTCATCGGCAATCCACGTGCGCGTCTCGTGGCCAAGCAGCATCTTCGTAAGATCGGACGGCCGATCCGGCCTCATCGTGTAGGCCCAGCCATCGGTGAATAGCATCTCCTTCAACAGCCCAGGGAGTCGCCTCATTGCGTCGTTGCGCGCGAGAATTTCTCCATCCATAGGAGCTCGAATCGTAAGGGATCGATCACCCTCCTTGACTTGAAGAATCGGCTCCCCCTTCTTCACCGAGTCACCCACGGCTTTCAGGTAGCACACGTCCGGATTCTCCAGTAGCCTACCCACGAAATCGTCCAGACCGAGCCGCACTTTCCCAGATGGGAACAACGTAAGCCACGTGTGAGATCGAGCGAAGAAAATCCCATCCGGTATCCGGACCGGATACGTCCGCAGTTGACGACCGGCGACAGCCACGGCTGGCTGAATGCCGCGGCGCGCTCGAACAGCGCGCACAACCGCATCAATCGCCAAGAAAACCACGATAGTGATAACGACAAACAGGACTGTCATGGTATCCGCTCCTTTTCATCTATTGTTCATTTTGTCATTCGGTGATTCAGAGATCGGGAAGAAATCATTTACCAATCGGCTCCATTCGTGATCACTCACCAGGTCGCTCACACTCTCTACAATCCATCCACCGTCCTGAAGCACCGTCCCCGGTCGGGGGGAAAACCAATGGATGAGCTCCATACGCACGGCCTCCATCCAGCGTTCCGCAACTATCCCCTTGAGGAGATTACGAGTCTCCATTTGCAGAGATGTCGGTCGCACCTTCACGGTCCAGCCTCGGTCATACGGCGATTTGTTAACGATTGACGGGTCACCAGCCAGCTTATCGTTGACTGCCACGACGACGCCCGAGATGGGCGAAACATGGGCGAGGGACCTTTTCCCCCGGTGAAGCGTCGCCAGCACCTGACCTTGGTTAATCGATTGCCCGGGGATCGGAAGATCTACGCGGTCGACGGTGCCGATGAACCGCTGGGCGAAGTCGTCGACACCGACTGTTACGGCGTCATGCTCCCCTGCGAGCACCCAGGAGTGGCCCGGGTGAAAGAACCGGTCGATGGCCAACGCACGCCTCGGCACGTCAATGTGCAGATCCCTCGGAACGCGGACCTCATTCCTTCTCGACCTCCACAAGAGCTCAACCACGACGAAGATCGCAACAGTCAGAAGTACCAAGACGAAAGACATTAGCCGGTCCTCCTTATGGGCCGCACTGTCACCGTGATGCAACATGAGATTCCCGTGCCAGATCGCCTTAACGATTACCAGGAATGCGACGGATAATTCGTTGATTTCAAACACGTTACGGCCTGGAGCGGCATTGATGAAAATCTGGCAGCCAACTCCCGTTGGACTTCTCATCAAGAGCCCTTCAGGATACCTGCCCTTGTGTCTAAGGTAGTGCTGTATATGGCGATAGATTGTTGCTGAAAACCTCAACGCGTGCTGTCAAATAATTCAACAAAGGGAAACGTCTGTCGGCTAAGCCGAAGGGTACGTGCAGCCACGCTGCTTCGCGGGCGTACGTCGGAAGGGACTGGGATCACTTGGGGGAACGTCTACACAGTGGCTGGGAGCGCGGGATGCTGCTTCTTACCCAGCAACCGAACGAACACCGTCACGGGCCGTGGTTGATGCGGCCACGACGATTCCTAAAGCGATCGAAAGAACACGCGCATCGCTCTTGTCAGCACGCGACGGAATAAGAATGGGGAGCCGGGAACCGACGACGACATGAGCCAAGCGATAGCCACCGAAATACGTCGTTGCTTTGGCGAGATTGTTTGCTGTCTCGATGTTCGGCGCGACCAATATCTCAGCATGGCCAGCAACAGGTGATTCGATGCGTTTCGCAGCTGCGGCCTCCGCTGAGAGGGCGTTATCGAGTGCCAAGGGACCATCAACGATGCAGTTCTTGATTTCTCCACGACGGCTCATTCTGGCCAGCTCAGCTGCATCCACTGTTGATTGGAGGTTGGGAAGGACGAGCTCTGTTGCAGAAAGGAGGGCAACCTTCGGGCAAAGATTACCGAGGATTCGGGCAACGTCTACAGCATTTTCTATCAATTGGAGTTTTTCACGAAGATCCGGCGCCAACGTGATACCGCCATCGGTGATCATGATGAACTTGTTGCCCTGGCGCGGCGGAAACTCAAAGACGAAGATATCGCTCAACAATCTTCCGGTGCGCAGGCCGCTCTCCTGAGACAGTATCGCTTTCAACATTCGTGATGTATCCACATTTCCCTTCATCAAGATATCAGCCGCTCCCGTCCGGGCAAGTTCAATCGACTGACGGAGCGCGTCGTCCGCGTTCGGGCAATCATAGATCTGCACATTTCCTCCTCCGGCTCCGTGACGGACGAGACTCGGCTCGATGATTTGACGATCTCCGACCAAGTGAAATTCACAACGCAGAACTCCCTGAGCCTCTACCACTGCGGCGAATACCTCTGCGTGCGAAGGGAGAGTAACGCAGATACGCGCTGGGGGGAGTTGAGCCGCCTGCTGCAGGAGATCGTCGAAGTTGTTGATGCTGAATCCGGCCACCCTAGTACTCCTTCGGCTGTTCCTCATTGCGAAGTATCCGCAGGGTCCGTCTTGCCAACGCCCTCATCTCATCCTCCCCGGGGAAGATGAGGACAGGGGCGACGAACTGAATCCTCTCGGTAACCCACTGCATGAGAGTCTGTGAGGCAGCCAACCCTCCTGTTAGCACAATTGCATTAACCTTGCCATTCAGCACGGTTGCCATAGCACCGATCTCTTTTGCGATTTGATAGGCCATCGCTTCGAAGACCTCACGCGCTCCCAGGTCGCCGGCCTTTATCCGACTCTCGACCTCTTCGGCAGAGTTCGTGCCGAGATATGCCTGCAAGCCCCCTTTTCCCATAACAAGCGCACGCACCTCCTGCTCGCTCCGTCCCGAGAAACACAACGAAATGAATTGCTGAAGCGGCAGCCCCCCAGTTCTTTCGGGCGAGAACGGGCCGTCGCTTGAGGCGTCATTCGCATCGATGATGAGCCCGCCGCGCACAAGTGCAATCGATATTCCACCTCCCAGGTGCGCAACCACAAAAGAAGAATCTGCAACAGAAACGCCAAGGTGTGCCGCTGCTTGCTCAACGGCCGCGTGGATGTTCAGCGCGTGCGACAGACTTCTCCGCTGAATCGACGGATGCCCGGAATAACGGGCAAGTGCACCGAACTCATCAACGGAAACGGGATCCACAATGAAAGCCTGACAGCTGTACTCCTTGGCAATTTCGGATGCCAACGCACATCCCAGGTTCGATGAATGTTCGCCCTGCAGGTTCGCTCGAGCATCTCGAAGCATTCGGTCGTTGACCCGATATGTTCCCTTCGGGACCGGCCTGAGCAGGCCGCCGATAGCCGTCACAGCCACCGGAGTTCGGTCCGTACGCTGGAACCATTTCCTCGAGATATCCAGGCGCCAGTCGAATTGGTCCCATATACGCTCGAACCGCTGGAGCCGAGACGTCTCGTGCGGGATCGTTTCCCGACGAAACTCGTCGCTCCCCTCGAAAATAGCCAGTTTCGTAGACGTCGATCCGGGATTGAGAACGAAAATCGTCTCTCGTTTTGTGGTTGCCGTCGACAAGACTCTTCCTCTAGCAAATTCTCGGCAGTTGCTCGCCGGAAAGCATATCCACAACGCGCATGCCGCCGACGCGGGTCCTCATCAGCACTGTCCCGGGATGTTCACTGACGACCTCACCGATGATTACAGCTTCCGCACCCAGCGGGTGTGCGCGCATCGCTCGGAGTACTTCATCAGCGGTTGAGGAAGGCACGAATGCGATGAGTTTGCCTTCGTTTGCTACATACAACGGGTCGAGACCCAAGATCTCACAGGCACCGCGCACGGGCTCTGTTACGGGTATCTTCTCATCAACAATCACGATGCCGACGTTCGAAGACGAGGCGATTTCATTCAGGGCGCTTGCCACGCCGCCCCGGGTCGGATCTCTCAGGACGTGGATGTCACTGCCGGCTTTCAGCATGGCCTCGACCAGGCCATTGAGGGGAGCGGTGTCGCTTTCGATACCGGCCTCGAACTCAAGCCCCTCGCGAATGGACATCACAGCGATGCCGTGCAACGCGATGGAGCCGCTAAGGATGATCGCGTCTCCAGGCCTGGCCCGTCGCGGACTGATATCGATGCCCTTTCCGACGATTCCGACCCCCGAGGTATTTACAAAAATCTTGTCTCCTTTGCCTCTATCAACAACCTTCGTGTCACCTGTAATGATCTCCACTCCTGCAACCTGCGCGGCTTCTTGCATTGAGAGCACAACCCGCCAGAGATCGTCCATGGGTAGCCCTTCCTCGATGATCAGTGCCACCGAAAGATAGAGCGGCCGCGCGCCGCACATCGCCAGATCATTCACCGTCCCGTGAACGGCCAGCTTTCCAATGTCTCCACCGGGAAAGAAAATCGGATTCACGACGTACGAGTCTGTCGAGAATGCCAGTCGAGCCTCCTCGACGGCGAATACCGCCCCATCGTGCAACGGAACCAGAAGCTCATTCCTGAATTGCGGCAGGAACATCTTTTGTATCATTTGCTGCGTGAGTTTCCCTCCGCCACCGTGAGCAAGCAGAACGTTCTTGTACTCGGTAATGGGGAGTGGACAGGACAGGCCCGTGAATTCGATGTCTTTTTCCTTCGTCATACTCTCTCCTACTTTTGCGCCTTTCCGGATGAAGGTACGGAATAATGTGTCCGAAGTGCAACGTCATCTTCCGTGTATCCGAGAAACGATGATCTCAGGTGTTGACCGATCTCCTTTCTTTGACAAACAGGAGCAACACGCTGGAGAGGACCGTAAGGACTAACGAAAGATACAGGGGGGCGATCCTATCGACGTACTGCCACACGAGGCCTGCGAGAAGCGAGGATGGAAAAGCACACAAGCCGATAACCATTTGGAATCCCCCCAGCGTACTGGCGCGCAACTCTCTCGGGGCAAGCTCTGAAACGAGCGCTTTCTGGACCGGCTCCAGCGCAGCTTTGTGCACACCAAAAAGAACAAACGCCACAACCGTCATCCACGCATTTTGGAATACGGCGAAAACAAAGCAGGTAAAACCCCAGGCAAGAAATGAGAGAAGAAGAATCGGCTTTCGACCAAACCTGTCAGCCAGGCGCCCGCAAGGCAACGAGAGGAGGGCTGCGACGACGGTGAACACCAGGTACAGCACCGGCATCAACGACTCCCGCACGCCGAAACCCGTGGAATAGATCAGCAGGAAGGAGTAGCTGAATGAACCGAGAGCGAAGAAGGAGCTGAGGACAAGAAAGAGCCAGAAGTTCCTGTCCAGATGGCCCAGCGACAGCCCCTTGAACGCCTTCGCGGCAACTTCGGGCTGTTCCTTGATCATCCACAGGATCAGTGCCGCTCCGATGGCGGACGGCACTGCCGCGAGAAGGAACAGGTTCTGGTATCCTATGTGAAAGAAGACGAGGCAGAAAAGGATTCCGCAGACCGCGCCCAGGTTGTCCATGGTCCGCAGGAGGCCGAAATTCCTCCCCCGGTCTTGATCCGTGGATATGTCGGCAACGATAGCATCCCGCGGCGCGCTACGAATCTTGCCCATCCGGTCCAGGACCCGCAACGGGATCAGGTGCTGCCAGACCGTTGAGAGAGCATATCCGATGCGTGAGAGCGAGCCGAAGAGATAACCGACCCAGATGAAGATCTTCCGTTTTCTGATCCTGTCTGAAATGTACCCCGAGCCGGCTTGCGAGAGGGAGACGATGGCATCCCCCAGGCCGTCGATGAAACCGAGCACGGCCATGTTCGCCCCCAGAACCGACGTCACGAAGAGAGGCCAGATCGGGTAAATGATGTCAGACCCGAAATCGTTCAGAAAAGAGGCAAACGCGAAGACCTTTACGGTTCGTCTGGACTCTGGCCGATCGAGTTCAGGCCCGCGCCTCATTCCTGCTTCTTTTCCTTTTGCCGTACGGCTTCTTCTCTCTTCAGCAGTTGCTCTGCCCGGCGCTCAAGCTCGTCGGACTGCCGCTTGAGATCTTCCTCAAGCTTCCGCAGGTTGGCGATCTTCGTATCCAGTTCCTTCTCGAACTCCGCCTTGTCCCAATACCCCCTATCCTCGAAGTAGCCTTTGAAGAACCAGTTATGGCGGAGCGCCTCCATATTTTCATCAAACCTTTCTGCACCCGATCGCGCTTCTTCGGCCATCTCGATCATTTTCCCAACGACCACTGACAGGTCGTCGTAGATTCTCCGTTCCACGATCAACGCTCCGAGCGTACCTTGTCCCCTGTTGACCTTCGTGATAACGTCTTTCGCATTAATCACAACAGTGTCCGCATCGGCGATGAGCCTACCCAAGTCCTTTATGACATCAGCCAGATTCTCGCTCACCCCGCTCAGGAAACGCGGAATGTTGGCGAACTCCTCCGCTGTCTTCCTCAGACTTGTGTCGGCCTGGGCGGTCGCTCTTTGCAGAGAACGGTATACCTCATCGTCGGTGATGAGTTTACCCATCGTCCCCTGCCCACGGTTCACGCTCGCTAGTATCCGCGCGAGCTCTTCCGTTGCCCGCCTCGTGCTGGCAATAACGCCTTGAGCCTCCTCCATTACCACAGCCAGGCGGAACGGCTCCCTGCTCAGCACAACATCCCCGTCACCGACCTCCTCCGACGCTTCCGATCCGACGCTGAGTGCGACATATTTGTTCCCCACCAGGCCTTCCTGCTCAATGGATGCGTAGGAATCCCGTTTTATGAATTTCTTGACCTCCGCGTTGAGCTTAAGGCCAACGCGGACTTTGTTCTCTTCCGGCGAGATTTCGATCCTGTCCACCACTCCGATATCGACCCCCGCCAGACGCACGGAGGCACCGGTGCGGAGACCTTCAATCGTGCCGAAGTACGAACTCACACGAAAGCTTTCACGGAACAAGCCTTCTTCCTTCCCCACGAGGAAGATCGCAACGACGACTGCCGCCACGCCAATGACGATAAATATCCCTAACCGGATGGCTGAAGACCGTTTCTCCATGGTATCTCCCTATTCTGTTGCAAAAAAGCTTCTCACAATCTCGTTGTCAACCTTTTCGAGCTCGTCAAGGCTCCCCTCATGTTCGACGACTCCATCATGCAGCACGGCCACTTTGTCCGCAATGATACGGGCGCACATCATGTCGTGAGTCACAGCGATCGAAGTTGGCTGATATCGATGCTGCAATTCCTTGATCAGGTAGCTGATCTCGCGGGCCGTGATGGGATCGAGGCCGGTTGTGGGTTCATCGTACAACATGATTCGGGGATTGATGATAAGCGCCCGGGCCAACGCGATGCGCTTTTTCATTCCTCCCGACAGCTCAGCAGGCATCTTGTCGATCGCATCCTCAAGCCCCACCATCTCAAGCTGCCGGATGATGCGCTCCTCGAGCTCCTCTCTCGTCAATTGCTCTCGTCTCTCGAGAGGAAAGATGAGGTTTTCCCGCACGCTCATTGAGTCATACAACGCAGCCCCCTGAAAGAGATATCCCATCTGGCGGCGGAGCGCGTTCAGATCCTTCCTCTTCATGCCAACCACCTCGTGTCCGTCGATGCGGATGCTTCCGGCGTCAGGCTCAATAAGGCCGATGATCGCCTTCAACAGGACGCTCTTCCCCACGCCGCTCTTCCCGAGAATGACAACCGTCGTTCCCTCTTCCACAACGAGATTCACATCCTCTAGGACAGGCAACCCGTTGAACGATTTCGAGACATTTCTGACTTCTATCAGCCCCATACCCACACCGTGATCTTGACGAGGATCATGTCTACAAGAATGATGAGGAGTGAAGAGAGCACAACGGCTGTGGTCGAGGCTTTGCCGACACCCACCGTGCCTCCTGTTGTCCAATATCCTTGGTGACAGCCCACAATGCCGATGATAAACCCGAAAATCGTCGTCTTCGCGAGTCCGGGGATGACATCCGCGAACGTCAGCGACCGGATGACGCTGTCCCAGTACAAGGTCCACGAGATGTCCGATTCGATGAGGATGGAGATGTAGGCCCCGAATAGTCCCAGCGCATTCACGATTGCCGTGAGCAGCGGCTGCAGGATGATGCAGGCGAGGACGCGGGTGACGACGAGAAACTTGAACGGATCAATGCCGGACACCTCCATCGCATCAATCTGTTCCGTTACCCGCATCGAGCCAAGCTCCGCTCCGATTCCGGAACTGACGCGACCCGCAACGATCAACGCGGTGATAACCGGACCCAGTTCACGCACGAACGAAATGGCAACCATCGCCGGAAGGTAAGCGTCGGCACCAAAGCGGAAAAGCGTGGGGCGGGTCTGCATGGCGAGGATCAGGCCGACGATGAAACCGGTTGTGCCAACCAGCGGAAGAGAGCGCGAGCCAAGTTCGTCCAGGTGCCTCTTCACCTCGCCAAACTCGTACGGCGGGAAGAAGACCGACCGGATGAACCGCCACGAGAAAATCGTCAGGCTGCCGATTTGCCCGAAGAACGACGATACGAGAGACCGGACCACGTGTTTGCTCCTTTGCTATTCAGGGAATCTACGTGCCGCCTGTGATATCCTGGTCTTCACATGCCCGATAGCCCTCGGCGCACAGCTTCGGTGCGATCACGGAGCATAAGGCGAGAAGGACATCTCACCAATGAATATGTCTTGAAACTGTTCGTCCAGATTCAGAGCAACATGCTCAGCAATCCGTTGGATACCTGAAAGGGGTGTCGGGCCGGCACTGAAGAGGCTAAGCTTCGCGCCGAGGAGCGCTGTATTGCCGGCTGGCTGCACTCTTTCCGGAGGCACTGGCAACAATCCAATTCGATGGGCGTTCGAACGATCGATGTAGTTGCCGAATGCACCGGCCAGGTGGACTCTGCCCACGTCTTCCATCGTTGCGCCAAGGTCCTTCAAGAGAATTCGAACACCCGCGGCGATGGCAGCCTTGGCCACCTGCAATTCGCGGATATCGGCCTGGGAAAGCTCAACCGGGGGACAGAGAGACAAGCTGCCGTTCGAGTTGAGTATCTTCCCGTCATCTCGGATACGATGCGCCGAGAGTCCAACCGCAATGGCGTCGACCAATCCACTCCCACAGATGCCCTTTGGAGCGGTGTTACCCAGAACGCGGCATTTGAACGAACCGTCTTCCGCCTTGACCTGGGCGATCGCACCTGTCGTTGCCCGCATACCCATGGAGATGCATGATCCTTCAAATGCCGGGCCCGCAGCGGTCGAGCAGTACAACAGGCGATCGCGAGTACCGAGAACGATCTCGCCGTTGGTGCCGAGATCGATCAATCCTACCAGCGCGTCGCTCCGGTGAATCCCTGTCGCAAGAATGCCGGCGAGCACGTCACTGCCCACGAAGCTTCCCATGCATGGAAGAAAACGAGCGGTCGCGTTCGGGATAGCGATCCAATCAAGCTCCCGAGCAGTGATCCGATGGAGGTCTCCGCGAGGGGATTCAAAAGGATATTGGGACAGAGGAGTGACATCGAATCCGCAGAAGAGATGGTGCATTACGGTATTCCCGACGATCACCACATCTTGAACGAGCTCGCCGTCAACACCGGCCGAGCCAATCAGCTTCGACACCATCCCGCCGAGCTGCAAGCGAATGGTCTCTTCAAGGGCGTTCTGCCCTTTCTCCATCACCGCGAAGGAGATCCTGCTCATCACATCAGCCCCGTATCGCGCCTGCTCGTTCAGTGCCGTCTCGACAGCAAGAACGTTTCCGGTTGCCAGGTCAAGAAGCTGAGCGGCAATCGTCGTTGTCCCGAGGTCAATGGCGATCCCCAGGCCCTGCCGCGGGACGAATTCGAACTTGCTATCGTCCGTCAAGATTTTCGCATCCCACTGGGCCAACTCAAGCGTGAGATCATGCTCCGCCCTGCAGCGACAGGCCAGGCGCCAACCTTCGGCAACATCTTTTCGCGACAGGATGTTTTCCTGCTCCGGAGTGACCTCAAGCTCCCCGGAGAGTACCTTAACCTTGCACCCTTCGCAGATCGCATTTCCTCCGCATGGGAACTCAACGCCGTACGTGAAGAGGACATCCTGGAGGGGTGTGTCTCTCTCCACGGTAAACTCGTGACCCAGTGGCTGGAGCGTTATGCGAACGGTGTCACTCACGTTTCGTCAGTTCTAAGGCATCCGATAGACTTACCCCTAATTGTACTGAGAAATCAGCAATTACAAAATCTCCCGCTTCTTCTCGAGATAGTAGAGGTAATTCTCAAACGCGACATCCGGCGGCACGCGGTGATCGACGCAGGGGATGTATCCTCCCTGCGCCACGAGCGGCTCCAGTCGTTCAAGCTCCCTGTCTATAGCCGCCCGCCCCTCAATCAACCTGACCTTGTTCACCCCACCCATCAACAGAACCCTCGCGCCGAACCGTTGCCTGAGCGTAAGTGGGTCCGTATGAAGGGACTCGATCGGGAACATGCAGTTGATGCCCCCGCCAAGCCAGCCGGGCACGAGCTCGTCGACCCGTCCATCGCAGTCCAAGACGTTCACATCGATGCCATGGCGCTTTAGCTCGGCTGTAACTCGCTCGTAGCGGGGCACCATCAACTCGCCAAAGAGCTGCGGGGAGACCAAGGGTCCCTGTCGGAAACACATGTCCTCCCACCACCAAGCGACGTCTACGTTGTGACCCGAAACCGCCTTGGCAATGAGGACCAGCGTCAAATCCACGAGATGATCCATCATTTCTTCAACCCAGGATCGATCAGTCATGATGGCAATCGACAGATTCTCCACGCCCATCCAGTTGCGCAGCCAGCCGTAGAGTGATCCTGCATCAAACCGAATCGGCATGCCGGCTTCGTGAGCATCGTCGACCGATTCAGCTACGTCTCCAATCCGTCCCGGGCTCGCGGGATTCAGTCGTTCATCTCTTAATCGTTCCCAGTCCGCACGCGTCTGCAATCCATGTCTGATGTAACGAGGAATTGACGATCCAGAGGAGAGGATCTCGCAGAGGTTTCCCTCTTTGTCAATGATGAGTTTGTGATCGCCCCGATCCTTGATGACCTTTTCTTCAAACTCGGGGAAAAGCCCGTTCCTCACGGGCACCTCCGGGATCAGCGAGAGGCCCTCCAGTCCAAGATAGCGTTCCATATCTTCATCGGTCTTGATTCTCTCGGGCAATCCCTGTCTGTGCCAGCACGTGATTGTCTCGTCCCAGTACCCAAACTCCATGTTCGGAACCCGGTCGGGCTTCTGCCAGTGAAGCACACGCAGAAATCTCTCTCGTGTCGTCACGATGAAATCTCTCCGGCTTTCTCTCCGCTCGCATTCACGGCTTTGCTCACTCGCCGCATGAGCAGGAAGATTGGAAATCCAGCGAGAAGAATCGATATCCCTATCAAGATGGATCCTGGTTGCGATAGAACCACGTTGACAGTGATGCTCAGGAGGAAAAGGACGAAGAAGGCCGGAACGACAGGGTAGAGCGGCACGTGGTATCCTCCCTCCGTCGATGCAACGCGCCTGCGACGCAGGACGAAGATCGTCGAGGCCACGAGCGCGTTGTTTAAGCTGTCGAAGAACATCACATAGTTGAGCAAACGTTCAAAGGTACCAAGGAAGAAAATCGAGAGCACAATCGTCCCACCGAAGAAGAGCAGCGCGAACTCCTGCGTCTGAGTTCTCTCGTTGACCTTCATGAAGATAAGCGGCAACGCACGGTCCTGCGCCATTGCGTAGTACGATCGTGGAATTTGCATCAGCGTCACATTGAGAAAGCCCATGGCCGACAGAAAGATAGCAACTGATACAATCAGGTACCCTGATTGTCCAAAGCAGACCCGTGCGACTTCTGCAGCGACGAGCTTGGAGCCTGCCACACCGTCGAGTCCCAGAACACTGTAGTATGCAAGGTTGATGATGAGATACAGCGAGATGATAATGGCTATTCCGAAGAAGATGGCTCGCGGCATGTTCCTCTCTGGCGACTTGATGTCGCCGCCAAAGTTCAGTGTGCACTGGTAGCCGCCGTATGTGTAGAACACCGAGATCAATCCAATGCCAAGGGCCACCAACCATGGATCACTCGTGAGACTTTGCACAGGTTCCGATGGCTCATCTGCAGCGTACATGAACGCCACAATCGCGAGCATCACGATCATCACCATCTTGATAACAGTCAACACGTTTTGCGTCCACGCGCCCGTCTTGATCCCAAGATAATTGATAATCAGGAGAAACGTAATCAGGCCCGCCGCCGTGAGCTGCGTTGCGAACTGTGTGCGCAAATGGTCCGGCAAGATTATCGGAGTGAGATACTCCGCTCCAATAATCGAAACGGCCGCAGCACCAGCCCCGTTGACGATGACGACATTCGTCCAGTTCAACATGAACGCGACCGACGGGTGGTAGCTCTCGGCGACCACCCTGTAAAACGCCCCGGGCTTCGGAAACCGCGAGCCGATCTCGGCAAACGTCAAGGCGCCGAGGAAGCTGATGAATCCTCCCAGAATCCATGCTGCGAAGAACAGCGTCGTCGTCCCCGTCGACGAAGCGACGATTGCGGGCGTCCGGAAAATGCCTATCCCGATAACGAGACTCACGACAATCATCGTCGCATCGAACGAGGTCAGCTTGGCTTTGATGTTCATATTCTTCTGCTTGTTCTTGAGTGGAGGAGTGCCTTGCAGCCCACCGTTGGGAGCGGGCGCGTCCCGCGAATCAACTCACCGTCGAAAAGAATGCTTGCCGCCTCTCCAGGACCCTCCCCGACCCCACCACGAGGAACCGCCCGCTGAGCCGGATGTCTTCTGAGGAGCTGCCGATCATGACCTCAAATGCTCCCGGTTCGACAATCAGCTTCCCTGTCCGATCGTAGAAAGCGAGAAGGTCAGTGGGCAGGAGGAACGACAGCGTCCGCCTCTCGCCGGGATCGAGCGTCAGCCTCTTGAATCCCTTGAGCTCTTTGACAGGCCTCGTCACGCTGGCAGCAACATCGCGGACATAGAGTTGAACAACTTCATCTCCCCGCCTTGTACCGACGTTCCGTATCTCACATTCGATGGTGACAGATTCTGAGGCCGATATCTGTTCCGGATGGATGGAGAGGCCGCTGTACTCGAAAGGTGTGTAGCTCAACCCGTGACCAAACGGAAAGAGAGGTTTCGTCGTCGCATCCACATAGTCAACCCAAAGGTGGGATCGTCCAGCGGAAGGCTTATGGGCATAGTAGATTGGGACCTGACCGACATGCGCGGGAAATGTGACCGGCAGCTTCCCGCCAGGATTGAAGTCGCCAAACAAGACGTCGGCGACCGCGTTGCCAGCCTCCTCCCCGGGGAGCCACGCTTCGACTATGGCGGGAATGTTCTTTGCGATCCACGGAATCGCAAGCGGCCTCCCATCCACCAGGACGAGAACGGTCGGCTTTCCGACGCCGTGAACGGCGCGCACCAAGTCCTCCTGGACTCCCAGAAGACCCAGATCTGCTCTATCCCTTTCCTCACCCGACGTGCAGTCCGGCATGAAACCCGACTTTCCTCCGACGACAAGGATCACAACATCCGCCTGATCCGCGATCCGAAGAGCCTCCCCGAATCCCTCTTTCGATGGGCTCAAAACTTCACACCCTTTCGCGTACAGAACGCGGGTGTGTGGCGAGGCTTTTGACTGTATACCCTGGAGAACCGTCACGACTGGAACGGTCGGATTCGGGAGAGCCCCCAGTTGCTCGACCGCTAGCTTGTCGTCGAAGACCCTTCGCAGCTCCACGATAGACGGGTAGCCGTAATCACCCAGGACATTGCGCCAGCTCTCGGCGTTCGGCCCAATGACCCCAATGGTTTTCACCGATCGGTCAAGCGGCAGAACGTTCCCTTCGTTCTTGAGCAGCACGATGGATCTTCGTGCGACCTCACGGGCGACCACTCGCTGCTCCGGCGTATCGAATAGGTTCACCACACCGCCAGGGCTCGGACAGGGATTTTCGAAGAGCCCAAGTTTGAACTTCACGGCTAAAACCCGTCGCACAGCCCGGTCAACCGCCTCCTGGGGAACGGTACCAGATGAGACCAGCTTCGCGAACTTCTCCGTGAAGCATTCCGTCCCCGGAAGCTCGATCTCAATTCCTGCCTCCAGGGCAATTCTGCCGGCGGCCTCCCTGCTCTCTGCAAGATGATGATATTCCGCCAACATCTTGATAGAGTCATAGTCTGCGACGACGATCCCGCCAAATCCCCATTCGTCTCGCAGAACCTTTGTGAGTAGCTCCTGGGATGCTCCGCACGGGATCCCGTCGATCTCGTGGTACGCGTTCATCACCGACAACACCCTCGCTTCACGAACAGCAGCCTCGAAAGGATAGAGGAACACTTCACGCAACTCCCTCGATGGGATGTGTGCAGGGGCCCAATTCAAGCCTCCTTCAGAAGCACTGTACCCAGCGAAATGCTTCACCGTGGCTGCAATGGTTCGGCTCGACTCGCCCTGCTGCAAGGCCTTGATATAAGCTGTGGCCAATTTCGCGGTGAGATAGGGATCTTCTCCGAACGTCTCCTCCACCCTCCCCCACCGGGCGTCTCGTGCGATATCGAGAACCGGGGCGAGAACCTGCGCAATGCCAACCGCGCTCAACTGCCTCCTGATAACGTCGACCATGGCTGAGACCACATCAGGATCCCAGGCGCTTGCGACACCGATGATCTGAGGGAATGCCGTCGCGCCCTTCGTCTGATATCCCATCAAGCACTCCTCATGGAATATTGCCGGAATGCCGAGACGGGTCTTCTCCACGAGAAAATGCTGAACATCAGAGACAAATTGAGCGACCTGGGGAGGCTCGAGGTCTGTCCCTCCTCCAGGCCGAGTGATGTGGCCAATGCCGTGCATCAGTAGTCGCTCTGCCTTTTCGGCGGAGAATTGCCCTCTAGCCAGCATGACATCATATCCCCAGATGGAGCGGATCTGTGCGACCTTCTCTTCGAGAGTCATCCGGGAGAGGAGGTCAGCCGCCCGTTCATCCGGGCTTCGCAGTGGATCCTTGAAAATCTCCATACAGTGCTTCCTGTGATAACTGAATCATTCGGTACCTAACGATGTCGCAGAACCACGAATTCGTACGCGCCGCTTCCGAGAGCGAAATGAACATATGCTCCCTTCCTGACGCCACGCGAGATCTCGCGCACGCGCGGTTCCTTCGCTTCACTCCTGTCCCACAACACCGTCTTTCCTTCTCGTATCACACACTCCTCATACACCAGCGGGACGCAGACTTCAGCGCTTGATGTGACTGGGACAGTTACCTTCAGATCGAAACGTTCTGGACGCCTTTCCCACGAGATCGCTGCATCGCCCCTTATGGTGCGGAGAACAGCAGAAGCGGATTGAAGATCGCCGAACAAGGGAGGTTTGAAGAGTATCTCCTTCCAGCCAGGCGACAGACATATGATCCCTGCGATATACTTGTAGAACCATGCGTCGACGCTCCCGAGCATAATGTGGTTGTGAGAGTTCATGCCGCCGCCCTCGATCTTCTCCCACCGCTCCCAGAGGGTGGTCGCGCCCTCTTGAACCATGTAGCCCCAGCCGGGATAGGATCGCTGAGCAGCAACCTTGAATGCTGCCTCCCCATGTCCGTGGTTCGTCAATACATCCAAAAGATACCTTGATCCGATGATCCCGGTATCAAGATGGTAGCCCTGCTCGTTCGCGACGCTGTCGAGGAGACGGTGGAGAACCTCTGTTTTCTTCTCGTCAGGAACCATCTCAAGATACAGCGGCAGCACGTTTGATGTCTGGCCGGGACTTTGGTCCACGGGGGCAAATCTGTTCACCGCATACTCATCCCCCCTCAAGAACTCTCGGTTGAAGGCTTCCTCGATGTCGTTGGCCAATTGAGCGTAGAAAGCGACATCCTCCTTTCTTGCCAGGACAGCAGCGATCCTGGAGAGAAGGAGAGTATCGTGATAATAGTACCATGTCGAGGTTAACTCGACGGGTGTGCGTTTCGGCGCGATACTGCCCGGCGGACACCAGTCACCATACTTGCCCAGCGTGCGGATAATGTGTCTCTCGGTATTGTTCCGCAGGAAGTCGATGTACCTCCTCATCGAGTCGTAATGTTCGTGGAGGACGCGCTCGTCTTCACAATAGGTGAAGAGATACCAGGCGAGTGTGATGTAGGCTGAACTCCACGCGGGGTCCGCCGGGTAGAGACCGCCAAGATAGGGAGGGACCGTGTCAGGCAGAGAGCCATCGTTCCTCTGAGCGAGCTGAATATCTCTCAGGAACTTCGTGTAGAAGGCAGCCATGTCGAAATTGAAGATCGCCGCCTCAGCCGCAAGATGTGCGTCCCCCAACCAACCATGGCGCTCGTCCCTCTGGGTGCAGTCCGTGGGAATGCTCATCAGATTGGAGAGCTGACCCCAGAGGATATTCCCATGGATCCGATTAATGAGTGAGTGCGAAGAGGTAAAGGTCCCCGTTCGCTCAACATCGGTGTGAACAAAGCAGCCCATAATGGAATCCAGAGTCGGCACTCCCGGAAACCCGGTAACCTCAACATATCGAAACCCATGGTAGGTGAACCGCGGCTCGTGGGTTTCTATTCCCTCTCCCTTCAGGATGTAGACATCAGTCGCTTCCGCATTTTGGTTCGGCGACGTGTTCAGCGTTCCATCGTCGTGCACCAACTCAGCGTGCCGGAGTTTTACCTCGCTTCCCCTGGATCCCTGCACCGTCAGCTTTGCCCACCCTGTGAAATTCTGGCCAAAGTCATAGACGTAGATTCCGCTGGCCGGACTGTGCATCGTCTTGGGTTTGAGCCGCTGCATCAGTCGAATAGGAGGCATCATCTGAGATACCACGTTCGTTCCCTCGACTTCTACTGCCTGTTCCCAATGAGAATCGTCGAATCCAGGCCGGTCCCACCCCGGCATTTCAAGCCTCGCGTCATACCGCTCCCCGAAATACATGCCGTTCTCTTGCAGCGGGCCGTGACAAGCCTTCCAGCTCGTGTCTGAGCAGACGAGTTCTTTCTCACCACCCTCGTACTCCACCGCAACCTCAAGCAGCAGGCGAGGTGTGCCGTACCCGTAGTTCTTGATATGTCGCCCATTGCCCAGAAGAACACCGATTGCAGACCTTCCGGCAGAGGATGATTCAGAAGCGCGCAAAACCTCCGTCACATCAAACGTCGAATACAGCGCGAGCTTCCTGTAGTCTGTCTGAGCTGGATCGAGAACATGATCACCGATCTTCTCTCCGTTGATGTACAGCTCGTACCAACCGAGACCCGAGACATATGCTCTGGCTGTCTGGACCCTTTTCTTGACGGAGAATTCCTTCCTCAAGTACACACCGAACGCCTGGATGTACTCGCCAAGAGGTTGACCCAGAACCGTGCTTCCTCGTGAGGTGAACTCCTTGACCATCTTCTTGCCGATCCACTTCGCTTTCCAATCGCTTCCGTTGAGAAGTCCCATCTCAAAGAAAGCGGGGTCACTGTACTCGCTGACGATTCCATCCTTGTCCCACCACCGAACTCGCCAGTAGTATCGACGACCTGACACCAACGGTTTCCCTCCGTAGGGGATATTGACGGCTCTTGAGGAAACGACCTTTCCGCTGTCCCAGAGATCCCCCAGTTGCCCCCTGGTGGTTTCGGCCTCCGACGAAACAAGAACCTGGTACGCGCCTTGCGTCTGTCCCCGCTCCTGATGCTGAAGTTTCCAGGAAAAACGGGGAGCGGTAGCGTCCACCCCAAGCGGGTTTCTCAGATACTCGCAGCGCAGGTCTGTGGGTCGAGGGATGCTCATCGGGAGTCGTACTGGAAAGAAGTAGGTTGGGGGAATGTTTTGCCGAGTACCTCTGCGGCATCGTTGCAGTTGCGCTGCCTAGAGACGACCGTGCTCATGAATCGTCTCATACATGGTTATGATGTTTTGCGTGGGTGTAATAGGTTGAAGATTGTGGCATGGCGCGCAGATCCATCGTGCGGGCGCGAAGATCCTGATATTCTCCAAGACCTCCGCACGAACTTCGTCAACCGTGCCGAACGGCAGTGTATGTTGGTTGTCCATCGCGCCGTGAAAGATGATCCTGTCCCCGAAGTCGTGCACCAGCTGCTCCCGGTTCATCGATGGGCACCGCCATTGGATAGGATTCAGAAGCTCGATGCCCGTGACGCTGATGAGGTCCGGAATGACTTCCCGCACATCTCCGTCGGTGTGATAGAAGATGTGGACGCCGTAACTTCGGCCGAGATCCGCCATTCGCTTCTGGTTGGGAAGGATGAATCTCCGGATGTCTTCGAGACCCATCAACAGGCCGGTCTGACCGCCTAAGTCCTCGGCGATGTATGACACATCAATGATACCTTTCCCGATCTCATAGATACGCCGGTTAAGGTCGTAGTAGTAGTTGAAGATGCATTCGAGCGCAGCCGCCAGGATATCCGGATGCTCACGGACATCCATCAGGGCCTGTTCCAACCCCCGCATTGAGCAGTAGATCAGATAAGGCTCGAAATCGCCCGAACGAATTGTTCGATGGCGAGGGACGCTCTTGATCTTCGTCCTGTAGTATTCGTAGTCGTGGTCGTCAGCGCTCGGCCATTTGAACTCGTACACCTGCTCGACGGTCGTAATGGCGGCGAGCGGGTGGGTCTCGAACTCCTCGTAGATGCCGGCTCCGTAGTCCATTTTCCTTTTCCGAACTCCCCAGATGTCGGCCTCTGGGTCATCCGGAGGGTGGTTCTTCAGTCGCGGGGGTTCAACGCGTGTGACGCCGTCGATGTGCAGCTTGTCATACAGTGCCTCGAGGTCGCTGCACCGCAGCTCGCGCAGCAGACGATTCGTGACTTCGTCCGTCGCCCAATAGTCCGTGGGTATCCGGTCGGGCTTTTCGCCGGAAAACAACACCAGCCATCGCTCTCGTGGTGTCATAGAGAAGATCTGATCTCCTACCTTTTGCTGAGAACTTCCTTCTCGTATCGCTGCACCTCACGCAACCAATCTTCTCCCGACGGCACCTCCGCTCTTAAACAGACATAATCCCATACGGCGCCAAACGGGAGCGACTTCGCTTCATCCAACAACGCCAGTCGGGAAAAGTAGTTGCCTTGATTCTCAAATGCCCGGAGGTGCTCACGCGGTTCGAGCAAGGCCCACAAAAACGCCTTGAGCGTCGCTCGCGCGCCGATGACCCAGGCGCCCACGCGATTCATGCTGGCATCAAAGTAGTCAAGGGCGACGTGAACCCGTCCCAGGGCGCTGCTCCGGACAATCTCTTCAGCCAGGGCCCGCAGGTCATCGTTGACGATTACGACATGGTCGCTGTCCCAACGAATCCCGCGGCTCACGTGCAGCAGCAGTTCATCAACAAATTGAAGGAGGGCAGAGATCTTGTCAGCAACGGATTCCGTCGGATGGTAATGCCCCATATCCAGGCAGGGCATTTTCTTGCGTGAGAGGGCATAGCCAAGATAGAACTCGTGGGAGCCGACAACAAACGCTTCGCTCCCGATACCGAACAGTTTGCTCTCAATCGAATCCTTCATCACGGACGCATCATAGCCCCTCTCGAAAATCTCATCAAGGGATTCCGTGAGCAGGGCCCTGTGCGTGAATCGGTCCATCGGCATATCCTTGGATCCGTCGGGTATCCAGATATTGTGGATGCAGGGACTGTTGAGCTCTTTCCCCATCGCGGCACTGATTTTTCGGCAGCGGCGCACGTGCTCAATCCAGAAGCCTCGGATCGACTTATCCTTGCTGCTTAGTGTATACCCCGAGTCGGCTTTCGGATGGGAAAAGCAGGTAGCGTTGAAGTCGAGCTTCAGCCCCTCCTGTTTCGCCCAGTCAATCCAGCTCTGGAAATGTTTCGTCTCGATCTCGTTCCGGTCAACCGGCGCTCCTCGGAAATCCCCATACATTGCGTGCAGGTTGAGGCGGTGCGCTCCAGGAATCAGTGCGTACGCCTTCTTGAGGTCCATTCTCAGCTCCTCGATCGTCCGGGCTTTGCCGGGGTAGTTCCCGGTCGCCAGAATTCCGCCGCCGGACAAAGTTGCAGACGGCTTCTCAAATCCACCCACATCATCTCCCTGCCAGCAGTGGATTGAGAGTGACATCCGCAAGAGAGTCTCTATGGCTCGCTCGGTGTCCACGCCGAAATCTGCATACCGCTGGCGCGCATGTTCATATGCTTTGGTGATGCTGGATACGTTTTGCATAGGACCTCAGTTGACTTTCGTTTGTATGATGGCTTTGAAATGATCAAACGCCGATTCCCAGAGTTCCCCGTTACGCGGTTGGTAGACGACTGGTTGGAAGGACTGTCCGATGATCTGCCGCATCTCGGACAGGGATCCGACCACACGCAGAGCCAGGGCCTGCATCATGACGTTGCCGATGGCCGTCGCCTCGATCGGCCCGGCGAGTACCGGCAGCCCCGTTGCGTCCGCGGTGAACTGGCACAGGACCTTGTTCTGAGCTCCACCCCCGATGATGTGAATTCTGTTGATGGGCCTATGATGGAGCGTTCGCAGCTGGTCAAGCACCAGCCGGTACTTCAGCGCAAGGCTTTCCAGAATGCAGCGGATGTAATCAGCGTGCGAGTCCGGAACGGGCTGCGATGTGATACGGCAGAATTCTCTGATGGCGGCAGGCATATCGGGAGGGTTGAAGTATGCCGGGTAGTCGGGATCAAGAAGCGATCGAAATGCCGCCGCCTGACTGATCATCTCCGTCAACTCTGAATACGAGTATTGCCGAGGCAGCCATGCTTTGCGGCATTGCTGCAGAAGCCACAGGCCCATGATGTTTTTCAGGAAGCGGAACGTCCCCCCCACACCCCCTTCATTTGTATAGTTGAAATGAAGCGCCGATTCGGAGATGATTGGCTGCTTCGTCTCTACGCCCATCAGCGACCACGTACCGGAGCTGATGTACGCCCAGTCGTCAGACTCGGCGGGAATTGCTGCAATCGCGGAACCGGTGTCATGCGACGCAACCGAAACCACCACCAGATCTCCAAGCGATGCCTCCTCGGATACTGTCTTGCTGAGCGGCCCGAGAACTGTGCCCGATGGTATGATTTTCTGCATCAAGGCAATTGGTACTTCGAGAGCTAGGAAGAGCTCCTGTTCCCATTGCCCTGTTCGGGGATTGTAGAGCTGAGACGTCGTCGCGAAGGTGAATTCCGTAGCGGTCTCCCCTGTGAGGAAATAGTTGAAGATGTCGGGCATGAACAGAAATTTCCGCGCCTGCTCCAGCACAGCAGGTTCATCACGTCTGGCGGCAAATAACTGAAAAAGAGTGTTGAGCTGCATGAATTGGATTCCGGTCAGCTCGTACACACGCTCACGCGATATCTTGCCGAAGACCTCCTCCATCGCGCCGTCAGTCCGATGGTCACGATACGCATAGGGCAGCCCCACAAACGAACCGTGCTGATCCAGCAATCCATAGTCGACCCCCCACGTGTCGACACCGACGCTCCGAGGGCGCATCCCGCTCATGATGCATCGAGCCAGTCCCTCCTTCATTTCGCGGAACAGACGATGGATGTCCCAGTGGAGATGCCCTTCCGTCAGAACCATCTCGTTAGGGAAGCGCGAAACCTCCTGGACGCTCAGCTTGCTCTCCGTGAGCGTTCCAGCCACAGTCCTTCCGGACTCCGCGCCGAGGTCAAACGCAACAAACGTCTGGGACTCCATAGCTGAAATTGAATGAAGTTCGGGTATTCCTCAGGACTGTCAATATTGGGCGTAGAGGCCGCCGACGCTCTCTAGCCAATCCGCGATTCGTTCTACTGCCTTCGGGACATTGCTGTCCGAGATATCGAGCTCCATGTGCGGGAGGAGAGACCCGCCAACCAGCGACCTCACCAATTCCTGCTCATTGACAAAGACGTCGACGTTGTCGTACTGCGAAGGCTTTCCCGACACCTTGATTCTTTCTTCACGCGCTCTCGCAAAGGATTCAGGTTTCCGAGTACAGAACACCACGTGAAAGCCCAGGGGCATCAATCTCTCCTCTAGCCATCGGAAGTCGTATCGTCTGCCATGCGCTTGTAGCTGATACGCTACGGTCGAGATATGGAAGCGGTCGATGATCCATGAGTAGTATTTCAGCAGCTCGAATAATCGTGCCCAGGTTCGATACGTCTCCATCGCAAGCTCTTCCTCTTGAGGCTCAAAATTGATGAGGCCTCTGCCCCATGGGTAGTTCGTGAAAGCACACCACTCTGCTGATATAACGGGCGAATGGTACTGGTACCTGCGCGGTCCCACGATTCGGGGATGCTCATTGAGGGCAAAGGCAATCTCCGTCTTCAGTGTAAGCCGGGTTCCTTCGAGTATGATCTTCGGGCAGAGCTTGGAGGACATGCGTAAGAGGTTCTCCGGGCCGGTCAGTTCTTCATCCTCGAGATCACATACTCCAGATACCGCGACTTCATCTGCTTGCTGGCCATCGCCTGTTTGATAGGCGGTAGCTTCAGGATGACACCAAGAATCGCCGCCATCGCCCTGTGATTCCACATTGCCTGGTTGTCAAAGATCAGGTTTTGCAGTTTGCCGCGTTCAATCGCCATCACGACATACCGATGGGTCGAATTCAGCGGAGTTATGACCCGCTCTTGACGTGCCCTCAGCCGCACGCCTTCCTCGGGGCAGCTTCGCACACAGAGCCCGCACCCCAGACAAATATCCTCGTTGACCCGAGCCTTCTTTTGCTTCTTACGGAGCGGATCGCCGGCGGAAACAAGACTCATTGCTTCCACTGGGCAAGTATCGACACATTTCCCGCAGCCGTTGCATGCTTGTTCGTCTATGGAGGGTAAGAAATTCGTCGTGTGGACCGGCTTGAGAATGCCGAATCTCTTGGCTGCCAGCATCGCCTCACAGCAACAGCCGCAGCAATTGCAGATGAAGCTCACCTCCTGCCGGGCATTCTCGCCGAATTGCACGAGCTTGTGCTCGTAGGCTTCATTCAACAAGTCCATTCCTTCGCTCGCATCGACCGACCGCGCAATCTCGTGTTTGAACAAGGAAGCGGCGGTGGTGTTGAATGTCATGCAAATATTCATCGGAGCTTTGCACGCACGTCCCAGGTGATCCATCTTGTGCCGGCAGTAGCAGACCCCAACCGCCCGGTGGCTCGCCGTTCTGATGACCTCGCTGGCTCGTTCGTAGTCCAGAACATGCAGGGAATTCTCCGCACTCAGCGCCGGTTCGTGGACAAACGTTCTTCCAAGCTGTGTCTCACCTGTTACAAACAGCGCTTTGATGAAATCTTCCTCGACGTTGAGATAAAGATGGAAGAGTTCCGCCAGTGCCTTCTGGTTGATGTCGTTCCTGACGCGCATCATCGAAAACTCGAAGAACCCTGCCATTGGCGGCGGGAGACTGTAAACGGATTCCCCGTTCTTGTCGATGTCAATCAGGATCCCTCGGCCTGCAAGCGTGTCCAGGATCTCTTGCGCCTCGGCCGGAGGAAGCTTCCAGGTACGCCCGGCCGCCTCTGTGGTGAAAGGCTTGATCGGAAGGAGCGAGACGTACTGCGCTTCCTTCTCCGAGAAGAGCATCTGGAGGATTCTGTAGAGAAGGTCTGAGGGAGGCGCGCCCTGAGGAAAACGATTGAGGCGATCAACAAGGTTCTGATAAGCGGAACGAACTGCGAGGTGCGCCATGCGCTTGATCCCGTGTGGTGAATGAGCTATTCGTCTGAGGAGTCGTCGCCGAACCAGAACAGAGCCTCTCCTTCTACCCCCACCGCTCCACCGCCTCTCTAAGCAACCGGAGCTTCTCCCGTTCCACGCGAGGAGCGACAGAACAGGCTGTGCTCAGAATGAATCCCCCTCCCTCCTTGCCGATCTCTATCCTCCTTCGGGCGTCTCGCAGGATGTCTTCTTCACTTCCCGTAAGGAGCGTGTTCACGGAGTCGATGTTACCCTTGATGAATCCGCGTCCCTGGAGCCTTCGCTTAGCATCGTCCAGCTCGACATTGCCGAGAGGCGGCGGATCGAGACATTCAATGCCGCTGACTCCAGTGTCAAGCATCATCTCCAACCGATCCGAGATATCACCGCAGGTATGAGTGTAGATATGGACGTTTCTTCCTCGCACGGCCCGGGCGATCTCTGCTTCGAACGGCAGGACAAACTCCCGATAGAACTTGGGCGAAATGAATCCGGCCCCTGCAAACGGAGACGAGATCTTGATCGCGTCCACACCCTGATCGCACATCTCCAACGCGAGCTCTTTGATCAAACCGCCAAAGTGCCTGAGCACTCTCTTCGATTGCTCGGGCTCGTTGATGAGATTCAGCAAACCTTCCTGGTGCCCGAAAAGGTCGAGAAAGTAGTCAAAGGGCGAGGTGACTTCACCGTGCAAGGAATACTCGGTGCCAACTCGCTCTCGAACACGATGCAAAACATCGAACTTGTGATCAGGATGAATATTGAAACGAAGTCCCTGTGACACGGGAATGTACTCAATGGTTGACGGCAAATCAGCTTCGGCAACCGTCCCGATTGAGGGTCTCGGCGGCTCTTCACTCATTGGCTGCGGCATGTCGTCATGGAGGTAGAGCAGCCGCGTCCCGTCCTTCCAGCCCACTTCTTCACCGTCGGCAGTTTTCTTCCGCTGGCGAATCCGGCTGGCCCAATCCGGATCGTGACCGTGCAAGCTCACCAGGACGCCGTCAAAGCCGTAGATCTCCCGGATTCTGATGAGTCCGCTTGCGAAAACGTGGGGATCGTGCCAGAACTCCACGGGCGATACGCCGAGCTGGAGCAGCATGTGTCCGATGCTCAACTGGCACATCAGCGGCACGCGGTCAGGTGTGCCCAAATCCATTGCCGTCTTCGTTCTTTCCCGCGGCGTGCTCACAGCTCGGAGGTCTTGTTGATAGGATAGGATTGATCCGGGATCGCGCTCTAATCAGGGTCTCTGCCGCCGAACAGAAATCCGACTCCCAACGAGAAGTCAGGACCATTATAGTTCTTCCTAGCACCGATAGGCGTCCGGAAATCCGACATCACATTGTAGCCGGCGTTAACTCCGAACTTCAACCAGCTCCCCGCCAGGAAGTCGATCCCCGCCCCCAGCCTCAGCCCCACTGCATTCTCCGAGTGAGCCGCTTGGGAGAAAACGGCATTCTCTGATTCGGAACCGAGGACCGGGCCAATGGCGGCGGCAACGTAAGGTCGTACTGACTCATCCGGCTCGGGCTCCAATAGGTGGTACTTGATCCCCACAAGTATCTGTACCACCGAGCTCGAGCGCTGCTCTGGCGTCCAGAGGAACGGTTGAGACGACGTTGCCTCAGCGGCCAAAATCCCAGCTGCGAGAGAGATTGCCAAATGCTCTCTCATCCAGTAACTGTACGATATCCCACCCAAGAAACCTCTGCTCTTTGCCTCTGAGGTCGCGCCCCCCAAGCCGACCTGGTTCCCTGCCCTCATCTCGTTCCAGAGGCCAAGCTGCAACTCAAAACACGATTTGCCCCGCATTGACCGAGGCTGAGCAAAGGCCATCGAGCCAATACAAAACAGGATCACCGCGACGGTGATTATTCCTTTGAGAGCGTTCATAGGTCACCTCGAGATGTGAGATCGTCTCGAAAATCCTTTTCGATCATTCTTCGGCTACCGCGTAACGGTTGCTTGGGTGCGAAATCGTCCAAAATGATAGTACGCCGCACACGCACCCTCTGATGACACCATCGGTGCGCCGAGCGGCCGTTCGGGCGTGCATTCCCGGCCGAACGCCGAGCACTCGTGCGGCTTCTTCAGACCCTGCAAAACCAAACCGGCGATGCACAGCGGTGACTCGTCGGCCCAGATTCTCGCAACCTCAAAAATTCTCTCAGCATCGTACTCGGCATACCCGTCACTCAATCGGTAACCGCTCATCGGAATTTCTCCGATACCACGCCACTTCCGATCAGTGGTAACGAATACCTCCGAGATCAGTTGTTTCGCAGGGATATTGCCTTCTCGACGGACCGAACGCGAGTACTGGTTTTCAACAGCAACTCTTCCCTCTTCAAGCTGCTTCACCGTCATATAGATACCTTGCAGGATATCAACCGGCTCAAATCCTGTTACGACGATCGGCACTCTGTACTTCTCTGCGATCGGTACGTACTCCTCGTACCCCATTACCGTGCAGACGTGTCCGGCTGCGAGGAAACCCTGGACGAGGTTCGACGGAGAAGAGAGAAGCGCTTTGATGGCCGGCGGGACCAAAACGTGTGAGCAGAGAAGTGAGAAGTTCTTCAACCCGAGTCTTCTTGCCTTCCACACCGACATGGCATTGGCCGGGGCCGTGGTCTCAAAACCCACACCAAAGAACACCACTTTCTTGTCGGGATTCTGTTGAGCGATCTTCAGCGCATCGAGCGGCGAATAGACGATTCGCACAGCTCCTCCCTCTGCTTTGACGCTGAGAAGGTCCTTGCCGGAACCGGGAACGCGGAGCATGTCTCCAAACGAGGTGAAAATGACGTCGGGTCGAGAGGCGATGGCAATGGCCTTGTCGATGATCTCCAGCGGCGTTACGCAGACCGGACAGCCGGGACCATGAACAAGCGTCATTTCTCTCGGTAGCAGGTCTTCCAGACCGTACTTCACGATGGTATGGGTCTGGCCGCCGCAGATCTCCATGATGGTCCAGGGACGCGTGGTCAATTGGCGGATCCGCCTCGCGCAGCTCTGGGCAACGGCCGCGTCACGGTATTCGTCGATGTAGCGCATGCGATCTGGACCTGCGTGAAATCCGGGAGGTGCCTGAAGTCTCAGGGTGATCTTACTTCCAACTCGAATGAACCTGCTGCAACAAAATAAAGTATCAAGCGGTCAGAATCAACGCTGGACAACCCTCGCACAAGGAAACAGAATCTCTTCTCACGAGAAGCGTGATCATCTCTGAGATGCCTTCCAGAAGCCCGGTCGAGAAGCCGATCCACGAATAGCACGAATGTCACAAACGTGGGTGATCGAGACAAAGATGTCGATTCTCGTCATTTTTCATTCGTACTGATTCATGTTATTCGTGGACGAAGTCCCTTAAGTCAGTTTTCGCCCGCCGCCCTAGAAGAAAATGTCAGCTTTGAGATACAGGGCATTAGGGTAGTACCAGTATTCCGTGAAGTCATCCCCGAGGAACAGCTGTCCCCCCACCGACAGAGACATCTCGTCAGTTACCGAGTACGAGGCAGCCGCCCCTACAAATTGGCTTCTGTCATCCAAATTCCGTGTCCACGACGCCACCACGGACACGAGCGGATGAACGAGATACGATGCATGAACGGCCAGATAGTTCCTGCCGACATTGAGAATCTCACCCATGGCAAGTCGGATCAAGTCGTACCTCGACCGGTCACTCCTTCCCTCTCCGTTGAATTGATATTCGGCAAGAGCATAGAGCTGCGGAGTGAACTGATAGTCGATGCCGAAGATGAGCTTGACAATATTCGAGTCGAGCTGGTTCGAAGCTGCAGAGATGATCCCTTCCCCCCTCACGCCTGCATCGAACAGATTGCCCGCGAAGTCTCCACCGACGATCAGTCGCTTGTCGAACTGACCTCCTATGGCCGACACATCGAACTCCCGATAATTCGTGCGAAAGCGGAATCCGACATTGTATTCCTTCCACCCACGTTGCGGATTGACGACCAGGGAAAGATCTGTGAAACTGCCGAAGGGCAACTTCACCAGAGCGGCATCCACGCCATCCTTCTCGATCTTGGCAAAGGCGGCCGGATTGATCGGGTTGAAGAGATCCGTGGGATTCCAAATCCGGCCGGTCCCCCATGCAATGCGCTGCCGTCCGATTGTAAGGTCACCGAACGCAAATCCCTGTTTGTAATGAAACCGATCCACGAAATGGAATATCGAGAAGCGCTCTTCGTTGATCGGGTTCCACGTCCAATCAACGACCTGTCTTTTGTTCTCCTCGGACTGTACCTGGAACACGATTGGGGTTGAGTGATAGAGTGCCGAGACCTCGTACTCGAGCGAAAGTTGGCCATCACCCCAGAGGGAGAGGGCAGGCCGGAGTCGAATCCTTGTGACGTTTGCATACTGGTCTCGTTCCGCGCCGAAGAACCGCGCGACGAGATCCCGGCTCCGCTGATAGGTGGGGAAATCAGCAACATAGCCGGAGAACGTGAGCTCGGGCTGACTGAACGCGCGCGAGAAGATAAGGAAGAGACAGAACATCGCCCATTTTCTCGAACTGCCGAGTACGGCCGCGACTTCCAGGTCCCCGATGCGCGGGAGAAGTCGGGGATCAGCCTGCGACATGGCTATCTCGCTCGACGCGACCGTCCCGGAGCAGTATGAGCCGGCGTCCGCGCTGAATCACTTGCTGATCGTGAGACGAGAAAACAAAAGTGATGTCCTTCTCCCGATTCAGACGCTCCATGAGGTCAAGCAGCGCTCCACCCGTGGTGGAATCGAGGTTCGCCGTCGGTTCGTCCGCCAGGACGAGTGATGGGTTGGTAACAATGGCCCGAGCGACGGCAACCCGCTGCTGTTGCCCGCCGCTCATTTCGTTCGGTCTCTTGTCGGCGAGCTCTGCGATCCCAAGTTCCTCCATCAGGGCCAGCGTACGCCGCCTGCGTTCCCGCTCAGAGATCTGCAGCAGCATCATCGTGAACTCGATATTCTCGCGCGCCGTCAGTACGGGGATCAGGTTGTAGGCCTGG
>VGWB01000020.1 GCA_016873755.1 Ignavibacteria bacterium | reverse complement strand
GTGATTCAGAAAGGGGGTGTGGTGTCCGCGTTGAATTTCTGCTCGAGGACCGAGGCACCAATTGCGAACATTCTCAAGAAAGGATTGAGCAAGTATTCCGAGGGTCCTGAACGAGTGCGTGAGGCGATCGAGACCGCCGGCAAAGAAGAGTCATTTCATTTGGAACACCGGCTCGGGATTCTCGCCTCGGTTGCGGGCATCGCACCCCTGCTGGGATTCCTTGGCACTGTCACAGGTATGATTGGCGCTTTCCGCGTCATCGAACAGCTTGGCGGCGCGGTCAACCCGTCCAATCTCGCCGGCGGCATCTGGGAGGCGCTGCTCACAACAGCGTTTGGCCTGTTTGTTGGTGTTCCTGCGCTTGGATTCTACAACTACTTCGTAACGAAGGTCGGCCGGCTTGTGTTCGAGATGGAAAGTGCATCGGAGGAATTTCTCGAACTGGTGCGCGCCGGAAAACTTGAAGATGCCGAAGAACCCTCGCGCAGCCACGCCGAAGGACAGCAGGCGGAGGAGTCCGACGAGTACTTCGCCAAAAAGAGGTAGTCATGAGATTCAGGACAGAACATAAGCTTCTCTCGAGTTTTTCGTATGCTTCACTGACCGACGTTGTCCTGCAGCTGTTGATCTTCTTCCTCCTCTCGTCGTCATTCGTGGTGCAGCCGGGCATCAAGGTGCTCTTGCCGAAGGCTGAAGCAGGAGAAATGGATAGCGCGCGCGACATCGTGATTAGCCTGACAGAACGGGGCGGCATTTACGTGAACAACGAAATCGTCTCGATCGAGACGCTCGGGGCGAAGCTCTCGCTCGCGCTAAAGGGAAGGTATGATCAGACCGTCGTGATCAATGCCGATCGAACGGTGACCATTCAGACCACAGTTCAAGTAATGGATATTGCCAAAGGGGTCGGCGTGTCAAGGTTCCTTATTGCCACGCAGCCGATCCACCAGGAGCGATGATTCACGCAACGAAGGAAAATACTGTCGGTTGGGTCGGCTCAATTGTCTTCCACCTGTGCCTCCTTCTTCTCTTCCTTCTCGTCAACGTCCCGGAGATACTGCAGCAGGAGGAATTTGTCGAGATAAGCTGGGGGAGCGTCACGGGAGCCGTGCAGGCAGCGTCTGCTCAGGTTCCTTCCAGAGGTGATATTGCCGATCTCGCTGGATCGACAGCCACGAGCATCTCAAAACCCGCTCAGGTTGTCGCGCCCCCCGAGCGCCGGTTGCCCGATTTCTCCGATGAAGTGATCCGAGTACCGAGAACTGAAAAACTGATGTCAACCGAGGCTGATCCCGGACGACAGAAAACCGCGGGGGAACAAGTGGCTGGCGAGCGAGAGCCATCAGCTACTCCGAAAATCGGTGACAAGGAAACGCGGCTACCCGGTTCTGGAGCCGGTAATCTCCCGGGTCAGGCGACACCTTCGGCAGCTCAGGGTTCCATTTCCGGCAATATTGATCAGGGCGTGTCCTACGCTATCCAGTGGCTTGGAGGGGGCACGAGAAAGAAGATCAGCGGCGACCTGCCGAAGTATCCACCCGGGGTGAATGTGGAAACTCAGATCAAGATACTGGCTGTGGTGCTGCCAAATGGGTCTATCAAGGGAGTGCAGCCGGCGCAGAAAGGGAATACGGCGCTTGAGGAGGCTGCCATGAAGGAAGTGCGCCACTGGGAATTCGAGCCGCTCAAGCCCTCTCAACCGCAAGTCGATCAGAGATGTGAGATTGTCTTCTTGTTCACTTTGAAATAGCCAGCGTAATTCCTTCCAGTTCAGGGAATTAGCTCAGACCCTTCGTTTTCAGGTTCCGGCCTTTTCTCTCGACGATCCTTCCCCCGGCTTTCCTTTTTCGGACTTCAGGTAGAGGTAGTAGAACCCCAACTCACCAAATGTGAGCAAGAGGAGAGAGATCGTGTCCCGGTTGATCTCCTTTCTGAGTATCTGAAGGAAAAAGGAGTCCGTGTGGCCATAGTACCATTTGACGAACCATTCCGGCGTGAAGAGAAGATTGGTGAGCATGGTGGCAATCGTCCAGCCGACAGCGAAAATGATCCCCATGAAGGCTACGGCCAGTAGTCCTTCGCCCCATCCGCCTTGCCTGCTCGTGCGAATGTAGGCGTACGTGGCCGCGACGACGTGAAGTCCGAAAATGAATGCAGCAACCATGCGGGGGTTGGTGGTGGAACAGGATCAGAGGGGTGTCATTGTGCAATTCGTCGCCGGGTGAAGGCAGGATTGCGCTCGCGTACGAGATCTGCCAATTAATACGCGTCGGTCCCAAAGACAACTGCGCGAAGGGTCTTCATCACTATCTTCAGGTCAAAGACGATCGACCAGTTCTCGACGTAGTAGACGTCGTACTTGGTTCGCTCCTCGATGGGAGCATTGCCTCGCAATCCGTTGACCTGTGCCCAGCCGGTCATTCCAGTTTTCACCCTATGTCGATCCAAATACCGTGGAACCTCCTTCTTGAACTGATCGACGAAGTGGCGTCGTTCCGGGCGCGGCCCGACGACACTCATGTCACCCTTCAGGACGTTGACGAGCTGCGGTAGTTCGTCGAGGCTGAAGCGCCTCAGGAATTTCCCGATCCTCGTTCTTCTCGGGTCATCTTTCCGAGCCCAGATCGGCCCGGTTTCCTTCTCGGCATCAACCTTCATTGTCCGGAACTTGATGAGCTGGAACGGCTTCCCGTCGAGACCCACTCGTTCCTGAACGTAGAAGAGCGGTCCCTTCGAATCGAGCTTGATGAGCAGGGCGATGACGGCAAAGAGCGGGCTGCAGAGAAAGAGAACGATTGACGAAAAGGTCAGGTCGAAGGTCCGTTTGAGGATCACGTTCCACGTCGTCAGCGGAACGCTCTTGATTCTAATAAAGGGGATTCCTTCAAGCTCCTTGATGCGCATGCCGGAGGTCATCAGCTCGAGCATATCAGGCACCATCATGATCTCGGTGTTCAATCCTTCGCAGTCCCGGACAAGTTCGTAGAGCTGCGGATGTTCCCGGTAGGTGAGAGAGACCAGGACGATATCCACGACATGCTCCTTGATGAACTCCGGGACTTTCTCGATCCGGCCCAGAAACGGAGCGTGCGTGAGGTCCATTTCGCCAAGACCGTTGACTGAGAAGTAGCCAAGAACCTTGTAGCCGAGGGAAGGATTCGCGACGATATTGGAGTAAACTCTCCTTGCCGTTGAATTGGTGCCGACGATGATGACTTGCTTAAGATCCTTCCCGCGCGCGTACCAGTACTGCTCGAACTTCATGACTGCCAATCGACCAGCAGAGATAAAGAGGACGGCAAAGAACCCCAGCAAAGCAAACACCAGCCTGGAATAGGAAAACGCGCGATAAAAGAATGCAGCCGCCATCACGATGAGCATGCCGATCGTCACCAGGCGCACAATAGCGAAGAACTCATCTGAAAAGTACACGCTGCGCCTGGCTGAATACATCTTCCGTGAATTGAAAAGGAAAAGCCAGACCGGTGCGACGACAAGCGATCCCTCGACATACGCGTCCAGCGGAGGGACCCCAAGGGTAACTGGAGCGACAGAGGTGAGGGGCGAGTAGAATCTGAGCCAGTAGGAGAACAGAAAGGCAGCCTCAATCGCGACGATGTCGGAAACAACCGTCAGCAGGGGGATCAGAAGATCTTTCCGATGATGAGACATGGAACCGAAGCGATTATCGAAGATTGCAGAAAGAAAGGTCCTATGCCCGGGAAGCCGGAGGAGCCTCCGGTACAACCTGTCCAAACATCTCTTGTTCCACTTCCTGGAAAATTATGTGGCCGATGGTTATGTGGCCCTCCTGAATCCGCTGCGTGTCGCACGACGGCACGATGATCGCCAGGTCAACAAGGTCCTTCGACCTCCCTCCGTCGTTTCCCAGCAACCCGATTGTCGTCATTTTCTTTTCTTTCGCCTTCTGAAAGGCACGGTTTACACTCTCAGAATTGCCGCTCGTGCTCAGACCGATAAGGACATCGCCAGCTTCGCCGAGAGCCTCGACCGAGCGCGCGAACACGTTCTCGAATCCCAGGTCATTGGCCCCGGCTGTGAGCGTAGAACTGTCCGTGGTCAGGGCGATGGCCGGGAGGCCGGGCCGCTGTATCTTGGGACTCAGTCGAATGACGAACTCGGTGGCTAGGTGCTGAGCGTCTGCAGCGCTCCCGCCATTGCCGCAGAGGAGGATTTTCTTCTTCTTGTTGAAGGCGTCGATGATCAGATCGATCGCTTTGATTACCTGAGGGACACATTGGTCCGCAATTCGCCGTTTGATCTGGGCGCTCTCATTGAGCGAATCGATGACGAACTTCTGTCGATAGACGAGGGTCAGAGGACGATGAGCCATAACGGTTATGTGAGTTGCCTGGATCCATGATGAACGCCCAGCCGGAGACTTCCGGCGGGATGACTCTATGATCGTCGATGAACGGTTGATACGGAATGAATAGCTGTGGCAAATTCCTCGACAAGCGAGCCGAGATCATCCCGCTCTGTTACGGTTCCGGTTACTACGAAGGACGCACCGGCTTCTGCTTTTCGCCTGGCCTCTTGGGGAGTTCGAATACCGCCGCCGACGATCAGGGGAAGCGGGCAATGACTTGAAATCGTGCGTATCGTCTCGTCAGGAACGGAAGCTTCAGCGCCGCTGCCGGCATCAAGATAGAGTATCTTCATGCCGATCAATTCTGCAGCCAGCGCATGGGCGAGCGCGATGTCAGGTTTGTTGCGGGGGAGAGGCTTCGTGTTGCTCATGAACTCGGCCGATGTCATATTTCCCGCCTCGATGAGCATGTATCCTGTCGAGATTGTCTCAAGTCCGGTCTTCTTCACAATCGGAGCTGCAATCACTTGGTTTCCGATCAGATGATCAGGATTGCGTCCGCTGATCAAGACAAGGAACAGGAGAGCATCCGCGATCGACGAAACCTGGAAGAGGCTGCCCGGGAAGATCAGGACGGGGACCGTTGTGTTTCCCTTTATGGTCTGAAGATGAGATTCGAACTCATCTGTCAGCAGCAGGCTGCCACCCACGAGAAATCCATCGACGCCGGCTCTGGTGGCTTCACGGACAAAGGCGGCCAACTTGTCTTTTTCGTTCTTGTCCGGATCAATGAGCACAAGGTAACCTGCTCCTCGTTCCTTGCGGATCGTCATGAGGCGCTGAAACGTAGTCATGGATTTCTGTGACCCTAGTTCTTCAAGAGAGAGCGGACAATTGATTCTGTGGCGCGCAGGGCGTCGTCGAGCTTCCCAATGTCCTTGCCACCGGCCGTGGCTAGGTGAGCTTTTCCGCCGCCCCCGCCCCCAACGAGTTTCGCCACTGCTCCAACGACTCTGCCTGCTTCGACCCGCCTGCTGGCGACCAGATCGTCGGTGACGACGCACACGAACGACACCTTATCCTCGAGAACCGACGCGAGTACTCCCACACCACTGCCAAGTCTCGAACGCAGCGTGTCGCCGGCTGTTTTGAGTTCATCCAGCGAGCCTACCTGTATCTTCGCAGCGACAACCTTGAGTCCATCGACCAAAGTGGCCTTCTGGATCAATGTTTCGATAAATCCAGAGAGCGACTGGAGCCGCTGCCGGGAAAGGTCCTTTTCGAGTTTGCGTTTCTCCTCGCCGATCTCGAGCACGAGGCTCTCTATCTCCAGTCCACGCTCAGCTCGCTGTCTGAACTGCACGCTGAGATCAGGTGAGACCTTCTCGGGGCTGCCCGGCGTGGCTCGGAGGGCCTCGAGTTTCTTCTGCAATCCAGAGAGCGATGCAACAACCCGGGCAGCTACCGGCGTGCCTAGCTCGGCCATTTGCCTATGGAGGTCTATTGCCTGCTGAAGCTGCTGCTCGGCGTAATCAATCCGCTCGGATGCATTTCGGTCTTGAAGCCGAAGACGCTCGAGGGCACGGTCACTGGTGACCGCCTCGATCCGTCGGATCCCACTGGCGACGCTGCCTTCAGAACGGAATTTGAAATATCCCAGCTCAGCCGTCGACCGCACGTGTGTTCCGCCACAGAATTCCCTACTAAATTGACCGAATTCCACAACATTCACCCGATCCCCATACTTATCGCCGAAGAACATCAACGCACCCATCTTCTTGGCTTCGTCAAACGGAATGTTCCGATAGTGGGTGAGCATGATGTTGTCGCTGATTTTCTCGTTGACAAGCCCTTCGATGGCCGCCAGTTCTTGCTCGCTCACCTTGGCAAAGTGTGCGAAGTCGAACCTCAGGTATTCGGGCGCGACCAGCGACCCGGCCTGGTGGACGTGAGTCCCGAGGATCTGCCGAAGCGCGGCGTGGACGAGGTGAGTGGCAGTGTGATTCTGCATGATGGCATACCGGCGCCGAGCATCAACCTCCGCTTGGACAATCTGGCCCGCACGGAGATCCCCAGGCGACTCGAGGACATGCACGTTCACGTTACCGCTCTTCTGCGTGTCGAGCACCTTGGTCCTCTTGTCTTCCAAGCGAAGGTAGCCCTGGTCTCCGACTTGCCCACCAGCTTCTCCATAGAAGGGTGTGGTGTCGAGGACCACGAGGTTCTCGCGGGATGACAATACAAGTCCCTGTGATTCAAGTCTATCATATCCCACGAACTGGAATCGATTCTCCAGTTCTGCGGTATCCAGCGAACGTGCGCTCTCTCTGGTTCGCAGGATCTCCACATAAGGGACCTCCGAGGATTCCGTTGTTGTCCCTGCCACGATGCCCAAAGACCGGGAGCGCTCTCGCTGTTGTTCCATCAATTCGGTGAACAGGCCGACGTCGACTTTCAGACCGCGCTCAGCCGCCATGAGCTCCGTGAGATCGAGGGGAAATCCATAGGTGTCATAGAGTCTGAACGCATCTTCACCGGGAAATGTCTTGGAATGGCCGATCTGCTGAACCACTTGCTCGAATCTCTCAAGGCCTCGATCGAGCGCAGCGCTGAAACTCTCCTCCTCGCCGCGGATAACCTTTTGAATGTGCTCGTGTTTGAGGCGAATTTCCGGAAATGCACTTCCCATTGTCTCGACGAGAACGGGGACGAGGGTGGAGATGAACGGCTCGTGCAAGTCAAGCTTGCGGCCGAACCGAGAGGCCCGTCGAAGCAGACGTCGAAGAACGTACCCTCGTCCCTCGTTCGAGGGGACTGCTCCATCGGCGATTGCGAAGGTCAAGGCACGAATGTGGTCGGCGATGACTCTTATGGCTGTATCCGTGTCAAGCTGGCGCATGTCGACGGATGTCGTACGGCCGTCGTACGACTTGCCACTGATCTTGCTCAGGTGATGGATCAAAGGCGTGAAGACGTCGGTGTCATAGTTGGAGTCCTTGTTCTGAAGTACGGCGCACATTCGCTCAAATCCCATTCCTGTATCAACATGGTTTGCAGGTAAGGGAGTGAGCTTCCCGTCGGCGTCGCGGTTGTACTGGATGAACACTAGGTTCCAGATCTCCATGAGGTCGGCCGTACCGGCGTTCACGAGTGATGCATCAGCGTTCCCTGCGGTTGTCCGATCGATGTGAATTTCTGAGCACGGTCCGCAGGGACCCGTCTCTCCCATCTCCCAGAAGTTGTCCTTTTCTCCGAAACGGAGGACGTGCCCATGGTCGATGTCGGTGACTGTCTTCCAGAGCCTCTCTGCCTCATCGTCGTCTTTGTAGACCGTGGCCCAAAGCCGCTTCTTCGGGAGTCCCCACACCTTCGTCAGGAGCTCCCAGGCCCATTCGATGGCTTCCTTCTTGTAGTAGTCACCGAATGACCAATTGCCTAACATTTCAAAAAACGTGTGGTGGTAAGTGTCCCGGCCGACTTCCTCAAGATCGTTGTGCTTGCCGCTGACGCGAATGCACTTCTGCGTGTCTGCTGCGCGAGTGTAGGATCGCTTGCCCGCGCCTAGAAATACGTCCTTGAACTGATTCATCCCGGCGTTGGAAAAGAGCAGGGTGGGGTCGTCGAACGGCACAACGGGTGAGCTGGGGACGATGGCGTGTCCCCGTTGTTTAAAGAAGTCGAGAAAGCTGTTGCGGATCTCTGCTGAGGTCATCAATACGTCTCTTCCGTGTACAGCTACACCTCAATCTGCGTGTGAAGAGCGATTTCTTCCAGAACACCGGAGACCAGAACACACTCATCCATTGTGCCCTCAAAGACCGCTGCCTTGCCGGCGGAATGCACCTCCCAGGTCAAGGCCTCAGCCTTCGCGGTGTCGCAGCGGATTGCCTTGATGAGCTGATCGATGACCTCTTCGAAGGTGTGGACTTCGTCGTTGAAGAGGATCACTTTGGACGGTTCTTGGACGAGAACGTCCTTTTCGACTTGACGATCTTCAACCGGTTTCGGGCTGAAGGTTTTCTCCATTGCCATTTCTCCTGTCAGCTTGAAACTTCAACATGATACTCAAAATTGGGCTCTCTTTCAAGAAATCAGGGCCTGTCTGAGTTCAAGCCCGGAGCAGATTCCTTCGTTGATGGCAGTCAAAAAGGAAGGGCACCCCACAACCTCGTGAGATGCCCTCACCCTTGACGCCGGGCTCCGGGATCCGCCCTGAATTCCTTTCAGGTTCAGCTACATGTTTTGTATGATCGCAGTTCCGAATCCAGAGCACTTGACCTCTTTGGCACCCTGCATCAAGCGAGCGAAATCGTATGTCACCGTCTTGGACTGAATCGTCTTTTCAAGTCCTTGAACGATCAGGTCAGCGGCTTCTTTCCATCCCATGTAGCGAAGCATCATCTCACCCGAGAGGATCACTGAGCCGGGATTCACCTTATCCTGGTTCGAGTATTTCGGCGCTGTGCCATGCGTCGCTTCGAATACCGCGAAACCGTTTTCAAAGTTGATGTTGCCGCCCGGAGCTATGCCGATTCCACCTACCTGAGCAGCAAGAGCATCGGAGATGTAGTCACCATTCAAATTCAGCGTTGCGATCACGTCGTATTCCGCCGGACGGGTGAGGATCTGCTGCAGAAACGCGTCAGCGATCACATCCTTGATGACGATGCCGCTGGGGAGTCTAAGCCAAGGTCCACCATCGATGGGCTGTCCTCCGAATTCATTCTGAGCGAGGTCATATCCCCATTCACGGAAGCCTCCTTCCGTAAACTTCATGATGTTGCCCTTATGAACGAACGTGACCGACTTTCTTTTGTTGTCGATCGCATACCGAATGGCTGCACGGATAAGGCGTTTCGATCCTTCTTCCGAGACCGGTTTGACGCCGATGCTCGAAGTCTGAGGAAAACGGATCTTTTTCACGCCCATCTCCGATTGGAGCCATTCCACGACTTTCTTCACTTCGGGCGTTCCCGCCTTCCATTCGATCCCGGCGTAGATATCCTCGGTGTTTTCGCGAAACACAACCATATCTACAAGCTCCGGCTGCTTGACAGGCGAGGGGACGCCTTGGAAATATCGAACGGGGCGGAGGCAAACATAGAGGTCGAGCAATTGTCTCACGGTCACGTTGATGGACCGGATACCCCCGCCGACCGGTGTCGTCAGCGGTCCCTTGATGGCGACGACATGCTCCTTAATAGCAGCAAGGGTATCATCGTGGAGCCACGTATTCGGGCCGTATAGGGCATTTGCTTTTTCACCGGCGTACACCTCGAACCACACGATTTTCCGTTTCCCGCTGTAGGCTTTGTCCACCGCGGCATCAAGGACACGTTGCGCGGCGCGCCAGATATCAGGCCCGGTTCCGTCTCCCTCGATGAACGGAACAATCGGCCGGTCCGGAACACGGAGCTTGCCTTCACTGACAGTGATCTTTTCTCCTTGCGTAGGAGGCGTAAGTTTCTCGTACTTAGCCATGGTCGGCTTTTCTCCTTTAGATTTTGGATCTTGAGGATTGAATTGACAAGAACGGTGGACGCTCTGTCTCTTGACTCTCGACGCTGCTTGCGGCTGCGACACCAAGCGCAAACTCAGAGACTACGGGATGAGTCGCAGGGGTGGAAAGAGATCCTCTCCCGACGAATTGAACTTATCGAAAAAAGGCCCGAAAGTCAAAGCAGGAAATGGGAGTTGCATGATTGAGAAGATCGGATCGCCGCGACTTGCCAGCGTGACACGCCCCATCGGTGCCCCTGCCGCGTGTAGCTTCTTGTGTGAACATGCTTGTATCTCTTGGGTGGTTTTGGTATATTCTCAGGCCACGTTTTCGCATATCTGCTCACGAATCAATGACAAAGGAGTGTTCCATGGATCGTCGTATCGTCACCGTCGTGCTGGGACTTGCGGTCGCGTCCCTCCTCTTTCAGGGATATCAGTGTGGCTCCCCGGAATTCACTGGAGCCAAGGTGCACATCCAACAGAAAAACTACAAGGAGGCGATTCGCCTCCTCGAAATTGAGGTGCAGAAGAACCCAGGCAACGAAGAGGCTTGGTTCTTTCTCGGCGGCCTCCAAGCCGATCAAGGTGACTACGATGGGATGAACACGGCCTTCAATGAAGCGCTCAAGCTTTCGCCGAAGCACGCCGGTGAAATTCGGGCAATTCGGTACAACCACTGGGGACAGAACTTGAATGCGGGTGTGAGCTATCTTGAGCGGGCCAGCGGCGATTCGGCTCACTATTTCGAGAAGTCGATTGAAGCGTTTAGGAAATCCGTCAGCGCCTGGCCGGATACGTCGTTGACGTATCGCTACCTGGCGTATGCATACAACAACAAGGGCGACTTCGCCAACGCTTTGGCATCGTTCCAGAGGGCGTGGGACATGGGCAAAGACCTGGAATCGATCAAGCGGATTGGCAGAATCTACGTCATGAACGGAGACAACCACAAGGGCAAGTTTGAGACCGACAACGCGGAGCAGCTGTTGGCACTTAGGAACTATAGCGAGGCGAAGACGGTCACCAGCAAGAACGATGTCATGCGGCTCCTCGGCCCTCCCGACAACATCAACAAGGGACCGAGAGGCACGAGGAAAGAAGAGTGGATTTATAACGCGTACAATTTTGCGGTGTCGGTGGACGGCGACAAGGTTGTCGAGCGGAAGTATTTTCAACCGGGATACACGCCTCGGATCGATTCCACGGAGTTTCGCCTTGCCCAACAGGAGTACATCAAGGCCATCGATGCCCTCGAGATAGCCAGGAACGAGGATCCGAAAGACAACGAAACGCTTCAGGTGTTGCTGAAAGCATACATTGAATCCAATCGCATGGAGCCGGCGGTTCGGGAATTCGAACGGGCCATCGCGAGCGAGCCGGAGAACAAGACGAACCACTACATCCTTGGTGTGTTGTATCGGACGGTCGGCAAGTTTGAAGAAGCGGTCGCGCAGTTCAAAGAGGCGCTGCGCATAGATCCCAATGACTGTGAAGCGCTATTCGATCTAGCAGCTACGTACTACAACTGGGGTGTGGATATCATCAAGGCAGCGCAGGAAAAGGAGACTCAGGACGACACGTTCAAAGAGAAGTTCCAGGCGGCTCTCCCTTATATGGAGAAGGTTGCCGAGTGCAAGAAGGACGACGCGAGCGTGTGGGACACGCTTGGTCAGATCTACGCGCGTCTCGGTCAGCAGGACAAAGCGATGAAGGCGTTTGAGAAAGCGGACAACATGAGGAGAGGCGTCAACTAACTCACTGTTGTCTCGGAGTTCATCGAGATGCCCATCGGTTCGGCGTTGCTGCAAGCCGGTGGGCATTTCTGTCTGAAAGCTTTCAGGAGACATAATTATGAACGATCAACCACAGCAGCAACAGATTAATATCGAATTGGGAGAGAAGGAGGCGGAAGGCATATACTCAAACCTTGCCATCATTACGCATTCGCCCGCCGAGTTCGTCATCGATTTCACCCGCGTCCTGCCGGGTGTGCCCAAAGCAAAGGTGCATGCGCGCCTGGTGATGACTCCTCAGCACACGAAGATGCTGTTGAACGCGCTGAAGGACAACATCGAGAAGTACGAGAAGAAGTTTGGAGAGATCAAGATCGCAGGCGATCAGCCAAGCGGGCAGATGTTCGGATTCCAGCCGCCGTCCAAGGATGAAAAGGTCCACTGAACGAAACGTCCGAGCTCCACAAGATCTCGGACGTTTCTTGTTTTCTTGCCATGCGTGAGGTCCGCGATGTAACAGCAGAGCGCACCGCCGTGGATTCGCTTCGAACCAGCTCCCCTTCGCCCAGCCTTACAGAATGTACCGACTCAGATCCCTGTTCTTGACTATTGAGCTCAGCTTCTCTCGCACGAGTTCTTGCGATACGCGAACGGTGCTCGAGGGAAGAACATCGGGCGCTTCGTACAGGAGCTCTTCGAGAAGGGAGGTCAAAATCGTGTGCAGCCGTCTTGCACCGATGTTTTCCACCTGCTGATTGACCTCGAAGGCGATACGTGCCACCTCCCGGACCGCATCATCATCGAACTCGAGCGTGATTCCTTCCGTGTCGAGAAGAGCTGCGTACTGCTTCAACAGAGCGTTCTTGGGGAGGGTGAGGATCTTGACGAAATCGTCTTCGGTCAGGCTCTGCAGCTCAACGCGAATCGGAAAACGACCCTGCAGTTCAGGGATGAGATCTGAGGGCTTTGCAACGTGAAACGCTCCCGACGCGATGAACAGGACGTGATCTGTTTTCACCATGCCGTGCTTGGTGAGAACGCTTGATCCCTCCACGATGGGGAGGAGGTCCCGCTGGACACCCTCACGTGATACATCCGGTCCGGATGTCTGACCGCGGCTGCTCGTGATCTTGTCAATCTCATCAATAAAAATGATACCGGAATTCTCCACCCGTTGAAGCGCCTCTTTCGTGGCTTTTTCTACGTCAATGAGCTTCTGGGCTTCCTCCTGCGTCAGAAGGAGTTTTGCCTCTGCCACAGTCAGCTTCCGTTGCTTATTCTTTCGGGGAAAGATGTTGCTGAGCATGTCCTGGACGTTGATCCCCATTTCTTCGAGACTCACAGGACCCATCACCTGCATCAGGGGAATTTGCGGGACCGGCATTTCGACTTCGATGGTACGTTCGTCGACTTGACCCGAACGGAGCTTCTCTCTGAATCGTTCTCGCGTTCTCTGGTTCTCTTCCTCTTGTTGAGCGAGGATCTCAGGTGAATCCGGGGACCGGTGCCGTCGCAAGGGAGGGACGAGAGCGTCGAGGATCCGCTCCTCGGCCAGCTCACTTGCCTTGTTCTGCACTTCTGCAGTCCTCTCAGCCTTCACCATATTGACTGCGATCTCCGTGAGATCGCGGATCATGGATTCCACGTCCCGGCCGACGTATCCGACCTCCGTGAACTTCGAAGCCTCCACCTTCAGAAACGGTGCGTTGGCAAGCCTGGCGAGACGTCGTGCGATCTCGGTCTTCCCCACACCCGTCGGCCCAATCAGGATGATGTTGTTTGGCATGATCTCTTCGCGCAGATTCTCGGGGACCTGGAGGCGGCGCCATCGATTGCGAAGTGCGATGGCGACCGATTTCTTGGCGTTGTGCTGGCCGATGATGTACTTGTCCAGCTCCTTGACGATCTGTCGGGGAGTCAACTCGCCTGCTTCGTTGGCCTTTTCCTTGTTGGAGACCGCACGCATTCTAAAGTTCTTCGATAGTAATATTCGTATTCGTATAGATGCAGATCCGAGCTGCCGTCTCGAGTGACTCGCGAGCGATGTCCGCGGCTCCGAGCTCAGTGTGCTTCATGAGCACTCTTGCCGCAGCCAGCGCATACATACCTCCCGACCCGATGGCGACGATGCCGTCGTCCGGTTCGACAACCTCGCCGGTTCCAGAAATGACCAGCGAGTGCTCCTGGTCGAGCGCCGCAAGCAGCGCCTCGAGCTGGCGGAGGTACTTGTCCGTCCGCCAAAGCTTGGCGAGTTCAACTGCCGATCGGACGAGTTGACCCTGATATTGCTCGAGCTTTTCCTCAAACCGGTCCAGCAAGCTGAAAGCGTCTGCGGCAGCGCCGGCGAAGCCAACGAGCACTGAGTTGTTGTGGAGCTTTCGAATCTTGTTGGCCTGTTGCTTGATCACGGTAGTGCCTATGGTGACCTGTCCGTCACCACCGAGCGCCACTTTGCCATTGCGGCGCACACCGATGATGGTGGTGGCATGAATTCTTTCAAGTTTCATAGAAATCTCCGGATCGTGCGGGAGTGACTAGATCTTTTTGCGGAGTCGCGCAATCGGTATCCCGAGTTGCTCCCGGTACTTAGCGACAGTGCGCCGGGCAATTCGTACACCCTCCGCGCCGATCATCGCCGCAATCTTGTCGTCGTTGAGGGGTTTCTTTGGATTCTCGGCGGAGATAATATCTTTGATTCGCAGTTTGATCATTTGGTTGGAGACATCTTCTCCTGAGTCAGTCTCCAGGCCGGAGGTGAAAAACTCCTTCAAAGAGTAAACGCCGAACTCGGTTTGAACATACTTGCTGTTGACGACGCGGCTAATAGTCGAAATGTCGACACCGACATTCTCAGCGATGTCCTTGTAAATCATTGGCTTAAGGACTTCACCCTCTTCAAACCACTGCCGCTGCCTGTCGACGATTGCCCGCATGACCTTCAACAGGGTCTCGCGCCGTTGGTGAATTGATGCGATGAACCATTTCGCCGACTCGAACTTCTGCTTGATGAAGTCTTTCGCTTCCTTCGATGCCTTCTTCCCTTTGGGCGCCACCAGGTCGCGATACGCCTTGTTGATGCGCAACGTGGGGAGGCTGCGGTCGTTCAGCGTGATGAGGAAGTCCCCATCGTCGTTTTTGACGATGAAGTCGGGAGTGATGTAATTCTCTTGCGCCGAGAACTCGCCTTCACCCGGCTTCGGATTCAGGTGCTGGATGAGCTCGATGACCTTCTTGAGTGTCTCCATTCCGACGTGCAGGCTGGTTGCGAGGTTCTCAAAGCGCTTCAGCTTGAGATCATCGAAGTGCTCTTCCAGGATCTTCAGGGCAAGTTCTTTGAGGTGCGCTTCATATGCGCCTGCCTTCACCTGTGCGATCAGACACTCCTGGAGGTTTCTGGCTGCAATTCCCGGAGGATCGAGAAGCTGGATGCGTCTCAGTACCTGTTCGGCTTTTGCGATCGGGATCTCGAGGCCGAAACTCAAATTGAGATCTTGCACGATCAATTCCAGCTCGCGGCGGAGATAGCCGTCTTCGTCCACATTTCCGATGATTTCTTCCGCGATCAGGAAGTCGGTGTCATCGTCGCCCTGCAAGCGGAACTGATTCATCAGGCGCTCCGACATCGGAACGGTGGACGCGATCGGACGCTCGTATTCCTCCTCCTCATCCGACCGACGGTACGACTCGGGGCTCTTATACCCCGCGAGATCGTCATTGAGGTAGTCCTCGAGCGTATACGAGTCTGAATCCTTTGACTGCCCGTCAGTTCTATCCTCGTCGGCCGATCCCTCTTCCGCTTCGTCGGGCTGGGCTTGCTCAAGAGCCTGCTCCATCTCATCGGCTGTCTCAAGAAGCGGATTCAGCTCCAGCTCTGTCTTGATTCGCTGTTCAAGAGCAAGGTTGGGGAGTTGCAGCAGCTTGAGATACTGGACCTGTTGAGGGGTGAGCCTAAGGCCCAACCGCATTTGTTGTGAAAGACCGATCATGCTTCAATACATCGAAATATCTATGTCGTTGTCTGCGATTGTTTCCGCTGGCAGTATGCCAAGAGTTCGTTGTACCACGTGTCCCCGTATGCACGAACGAGAGCAGCTCTGAGAAATTCAACGAGCGATATACCCTCCCGCTCACCAAGCTCCGTGGCCGGCTGGCATAGCTGCATCTGCTCGTAGCGCAATCTCACAGGCAGCCCCCGGTCGGCGCGAATCGGGAACAGGTGGCATGAGATTGGCTTCCTCCAACCAATTTCGTTATTTAAGTACGCTTTTTCAAATGCACACTTCGCCACGCCCTCTTCGAACGTCACAAACACGCAAGCCTGCCCGTCAACCACCTGGGTAGTATAATCTCCGGGCCGGCCCTGAAACATGGTCCGCTCTTCAATCGTATCTCGGTGTCGATAGGAGAGGTACTTGCGAACAACTGGATACGCCTTCTGTATTTCCTCGAGCTCTTCGTCAAGCAGAGGTGCTCCCCGGTGTCCCGGGATGGTGCAGCAGGCCCCCTTGCATTTGCCCAAGTCACAGGCGAATTTGATGCCCGGTATTGCGTCATCAATGAGCATTCCCTACGGCAGGACTGTTATCCAGGGTTTCTTGAAAGGGTCCTCAAATCTGACCATTTCCACTAGATAGTATAGCTAATTTTGGCCAAAAAAACAGGAGATAGTGTGATCTGGTCGAGCTGAGCTCGACTTGCAATTACCGTAGAAATCTTTGAAGTTGGTATCACAACCATTTCCCGAAATGAGGGGTCTAACACAATGTCCGGAAAAGAGCAATCAGAGAGTCTCGATGAGATGCTGGAGATGGATCTGATCCTGAAGGCCAAGCGAGGGGACATGACGGCATTCGAGCAGTTGGTATATCGGTACGACAAGCAGGTCTTGTCGATCGCTGCACGGTACGTTCAGACTGCTGAGGATGCAAAGGACGTTTATCAGGAAGTTTTTCTCCGAGTCTATCGGGCGCTGCCAAAGTTTCAGATGAAAAGCCAGTTTTCGACGTGGCTCTTTCGAATCACGACAAATGTCTGTTTGTCTCATCGCAGCAAGACAAGGCGACACACTCATGCTTCGCTTGACCAGGAATCAGATACTGAACGTGGTTATTCACTGTCGGAGAAGCTCAGCGGAGGAGGCGCAACGGAGCAACGTGCGGAAAGCTCAGATCTTGCCCTGCACGTTCAGCATGCAATTGATTCGCTCTCGCCAAAGCAAAAAATGGTATTCGTTTTGAAATACTATCAAGGGTACAAGATTCGAGAGATTGCAGCAATGCTGCATCTCTCAGAAGGAACAGTGAAGAGATATCTGTTCGATGCCACGAAGAGGATGCGCACGGAACTGAAGGACACTTTCCTAACATAGACAACTTCTGGGCCGACTATCCTCAGCATAGCCTGAGGTGATACCATGACACATCAAGACTACAAAGACCTGATTCATCTTTCCTTCCTCCAAGAACTGAGTGAGGACGAGCAAAGTGTGCTCGAGGAGCATCTCCGAGATTGCCCGGAGTGCGGGGCGGAGGCCGGGGAGCTCAAGCACCTCCATGAAGTTATCGGGCGGCACAGCGGTGGTGATATCACTGACGATCTTCTCTTTCAAGCGCGTCGTGAGCTGCGCGTCGCGCTACGTCTGGAACGGGCAAAGAAGACCCGGTGGATTGACTTGCTGGAACGGTTCAATATCATGAGCTATCCCACGGTGAGGGTCGCGTTTGCGAGTGCGGCAATGCTGGTCATAGGACTAGGGCTTGGATACCTTCTCTTTGTCCCAACGACGTCCGTGACTTCGGTCGGAGAAGCGGGTTCGCTCCAGGGCGCCGATTCCCAGAGCGGAGCCACAAAGGTCTCGAACCTACGATTCATCAGCCAGCAAACGGAGACTGGTGAGGTCGAGTTCACTTTTGAGATGGTGACGCCCATCCGGATGAGAGGGAGTGTCAGGGACAACGTCGTGCAGCGAGTCCTGGCTCAGGCGCTTCTCAATGAGCAGAATCCTGGAGCCCGCCTACAGACCGTGAGCACGCTTGGGACGCAGTTGCAGCCAGCGGCCTTGCAGGACCACGAGATAAAAAGATCGCTGATCCGGGCACTGAAGGCCGATCCAAATGTCGGCGTTCGAAGGGAAGCACTGTTGACTCTTCAAAAGCTGCCGCTCGATGAAGAGGTGAAGCAGGCGTTTCTCTATGTCCTCCGACATGAGACGAATCCCGCGATGAGGATTGATGTGATTAACTCCCTCGAGAAGCCGGTTCTGGCCGGGAAAATGATTGACAAGGACATCCTTGACGTTCTGAGAGAAAAAATGCAGACAGACGAAAATAACTATGTTCGCGCTCGCGCGAGAAATGTATACGAGGAGGGACAACAACGATGAAAAACCAACTACTGTTATGGGCAGCGGCCGCTTTCCTGGCGGTGCCGACATTCTATCCGGCTGCGCCTGCTGATGAGCAAGACTCCAGGACAAAATCATTCAGCGTCAGCAAGGGCGGGATGTTGGATGTGGAAGTGGATGGTGGAGATATTCGGATCGATGTGTGGGAGAAAAACGAGGTACTCGTTCAGGTCGAAGGAATCGACGAGGAGGATCTCGATCGTCTGAAGATGTCTCAGAAGGGAAATACGGTCATTGTTGAGCTGCGGAGGCGCGGTCGTTGGTGGTCGAGTGATCACACACGCTTCAACATTACGGTCCCCTCGGAATTCAATGCCGACCTGCGAACCTCAGGCGGCGATATTGAGTTACGGGGCAGCCTCAGTGGCACGGTCAAAGGGGCGACCTCGGGCGGAGATGTTACCCTCGGCAACGTGAAAAGCGGAACGGTCGACCTCTCGACATCTGGGGGTGACATGCGCACTGGTGATATCCAAGGCGATGTTACGCTGCGCACATCCGGCGGAGATATTCAATTGGGCAAGGTAGGAGGCGAGGCCAGCGTCTCAACGTCCGGCGGTGATATCCGCGTAGAAGCGGTGGCCAAGAGACTGAAGGCATCGACCTCCGGGGGCGACATTGATATTGGTGATGTCGGCGGTGAGGCGAATGTATCGACCTCGGGCGGTGATATAAAAGTGAAGAAAGTCTCGGGAAAAGCATCACTCCACACGTCGGGTGGGAACATCGATCTCGGTGGTGCGAGCGGCGATGTCAAAGCAAAGACATCGGGCGGCGATCTTCGACTTGAAGACGTTTCCGGCTCCATCGACGCTGCAACGTCTGGTGGTGATGTAACGGCGGAACTCAGGCCGAGCGGGAAGGGGAGGAGTACGCTTGCGTCATCCGGTGGAACGATCACGCTTTACGTTCCAGAGACTGCAAAAGCGACGATTGAAGCTCTCATCCGCCTCGATGGGCGGTGGAAGAGCCGGAGAGACCGGTATGAAGTTCGTTCGGATTTCAAAGCGGACAAATACGAAAAGGACGAGGACGAAGAGGAAATCCGAGCCACATACATACTGAACGGGGGAGGGGAGGACATCGAGCTGAGGACGGTCAATTCGGACATCAAGATCCTCAAGCTCAGGAAGTAGACTTCGCCTCAGCGACCTCTCGAGTTGCAGCAGCAACGACCCCGGTCCCAAAGACCGGGGTTGTTGCTTAGTGGCAGAGGATCACCGCTGCGTGTCGAAAGAGGAAGAGCTCCTCGCTCCGATCCCTCCGTCACTGTCGTCAACCCACCCTCAGTTGCAGTCGTCAAAGCTCCAAGAGTTCACTAACCGCTCTGTCGCTTGTCCCCGGAGGCTGCAATGAGACGACTCTTGTTCCATTCGACTATGTTGGTCGTGTTCTCTGTAGCGGCGAAGCGTGAGTTTGCGGGAGCCTTCTGGGTCGGCTATGGCATCCGCCGGCTGATGCGTGAGAACAGTCAAATCGGGAATTTCAGCGATAGCTACAGCCGATACAACGCATCACTCCAGGAGTTGCTCTATGGGCAGAAAGAATTTGCGGATCAGATTGGCAGTATGGAGGTGAAGGGAGTCGCAATTCTCTTTGCTTGCACTCACTCCTCGAGCGGTGGAAGTCGTGTCAGCAAGATCAAGATCTCGAATCTCTCGCTCGCGGTTGACCTCGGGGAGCGTCCGCTCTTGTGGCTCGGGAATGCAGGCCAAGAGGAGAGCGTAACTCATCTGGAGGAGCGGTTCACACACGTACCGACGACGAAACTGAAGGAGGCCGTTCCTTTTGCCATCAGCATCCATGACAGCTCCCGACAGGCATCGGCGTTCCTCAGGCGACAATTGAAGGAGTCAGAAGAGGAAAGAATCCGTGGAGGTTGCGCAGCCTGGATTGGTCTTAGAGGTCAGGCAGAGGATCTGAAGCTTCTTGTGGAAGCAGCCACCACGGATATCTCGCGACACGTACGGGAACAGCCTGTGTTTGGCGTGAGCCAGATGCCTTTCGAAGAGGCAACCGATGCGTTGATGGAGATGGTGCGGGGAAGGTAGGGATGGTTCCCGGGTTGTCGATCGTTCCATCTTTCGTGTTGATTTACTGCGGTTTGACAAGAGCTGACCTATCCAAAGCCGAATTTCGCTATCTTTCGTGTCAACGGATGGTCGCGAATGATCGTCCAATCCTTGAACAGCTAAAGAACGAGGCTATCCTGAATGTCCGCTGTCCGGGAGCGGCAACTGGTACTCCGAAGCAAGGAGGGTGATCGAGAGGCGTTTCGGGAACTGGTGAAATTTCACATGAGGCAAGTGTATGACCTTGCCTACGGCTTTGTCAATGACCATGACGACGCTGAGGATGTTGCACAGGAGGTGTTTGTGAAGGTGTTCCATTCCATCAGATCGTTTCGTCAGGAGGCGGAGTTCAGCACGTGGCTGTACCGAATTGTTACGAACACATCGCTCGATCGGTTGAAGCAACGAAAACGGAAAATGAAGCGTCAGGTCTCGCTTGGGGAGTCTGAATCTATGGAGCTCGCGACCAATCCAGGTCCCATTGAGAACCTCGATTACTCCGTTCATATCGAGCGAGCGCTGCATGAGCTGCCGACCTTACAGCGCGCCGTGGTGATCCTGCGGCATATCGATGGGCTCCCGACGAGAACGGTGAGCGAGATCCTGAAATGCTCCGAGGGAACGGTCAAGACACATCTTCACCGCGGTTTGAAGAAGATGCGAACGCTCCTGCAAGATCTCTATGAGGAGTAGCTATGAGGCATCGAGACGTATGGAACATGCTGTATGAATTTGCACGCGACGAGTTGGATGTCGAGCGGAAGAAGCAAGTTGAACAACACCTCGCGGGCTGCGACCGCTGCTTTGCCGAGTTGCAGGTCTTGAAGGAGGGCATGCGCCTCGTGCGGCCGCGGAGGAGAAAGCCGAGCCAGGAACACTCGGAAATGTACTGGCGCAACTTTGCCTTTCGGGTTGAGCAACGCGCGCGAGCCTCAGGCGCACGCCGACCACTCAGAAACCGCTTCTGGCAAGATGCCGAGTGGTTCTTTCTCATCCGTAGGCCGTACACGATTGCGTTCGCAGCCAGTATAACGATCATCGTGATGGCAGGTATCCTCTGGTACGGCAGAGTATTACCCACTCTGAAGGAGTCTGACATTCAGCCCACGGGAGTCCCCGTTCAGGAAGTCAACCAGGAACTGAGCGACTATTTCCACAAGTCCAAGATCTTGCTCGTTGGCATCAGTAACATCTCTGTCCCCGAGGGGCAACGTGTTGATCTCACAGTTGAACGCCAGGCTGCCCGCGCGCTGATCAGGCAGGCGCGCTATCTCGACCAGCGGCAGATCGATGAGCGAGCCCAGTATCTTGTGAGAGCGTTGGAGAAGATCCTCATTGAGCTTGCGAATATGGAAGATGAAGCAGACTTGCCGGACATAGAAATTGTTCGTGCGGGGATTTATCAGGAGAACATGCTCTTCAGGATTCGAGTGGCCGAGTCAACATACAAAGAGTCGCTGCCGAACGGGGTGCCGCAAATGAAAACAAACCATCAGTGAGTATCTATTGAAGGGAAATGACCATGAGACTATCCATCGCATGCGTCGTCTGTCTGATGTTCGTGGCAACACCTGGTATCTCCGTTGCACAAGCGCCCTCGCCCTCACTATCAAGAGGGGCTGCAGTGTCGGCGCGATTAACTACGCCGGTTATTGCCGGCACCACAATCCAGACAACGCGGCCGGGGGCATTTGAGGGATATGATCAGGATGACCCGGCGTATGCTGAATACAAGGCCGCGTACAAACTGGTCATTGAGGAAAAATGGGAAGAGGCGAGGAAGAAGTTGCAGGAGGTTGCCAAGAAATATCCGAAGAGCAAGTACGTGGATGACGCGAAGTACTGGTACGCGTATAGTCTGAGATTCGCCTACAAGGATGAGGCCATTGCTGCCTACAAGGCCTTCTTGAAGCAATTTCCCTCGAGCAACTATTATGATGACGCAGTTGCCGATCTCCAACGCCTTCAACAACAACCGCAAATCAAGTACGCCGAAGCACAAGCGTACGCGGCTTCGCGGGCGGCTGAACAGTATGAACGCGCGGCAAGGCTGGCGGTGGCTGGCCGTGAGCGGATGGAATTGAGGGAAGGCCGGCCTGTGATTGCACCAACTCGTTCGGACCGTGAAGATCCTAAATTGCGGATGCGTATCGAGGCATTATATGCTCTCGCGAGGTCGAAGAACAAGGAGACATTTGGGTTGCTGCAGGAGACTGTACTAGATACGACTCAACCGCAGGAAATGCGAGAGGCGGCCCTCTACGCGATTCGACAGTACCAAGACGAAGGCGTCTGGGAGATCTACTCCCGGCTTGCACGCGGTGACGGTGACAAGAGAATTCAGGTTGAGGCCATACACGGAATGGCTGCTGTGGCCAAGGACTCAGGGAATCGAGCGAACGCTTACTCTCTGCTTAAGCAGATCGCATTGGATCGCAATCGTGATGCTGAGGCACGGAGAGCTGCTCTCGACGCATTGCGCCATGTGTCCGAAGTGGGCGAATACAGCGTTCTTGCTGAGATTGCCCGAACCGATCCGGATAAAAGGGTGCAGGAATTTGCCATCTATTGCCTGGGGCAGGCAGACAGGGTAAGTGAAAGTAAGCGGCTTGCCGTGCTAAAAGAGATTGCACTGGACCGATCAAGAAGCGGAGAGGTCCGGGCGGCGGCGTTGCGATCAATCCTGCAGGTGAAACGAGCAGTCGACGAGGAGTTTTACCTTGAGATAGCGAAGAACGAGCCTGACAGAAGTGTCCAAGAAACCGCGATCTATGCCTACTTCGAAGCAACGAAGGATGAGCCCGCAAAACAGTTCAAGACTCTTCGCGAGCTCCTCCTGGATCGCTCGAAATCCAGCGAGGTGAGGCAGGCCGTGATGCACAAGCTCGCTGCACTTGATTCGGACGATGCAATCCACCTGTTGGTGCAGCTCGCCAAGACTGATCCCGATGAGGGCATACAAGTCAGCGCCATCTATCAGTTGGGACGCCTGGGGAAGAAGAAAGAGAAGATGCTTGAGACACTCATCGGGATCTTTGAATCGACACCCACCGATCAACGTCGCTCGCTTGAAAATCTCATGTTCGCGATTGCGAACATCGGCAGCGACAAAGCAGTTGATTTCCTGGCGAGGGTGGCCAAAACCGGCGATGACTATGAGCTTCGCCGGAGAGCGGTCTCCTATCTCGGAAACATAGGCGGTGAGAAGGCGAGAAGCGCACTTGTAGAAATCTTAAGAGAGAAGTAGCTGCCGCGCAGTGACTACACGGTGTGTGGGCGGTGGGGCTATTGAATGTTCGCCGCTCAACAACGAGTTGTTCTCCCCAAGATTGTATGTAGTCTGCGCTCATCATAGCTTGACGAACATCTTCCCCGGCAACTGACGCACAAGGCCCTTGAACTCGAGGGAGAGGAGATTGACAAGAGTGTCTGAGGTGCTGAGTTTTGTCAACTCAGCGATCGCATCAATATGAGTCGGCTCCGATCTCAATACCTCCATAATCGATCTCTCAAAGATTGATACTTCCACGGGCGGCTCAGGCTCGCGATCCTTCCGCAGGATGTGACGAAGCTGAGGTCGCAGCTCCTCCACAATATCCTCCACATCCTGCACGAGCTTTGCCCTCCCTTCTCGGATCAATGTGTTCGGGCCCGCGCTCCTCTTTTCCGTGATGTTCCCAGGTATTGCGAAGACCTCGCGATCCTGATCCAGCGCTGTCGTCGCCGTGATCATTGCTCCACCGTCTTCTGCGGACTCCACAACGACCGTTCCCAGCGAAAGCCCGCTGATGATGCGGTTCCGCCTTGGGAAGTTCGGGGCATCGGGCTTCGCTCCCATGGGGAATTCCGACGCCACAACACCCTCTTCCGCGATGCGTTCCAGCAGCTTTCTGTTCTCCGGCGGGTACGGAACGTCGAGGCCGGAGCCGATGACGGCGATTGTACGTCCACTTGATTTCAACGTGGCTGAGTGGACAATTGTGTCGATGCCGCGCGCCAGCCCACTGACGATCGCAAGCCCAAGACGAGCGAGCTCGCGGGCAAGGGTCTCCGAAACCGATTGCCCGTATGGGGTTGGATGTCTGGTCCCCACGATCGCGATAGAATAGCGGTCGTTCGGCGTGAACTCACCCAGGACGTACAGAAGCACGGGTGGATCGTAGATCCTTTTGAGCAATTCGGGAAATTCTTTGTCCCAAAACGTGACGATCCTGCCGCTAACTTTGTTGAGTCGTTTGAGCTGATCGTTTGCAAAGCTCTCGCCGTCCATGTGGTGTGCAATGTTGGACGCGAGTTTCTTGTCGATGCCGGGGATCTTGATCAGCTCCCGAGGGGGAGCGCGGAGCACTTCGGCCGGATCGAGGAAATGGGAAATGAGCGCCCGGATCTTTTGCGGGCCGATCCCGGGGACGGAGGTGAGTTGAAGCAAATCGTGCACGTTTACCATAGGATTGGACTGAGCTCAAATAGGCTGAGTGAAAATGACAGCCGAGCAGTGCACCCGGGCTGGGACCAGAAGAGAGCGCAATTCTATGATCGAAGGACTTCTTCTGTGAACTGTCCCGCCAGGAGGTCTGCCTTCTGCTTGGTTGCGGCTTCCGCGATAATTCGGATAATAGGCTCGGTGTTGGATTTGCGCAGGTGAACCCAGGAATCCGGAAGGTCGATCTTGAGTCCGTCGATTGTCGTAAGCTCTCCGGCAGAGGAGAATCTATCGGCAATGCGGCTCAAAACCACATCTGCATTCAATGTGCCGAGCTCAACTTTTGCCTTGGTAATCATATACTGCGGGAGAGTGTTCTTGAGCTCAGACATTGTCCCGCCAAACTCCGCAAGGTGCTGCAGAGTCAGGCCAATTCCAACCAGCGCATCCCGCCCGATGTGACAGGCGGGAAGGATGACGCCACCGTTCCCCTCGCCGCCGACGATCGCACCGATCTCTTTCATCTTTTTCGCAACGTTGATTTCCCCGACGGCGGTCCGAACAACCTCAGCGGCGTAGTGGCCGGCGATGTCATCGACGGCCCGTGTCGTCGAGAGGTTCACGACGACCTTGAGGGGGTCGGGAGGCTGAGGCGATGAGTTCGACCTTCTCGAACTTTCTTTCTCGAGCACAAACCTGATTACGCTTGCCACGGTGTACTCCTCTCCGAGCGGCTTGCCGTTTTGATCGATAAGGACAAGTCGATCGACGTCGGGATCGACAGCGATTCCGAGGTCGGCTCTTTCCTGACGGACCACCTGGCAGAGATCGGAAAGGTTTTCCGGCACCGGTTCGGGCATATGGGGAAAGACGCCGGAGCTGTCGCAATTCGTCTCAACGACTTCACAGCCAAACTCTCGCAGCAACCTCGGCACGATGACGCTTCCCGATGCATTGACGCAATCCACCACTACCTTCGGTCTTCGAGCGCGAACGAGCTGTGCATTAACATACGGCAACGAAAGGACGCCACGCACGTGTTCGTCGATGAATTCCGGGTCGGGCATATGCCTCCCCTGTTCATTCCACGGCGCGTAGGGCCTGGGCCGGCTTTCGGCAAGCGCCCAGAACTGCCGATTCTCATCGGCATCCAGAAAGAGCCCCGTGGGCGCCAGGAATTTCAGACCATTCCATTCGATAGGATTGTGACTGGCGGTGATCGAAATGCCTCCTGTGGTCTTTTTCTTTTCGACGGCAAGCTGAACGGTCGGCGTTGGACAGATGCCGAGGGCAATGACGTCGCAACCCATCTGGAGCAGCGTCGAGGCGACGATGTTTCCGACAGTCCTACCTGTGATCCGTCCATCGCGCCCAATCACAATTGCTCCACGGCCGCAGTATTCTCCAAATGCCGACGCGTACTTCACGACGACTTCCGGTGTGAAACTGGCTCCCACGACGCCACGGATTCCTGAAATGCTCACCATCAATGACATGTTGCTATTCCCCAGAGAGTGAACCGAATTTAAGAAACGGGTTACCGATAAGCAAGGAGGCGATCGCAGTTGGTTACGGCAAGATGGTCAGCTTGACAGTTATCATGTGCATCGTTAACTTGTGGTGAAGTTTTTCGGACGCAGTCCATGGAACTCAGTAACGACGATAAGAAGGAACTTCTTCGCATCGCAAGATGCTCGATCGGCTCTGCGCTTAAACACACTCGCGTGGAGATACAGGAGCCGCTGGCTGGCGCGATCTGCGAGCCATGTGGGGCATTCGTGACGCTTCGTTCTCACAAGGACCTGAGAGGATGCATCGGCTACATAGAAGCGCGACTCCCGTTATACAAAACCGTGGAAGAAGTGGCGAGGAAGGCGGCATTCGAAGATCCTCGATTTCCTCCTCTCAGCGCGGAAGAGTGGAACGAGGTTGAGATTGAAATCTCGGTGCTTTCCCCCCTGCGGCAGATCTCAGATGTGAAAGAGATTGAAGTGGGAAGACACGGACTTGTCATCGATGCAGGATACACCCGGGGTTTGCTCCTCCCACAGGTGGCGACGGAGTATGGGTGGGACCGCGATCAGTTCCTCTCGCACACGGCGCGCAAAGCAGGACTGCCCTCAGATGCGTGGAAGCAGCGGGGCGTCGATCTGTACATATTCACCTCCAACGTTTTCTCCGAATCGGAAGTTGGACCATCTCAGAACTGATTTCTGACCGGGAGCGCAACCATGTCTCGCGTTCGTCATCCTGCTGTTGCGGGGGCGTTCTATGACGGTGACCCTGAAATCCTGCGGCGCCACGTGGATCTGTTGCTCGCTCGTGCAGATGTACCGACCATCAAGGGATCGATCAAAGGACTGGTGTCGCCGCACGCGGGCTACATGTATTCCGGTTCGACAGCCGCGGCCGGCTACAAGCTCCTCCAAGGAAAATCCTATGATGCAGTGATCCTCGTCGGGCCGAGCCACCGTGAATTCTTCAATGGCGCTTCAATCTATCCGGGTGACGCGTACAGGACCCCACTCGGAGATGTGCCCATTCACGCGGGTGTCCGTGACGAGCTTGCGAAGGAAAGCACAGCGGTCATGGTCTCCGAGTCTGGTCACCGCTCGGAGCACTGCCTCGAAGTCCAGCTTCCGTTTCTTCAGCGTGTACTTGGTGAGTTTTCTATCGTTCCTATCATCATTGGGAATCAGCGTCGGGAATTCTGCTTTACACTGGGCAGTGCCCTCTCCACAGTGGCTCGAACGAAGAACGTGTTGCTGGTTGCCAGCAGCGACCTCTCACACTATCATCCTTATGCCGAGGCGGTTAATCTTGACAAGCGTGCTATCGCCTTCATCGAGGCGATGGACGACGAGACGTTAATGGAGAAGCTCGAAGATGAACATGTTGAGGCGTGTGGAGGCGGACCGGTTGTGGCGGTTCTGCACGCTGCCAAACATCTCGGAGCCAACCGATCGCAAGTGCTGTTCTACTGCAATTCCGGCGATGTCACCGGCGACAGAGACGCTGTCGTCGGGTACCTCTCCGCCGCTTTCCTCCAGGTAGATTAGGTGACCTCCCCGCAACAACCTCTGCACGTGAGTATTATTGGTGCGGGCAGGGTTGGAACGGCGCTCGCCGTGCTGTTCCATCGCTGCGGCTTTCGCGTGGTCTCTGTCATCAGCCGACGCCGTCGACATGCAAAACGCTGCGCGCTGCTCGTCAAATGCCTGACCTTCTCCACGCGAGCTGCGGACATCTCGCCCGACACAGAGCTGCTGGTTATCGCCGTACCCGATGAGCAGATACGGATCGTCGCCCGTGCGGCGTCGGTGCAAGCCAAGCTCGACTTCCACAATGTGACAGTGTTTCACACCTCGGGGCCATTGACGAGCGACGAGCTTGATCCTCTCCGCCGGAAGGGGGCGCTTTCGTTTTCCCTTCATCCGGCTCAGTCATTTCCCAAAGAGGTACCGCTTGAATCGCAGATCAAGTCGTTGAGGGGGATCAGCTATGGGATTGAAGGGACGGCTCGGGCAATCAGGTTTGGGCGAAGGCTTGCGACAAAGCTGGGGGGAAGCGTCGTTGTAGTTCCAAAAAAAGAGAAAATTTTGTATCATCTTGCGTGCGTTCTTGCGTCGAACTACCCTGTTGCTCTGCTGAGCGCGGTTGAAGAGGTTGTGACTCCATTCATTCGCCCACCTCGGCTTCGACACTTCGAGCGGCTGATCGAGACGAGCATTCGAAATGCTTTTCAGCATTCACCGCGGCGGGCATTGACTGGTCCCATCGTGAGGGGAAGCAGGAGGATTATCGAAGCGCACCTGCGAGCTCTGCATAGACACTCATTCCTGCAAGATGTCTATCGAGCGCTCGGAAGGTATGCTGCCTGGAAAAGCTGCAGGGCGGGGAGGCTGACAGAGCAGCAACGACGCGCTATTAACCGGATTCTTTCAAAACGCAGATGATAAGCGATTACCACACTCACACAGTCCTGTGCAAACACGGAGAGGGAGACGTCGAGCAGTACATTCTGAAGGCAATCGAGCTCGGTTTTGACGAAGTGGGGTGCTCGGATCACTCACCGATGCCCGGCAACTTCGACCCACAACATCGAATGTCCCTGGAGCAGTACTACTCGATCTATGCCCCGTCAGTTTTGGAATTGGCGGAAAAGTACAAAGACCGAATCGTTGTGAAGCGTGGCATCGAGGCGGAGTTTCTTCCCGGCCAGGAACAGTGGGTGGGGGGATTCGTCCGTGAGAACGGTTTCGACTTTGTCATTGGCTCAGTCCATTTTGTGTCGGAGGATGGTGAAGAGATGCCGTTGTTTGGCCGTGAGTATGAAGGATGCGAGCTCGAAGACCTGTACGAGGGATACTACGAAGCAATCAGGGCCTCGGCGAAGAGCGGGATGTTTGACATCATCGCCCACGTCGACCTGATCAAGAAGTTCGGCCACCGATCGAGCAAGAGAATCGATGAACTCATTCGGGAGGCGTTGAAAGCGATCAAAGCGTCGGATCTCTGTCTCGAAATTAACACATCCGGATTGAGAAAGCCCGAACGCGAGACCTATCCCGGTGAAGGGATTCTGAAGATCGCCAAGGAGCTTCGTATTCCTCTCACTCTCGGCTCCGATGCCCATAGGCCTGAAGATGTCGGCACAGACTTCGACGTCGCGATCGCTTTGATCGAGCAGTACGCGGATGGCAGGATGAGCGTTTTCACGAAGCGTCAGCGAAGCGAAGTCAGAATCTCGAGTCTTCCTCGACGATTGTGAACAAGGCGTTGCGCCCGAGGATACGACGGAACGTCATCCGACAAATTGAGCAAACCATCACCGAGACTGGAGCATAGAACGTTGTGAAAGCATTGATCGCGAGCGGTGGGCGGGGGACGCGGCTTCGTCCCATTACTCATACGCAAAACAAGCATCTCATCCCGATCGCCAACAAGCCGATACTCCATTACGCCCTCGAGGCTGTTGCCGAGGCGGGAGTCAGCGACGTCGCGATTGTGCACAATGCAGATAGCCTCGAGGTTCCCAACTTCATCGGAGACGGATCGCGCTGGGGGATCAGGATTACGTACCTTCAGCAGGAGCGTCCCGGCGGTCTCGCGCAGGTTGTACAATTAGCTGAAGATTTCATGAAGGGCGAGAGCTTCATGTTCTATCTGGGAGATAACATGGTTGTCGGCGGCGTGAAAAGATTTGTTGATGAATTTCAGCGGAGCGGCTGCAATTGTCTTCTGACTCTAGCGAAGGTGCACGATCCCGAGCGGTTCGGAGTTCCCGAGATACGTGACGGAAAGATCATCGGCGTGGAGGAAAAACCCCGCATGCCGAAGAGCCAATATGCTGTGGCTGGCATCTACATCTACGACAACCATATTTTCGAGGCCGTGAAGACGCTGAGACCGAGCGCTCGTGGGGAGTTGGAGATTTCCGAAGCCCACCAGTATCTGATCGACCACGGGTATTCTGTCATCTCGACCGAGATCACTGGATGGTGGAAGGACACGGGGAAACCGGAAGATCTCCTGGAAGCTAATCGGCTCGTGCTGGAAAATGCAGTTCCCCGCAGAGATGGAGAAGTCGACAACCGATCGGAGATTGCCGGGAAAGTTATCATCGAGCCGGGTGCCCGAATCGTGAACAGCAAGATCCGTGGTCCCGTCATGGTCGGCAGAGATTGCCTCATTGAGAATAGCTACATCGGGCCTTTTACGTCAATCGGTGACAACACGGAGATATGGGCCAGCGAGGTCGAATTCAGCATTATCATGAAGGGCTGCAAAATTCATGGCGTCGGAGCGCGCATCGAAGGCAGCATTCTGGGGAATGACGTTGAGATCCTTGAGACACAGGCGAAGCCGCGGGTCCATCGGTTCATGATTGGGGATCAGAGTAGAGTGGAGGTTGCGTGAAGAGTTGTGGCATTGCGTCAGTGAGCCATTTGCATCAGGTGCTCGTTTGCCAATCCACCGTACAGAATGCAGTCTTCTTCTCCGCGGCCGCGGCACAAACGAGTGGCGCAGCGTCATCGAGTCATTGAAAAGAGGACCAGTTCACTGGAAAGGTATACGGCTATGAACTACCAGACCTTACTCGTCGAAATCCGAAATCGGATCGCGTACGTCACTATTAATCGCCCTGACAAGTTGAACGCTCTCAACGCCCAGGCGAAAACTGAACTGAAGCAGGTTTTTGAGGGCATGCAGACCGACCCGTCTGTCGACCTCGTGATCCTCACAGGAGC
>VGWB01000019.1 GCA_016873755.1 Ignavibacteria bacterium | reverse complement strand
GACATCATAGTTGCTCGACACCCGCACGAAGAGAACGGCTCGGTCTGTCGCCAGAACTGAAAACACAACAAGCTTTTTCTCGAACGGACCGCGTGGACTCAGCGGTTCCTCGCAACCCGACACTATGCTGGCAAAAAATGCTGCGGCGAGCAACACAGTTGATGGGTAACTTTGAGGCATGACTCGCTCTTCAACCAGAATCACGGCGTGCCGACCAGCGAGGCTCGTCTAGACACGAACTCCGAGCACAGTTGTCATGTACGCATTTCCCCCACCAATGACAACACTATGATGATGGCAGATGCACGTGAGAGCTAACCGTTTTGGGGAGGCAAATTCTCTCTCCTTATATTGCGTCTCTCTATGCTTTTGGCTAAAATGATCACACCTGCAAGAAAAGCGAGACACAGAGATCGTCGCCGATGCTGAGACAGAACATCATCCCTACCTTGCCTTGCCTCCTTTTGCTGGCAGCCTGCAACCAGCCCTTTGATCCGAGAGCTCCACTCAAGGAGCAACTGGTGGTCTTTTCCATTCTTTCAACCGACCGTGATGTCCAATTCGTTCGGGTGCAGACTACATATATGCCCCCAGACTTCGACCCGCTTACGCATGTGTCGGAGAACCCCGTTACGGACGCTGTGGTGAATATCAGGGGCCCGAGCGCAAGCTATGTTCTGCGAGATACGATCCTCGCGCGACAGAATACAAGTCGATACAAGTTTCCTATGCACGCGTATGTTCTCAAACCGTTCGTTCCTCAGCGCGGTTTGTGGTATGATGTGATCGTCCAATCACCTACCTTCGGGACCGCCTTCGCCACTGTCGTCGTCCCGGAGAAGACGGCGATTTCCATTTCGGCGGTTGGGCAGTCGACTCTGTACTTTCCCGACAGGCACGGGCCTGACGCGATTATTCAGTACCAAGCGAATGTTTCCCACTATGCCAAGGGGTACGTTGGACGGCTGTTCATCGACTATGACGTTCTAAACGGAACACAATGGGTAGAAGAGCGTATCGAAGTGCCGATCGTATCCGGGGCCGGGGAAGAGAAGCGATATACCCTCGAGGCTGCAGTATATCCGCGACTGACGCCAAAGCCGAGCACAACGCAAACGGGCTTTGTCTTCCGGAACGGTTACTACAACGCCATGGTCAATCACCTGAGGTCCACTGTGTACCCGCAGCGGAGAATCACCTTCAACCGCGTCGTCTTCCAACTTCTCCAAGTCGAAGAAAACCTCTACCTATATTACAATCTCGTTGGTGCCTACGAGGATCCCCGGTCCATTCGCCTGGATGCACCGTCGCACTCAAACATCGACGGTGGGATTGGCCTCGTCGGAGCGTACTCGCTCGACTCACTTGTGCAGATTCTGCCCGAGAACTTCATCGGCAACCAATAGCTTTTTCTCCGTTGTTTTCGTCTCACTTCTCAATTTTTGCCCATCAGCATCTTTTTCCATGCCACAGGAGCTTTTCACCTGTGAGCGGGGTTCCAGTCCCCCCCCATACGGCATGCCGCCTTATGTGTACGAATCATCGTGGCGGGAAAGGCGGAACCGTCGCTTTTCGGACGAGATGGGCGCGATTGGCGGACGTCCCGACAGAAAGCATGATTGCGCAGGGCGGTCTGCCTGACCACAAGTCACGCAGCGCGGTCGGGCAGGAAACCCGCCCGACTCCCGACACCACAACGCATCCTATGGAATGAGGGCACTAGCCAATTTTTCAGCTGCGACGCTTGTGCGAACGTTGCGCAATCACATGATTCCCAGCGTTCGCAGGAGAGCCTGCAACTCAGGCGTGCCGCGGAAGAGATGACATCCCAAACCACCTTGGTCAGCAGCGCTAAGGTTTTCCTCCAGGTCATCGATGTAGAGGATTTCCCGCGCTTCAAATGGAAGCTGCTTCAGAACCTTTTCAAAAATCAGCGGTTCCGGCTTCAACGACCGAAGCTGGAAGGAGAGAAAGTGGTGAGGAATAAGCTGAAGGACGGGAAGGGCGCTGCGGCATGAATCATAATGCAGCGGGTTCGTGTTGCTCAACAGTCCCACCAGCACCGACGACGCCACGCGGCGCACAAGGTCTTCCATCCCCTCAACGGGTTTGCCCACAACGGCTAACATCGCTTGGGTAAAATCTTCGCGGGTAAAATGCCTGTTGCCCCCGTAGGGGTAGGTCTCAGACCCACCTCTACTGTGATTAAACAAATCATCCAACCGGTCCAAGTATTGTTCCGTCGTATCATCGCCCCGCTCGTAGCGTCTTACGATTTCAACCACATGCGGGCGATAGTATTGCCGACTTTCCTGCGTGCCGATCCCCAACGTTTGAAGAAACGCCTCGGGATGTATGTAGACGAGCACATTTCCGAGGTCAAAGAGGATATATTTCGGTTTCTTCATCGTGCTCTTCCGTTGTTGCCATCAACTCCAGAGCTTTGACGAGTGCGGAGTAGTCATCTTTGCCAAATCCTGCCTCCCTCGCTCGTGCGTATAGCGTGCCGGCAGATGGCGTGCGGTGATCGCGCTCGGTCTCGGTATTCTCATGAATCATCCGCGAAGCGTAACGTTGATCCCCTCCCCAACCTCGATCACCGCATAGTGCCCTCGTCCTGCTGGCCCACAGTTGACCATCTGTGTCTTGCCAATCGAGTCGATGCCGCGGGCCTCGTGGATATGTCCGCAGACGACAACATCCGGCTGATGTTGCTCGACAAACTCCCTGACGGCGCTGCTGCCGACGTGCTTCCCCAAGAATATCTTGTCCAGCTTTGTATCGCGTGGAGGAGCATGGGGAACAAAAATCTTCCATGCTGCTGGCTCAACATCACGCCATCCTGCGTTTGCACGCTTCTTGATTTCCTCCTCTGAAATCTCGTACGGAGTATGCATCGGTGTGACGGGTGAGCCTGAGATGCCGAAAAAGCCGACATTGTCAAGCAGTCTCCCCTTCGCGTTGATGTCCACACCGAGACGGCCTAACCTTTCTTCAACTGGGGGGGGATCCATGTTTCCGGCTACAACCAACAAGGGCTTGTCAAAACGATTGAAGCCCTTGACGGCCTGCTCAGCCTCGTCCGGCGTACCGTGGGTCGTCAGATCCCCACCAATGATGATCGCATCGAACGGAGCCTCCCGGCTGAGGATCTCGATGACCTTGCTGTAGGCTCCGTGGATATCAGTGAAAGCAAGAATACGCATGCTGAAATGCCAAGCTCTAAATCCGAATCTCTAAACAAACCCGAACCTGAAACCGCGGACTGAAAACTCTTCTTCGAAGATCGGAAGAAGTTTTGATATTTGAAAACTTCATTTTGTCCGGGTCTAGGATTGGCCATCCGGTGGTTCACATTCAATCCTTGTTTCTTCTCGCTTCGATAGGTACCTTCTCTCCACATTCGGTATGGGAACGCGACTCCGGTGATAACAAGAGACTACATGCTCCGAATGATCCACCAGCTGGCACAGGTTCTCGCCAGGGTGCTCAAGCTGAACGAGGAGAAACGGTACGACGACGCCTTGGGAGCGATTCATCTCTCCTCCAGGCAATTGCTCGGCATGGACATCGGATTGCTGGTATCTCTTTCAGATGAGGCCTTGATCCGCGTGCTGAGCCTCGGCGACCGCTTCGATCTCGAGAAAGGCCTCGTCGCTGCAGCACTCCTGCGAATGATCGGAGAGGTGAAAGCCCAGCAGGGAGACGAAACAGCAACCTTTCACTGCCGTACAACGTCCCTCAGTCTGTTCCTTGAACTGCCCGCACACGACGGCGGGACGCTCCCAAAAGAGTATTACGACTTGACCGAGGGCGTGATCTCTCAATTGTCCTCGTACGAACTTCAGCTACCGATCCAACACAAGTTGTTTCGGTACTACGAGTACGCTGGACGGTATGATCTAGCCGAGAATGTCCTCTTCGAGATGCTGCAACAAGAGCCCGGCTTTGTCTCTGCAGGAGTGAAATTCTACACGCGACTTCAAGCGAAAAGTGACGACGAGCTCAACAAGGGGCGTTTGCCGAGGAATGAGGTCGAGGAGGGAATGAGGCATCTCGAACAATGGTTGAAATGAGCGCGATTCTTGGGAAACCAGACTAAGGTTGACGGCACGCGCTAGTGTCGAGTCCCAAAGATTCCCTTGAGAAGTCATCAACGCGCATTTGCTTGAATTCAGATTGTCGTGCGCCGCTTTGGTCAGCACACATATTCACTTGCACCATCCGACTCCAAAGCCTGCAGATTCGACGAAGTACTTGTCATCGACCGATCCATTGTCAACCGGGAAAAATCGTACAGACTATGTTGAACGTAGACTAGCGGCCACGCACTGGAGGGAAACATGAAACAGCTTACTGATCTCTCCCGCGAAGAAATGATCAAACTGATTGATGTATACGCCAAGAACTGGCTGGCCCACGACGGGTGTTGGTTTCTCGCTGCCGAAGAAAAACTCGGGATGGCAGCAGCTATGGAGCTTGACGCGAAATCCTGGGAACGCTTTGCCCTTGCGGAAGCCAGACGAATCATGAGGGAATTCGAAATCCCTCCTGCGGGGGGCCTCAAGGCTTTGGAGCAAGCGCTACAGTTCCGGCTGTACGCAGCCATCAACCGTCAGGAGATTGAGTGGGTCGATGAGAAGACAATGATCTTCAAGATGCTCGACTGCCGGGTGCAGCAGACGCGTCACCAGAAGAACCTGCCAGATTTTCCGTGTAAGCCGGTCGGCTTGGTCGAATTCAGCCAGTTCGCCAGCGCCGTCGATTCCCGGATCAAGACAACGTGCATCGCCTGTCCACCCGACCCTGTATCTGATTTTTGCTGCGTTTGGGAGTTCACGATAGATTCGTGAACCAGGAAGATGGAGAGATTCAAACTCTCCGGCAAGTAAGAGATGTGAAAGGCGCCGACTTCGATGCTTTCGTGCTGGTTGGCAGCGTGTTACAGGAATGAATTCCGTGCCATTTGTTTTCGCCACCTCAAAATAGAAAGGACAACTCTCGATGAAGATGACAGTGTTGATTACTGGCGCCAACGGGGAGATCGGTCACGGATTAATTGACCACCTTGCCGAGATGGACAGCGTCGACATCGTTGCGCTGGACCTGCACCCGCTTGATGAGTCCCTCCGCCGGAAGTGCGTTCGCACGATTGTCGGCGACATCCTAAACGCAAGCATCCTGGAGAGTCTCTCCACAGCACATAATTTCGACTCCATGTATCACTTGGCCGCGCTGCTCTCAACACGTGCCGAACGCCAGCCACCACTGGCACATCGGGTAAACGTCGAAGGAACTCTTAATCTTCTCGAGATCGCCATCACACAGTCTCGCCTCCAGGGAAGGGAAGTGAAATTCATCTATCCAAGCTCGATCGCCGTGTACGGACTTCCGAGCCTCTCGGTGAAGAACCAGACCGCGAAGATCCGGGAATCAGAATGGTGCACACCTCGCACGATGTACGGGATCAACAAGCTGTATTGCGAGCAGTTGGGAAACTACTATGCGAACTTCTACCGCCAACTCGATGCTGAACCAACGAAGGGGCGGATCGATTTCCGATGCTTGCGGTTTCCTGGCCTCATCAGCGCAACGACGCTCCCGACGGGAGGCACAAGCGACTACGCCCCGGAAATGCTCCACCAGGCTGCACAGGGTAACGCATACGTATGCTTTGTGCGAGAGGATACACGCATTCCATTTATGGCAATGCCGGATGCTATTCGCGCCCTCCTTCGGCTGGAAGCGGCACCCCGCGAATCCCTCACGCAGCAGGTGTACAACGTTGGAGCATTCAACCCCTCTGCTTCAGAACTGTATGGGCTTGTACAGCAGGCCTTTCCCAAGACTGAGGTTTCTTTTGCACCGGATCCGAAGCGGCAGGCAATCGTCGACAGTTGGCCCGCCGATGTCGACACCACAGCAGCAAGCCGTGATTGGGGGTGGAAGACGTCATACTCTCTGGAAAAGGCGTTTTGGGAATACCTCGTACCTGCCACACGAGATCGCTATCGATCGATGTGAGATCGTACACTGGAGCCTCCGCAAGATCTCGAACTCATTCATTGTGTCTGCATTTCCTACCCCTTCATTGTGCCGATCGAATAACTGCCCACTCGTTGTCGTCTGTAACAGCAAAAAGCTCCAGACGGTTCGCTCGCTTGACCACCTCGTGAAGTGCCTCCGGCTCTATGCAGAAGAATCCGGTCGACAGTGCGTCAGTTTCGAGCGCAGTGGGCGCGAACACCGTTGCGCTCAGCAACGCGCGGCCCGGGCTTCCGGTACGAGGGTCCAAGATATGGCCTACACCTCGGCCGTCAATGGTCACATACTTCTCGTAACAGCCTGAGGTCGATGCCGCTCGGTCAACAAGGCTGAATCTCGCCAGTATCTCGCTCGGGCGTGAAGGATCCGGGATGCCGATCTCCCAACCGTCGCTCTCCGGGGCAGTGCCAAGCGCATACGCGTCACCACTGTGATTGATGAATGCACGCTCGATGCCTGAACGGCGCAGAGCCTCAACTGCCCGGTCCACGGAGTAGCCGACCGCGATGCTGCCGAGGTCGATCCTTGTCCGACGATTCAGCAGAGCGACGCTGTGTTCGGCATCATCCACAGCCACATGCTTCATACCTACAGCCTCCAGAGCATCTCTTATCTGGGTCTCCGTGGGCACCTCGCAAAGGCTTTGTTGCGATCGGAACCCCCACAGCTCCATGAACGGTTCGACCGTGATGTCGAATGCCCCGTCGGTCGTAACCGTGAAGCGCCGGGCGTGCTTGATGACTTCAATGACCGAGGGATCAACCTCGATCGCCTCCCGGCCCGCGGCCCGATTCAGTCGCGATACCTGGCTCTCCGGCTTATAGAGACTCATCATTTCGTCCACACGGCGAATCTCGTCAAAGGCGCGGCTGATAGCTTCGTTCGCGTGGGGCCTGCTTTCTCCGCACGCCGTGATCGTAACGACGGTTCCCATCAGGTACTGCGCACGGGTGACCCACGCTTCCGGCGCAACGGCTGATCCATTCACGGACGAGCGAACTGACGAGAGGAGCGCGAGTCCTGCTCCCGCTCGCCCCGACATCTTCAGGAATTCCCGGCGCGTGTATCGTGCTCTGCGGTCCATCGATCTGATCAAGGGAGGTGCCGCTCTAGCTCGTCGACTGATTCCTCAACCTGCTCTGCAGACTCCGCTTGCGCGGACTGATCGGCCCTGGGACGTGCCTGCCACAGAAAGATCCCGAGCGACCCGAGAAGGAAGATCAAACACGCTTGGAGCCCGACGAAACCGATCACTTTCAGCACCGCGAATCCCGGACTCACGAACCGGACAAGCCAGCCAGCCGATTCGCCGAGGAGTGCCGAGCCGAAGGATGCGGCAATGAACGTAATCTTCACCGGTTTCGAAAACGGCGCAAAGATCAGCAGGTGCGTTAGCATCAGCAACACAACAGCGATCATTGCCAGATGACCGTGGGTCACTTCGAGCATTGATTGGTATGTGCGCGCGGGCCGGAACTCTTCTTCCGACCCATTGTAGTACACCACCACAGAGGCGGGAGAGAGATCCATCTTCCCAAAGTAGAGTGCGAAGTTGGTGACGACGAAGCCGATAAGCAACACCAACGTCAAGCCCAGCGTCAGCCGCATCAGTGGATGGCTCTGAAAGCTTCCGTTTTGCAGGTACTTCACAGTCACCTCTCCTTCGGAATGACGAGTTCGTACATCACCAGAATCCTTCTTATCCCTTCGGTGATGCTTTGTGCCGTGAGCGTTGCTCCGACGGTGTTCTGAACTCCACGCTTCAGCCACAGGTCGCTTCGCGCTGTTTTGTCCGCGAACAAGGCAAGCCAACGTTTCGGCGGCAAATAGTCTTCCGGCTCGTAGAAGGCCAAGAGCTCTACGGCTCGCACCGAGCCGTGCGGATCCACCACCACCATGAACGTTTCTGGCATCGTCCGCACGATATGCGTCTCGAGGAACGCGTAACCATCCACGCCTCTGCTCCCGCGGGCAACGTAGTATGTCACGAGCTTCGATTCCACGCTCGCCCTTGCCTGCGCCTGGATCTGTTCCACCTGCCCGTCGGTCAGGTACAGCGTCTTGCGGTCGATCGACATTGCACGCGGAAAGTGCACCCTCAATGCCTCGTCACGCGTAAGATAAACCTGCGCGTTGGCGTGGTACGGCATCGAGAAAAAGAAGAAGGCAATCAATACCGAGCGTATGGTCACGTCTGATTGAAGGAAAGTCCGCGCCAGCGCACCTCTACCAGGACTCAGTGTTTCCACTTCACGTCCATCGCCCCCTGTCAGAAAAGATAACTCACAGCCAGATTCCACTGGTTCACCCCCGTCTTCGCCTCGTTCTTGTTCTCGCGATAGTCGAACTTAAAAGCAACGTTCGGGTGTGGCTTGTAGCTAAGACCGATGGCGAGGATGCTCCGGGCGTTCGCCTTGTTCGCGGTATAGCCGGAAGGGACTTCTGCCTGCGTATTGTAGCTCTCGTACTGCACAAACGGCGTAATCGACTGTTCGGACCCGGGCCGGCTGAACGGCAACAGGTCGAGTCCCGTGACAACGTACCACCCCGTCATCTTCGAACCGATGGTCCTGCCCAACGCTGCGCTCAGGCGATCGGCCTCGTCGAGGTTGACCTGAGCGTAGAGGGCGCGCAACTCAAGGCCGCGCCATGCATACTCACCATGCACGCTCAGCATCGTTGTGGCCGCGGAAATCTCTCCCCGCGCATCAGTGGCATCCTGACCGGAGTTTCCGACGTAAAAACTTCCGCCCAGAACCGTGCCGGCAAGCCCACTGTACTCCAGCTTACCCGTGAAGCCGAAGTCCTCCGCAATCGCCTTAGCTCCGCTCTGCCGACCGCCCCGCACTCCCTCGCTGTCCGAAAAACCGGCAGCCCGCAACCCCTCCACGATGTACGCACGATAGCTGAGCGACGGCGCAATCTCACCGTAGAGTCCTAACCCATTGGTCCGCCACGTGCTCGGAATGATCAGGCGCTCAACCTGAGGCCGCAACGTGGTGAAGAAAGTGGAAGGCTCGTGCTTCTCGTTAATGATCCCCAACGGCGGCAGGACCATGCCAGCCCGGATATTAACAGCCTTCGAGAGTATCAACTCAACGTAACCAAACTCGACTGACACAGTACCAATTGGACTCCCTCTCGAATCCAGCTTCCCGGTCGATCCGTGCTCGAATTCGACCTCTGAGTTGAACAGGATCCAGTCATTGAACCGGAATCCGACATAGATAACATTCCGCAGGTAATCGATCTGGTCGGATCTGTTAGCTTTCTGGTTGTCCTCCTGCTTCCTGGCATAATTCTCATACACAACCTCGCCGTATCCGGCGATAGAGACTCCGGACTTCTTCAGCGTGTACACTTTGGATGCGGCCGGTCCCAATCCGCGTTGCCCTTCGCGTGTGGCTTCAGCCACCTCTCCCAGTCTCAGTCGCTCGATCTCCTGAGCAAGGATCTCGATCCTGCGGTGCAACTCTTTCAGCGTGTCGACCGATGCTTCCTGTGCCCGCGCAAACGGGGCAATAATCATCAGCAAAGATAAACATGACGGAATGCGTGATGCGAAGCTCATCAGAACCTCCTCAGTTGTTGGTTGTTGGATTTGTTGTTCTTGAGAACGCCATACCCGGACGCCGGTGATTCTGGCTTGACAAGCCTCCGCGTTGTAAGTATATTGATGTACGTAAAGAGGCTCGTCACTTCGTGACGCTCTTTCGATCGGGTGCATTACCATCGTCCTTTGGCGAGGTTTCAGTATGGTGATGCACTCGTTTTTTTGTGACAATAGCCCTACAGCGCCGTCTTCGAGAGCACCTTCCTGGTGGCCGCGACCGGACATCCTGCATTGTGGACGCACCCACTACAGCCAGGATCGATGACGGGCACCTCAGTCAAGCAGCGCGGACATCGCCCGAGAAATGGGTTATCGATGACGTACCGGCATTGCGGACACGTGCGCGCCTCGGTACGCAGCTTCTCTTCAAGCGTCATCATATCAGCATCTGTGACAGTATCCCACCCACAAGGAAGGCTACAATCCACGTACCAACCCAGACCAACGATGCAATCTTCAACCCACGCTCCTTGAGCATGATCATCAGCGAGGCGATGCAGGGGGTGAACAGCGTTATCGTAACAAGGGCGACAACGATCTGGTCCCCGGTGAGTGCCAGATTGTACAATCCCGCGGCCCCGAAATCCCTCCTCACCATTCCCATAACAAACGATGTCGCTGCCTCTTTCGGCAATTGCAGCCAGGCGGTTGTGAACGGAGCGAGGACATCCTGCCAGACCGCCAGGAGGCCCGTCACATGCAGAATTCCCACGCCCAGGGCTCCGCCGAAAAACCACGGTGTCGCCTCGCGCATGAAGTAATATGTCCGATATGCGGTTTTCCGGGCAACGTTGTCAAACCTCGGGAGCCGCATGGGTGGTAAATCAATGAGCAAGGGTGTTGTCACGCCGGGAAGTGTTCGGTGGAGAATTGTTCCAACAGCTACAAACACGGCAAGAATGGTAAAGGAATAGATGAGAATCGCCCGGAAACCTGCACCGGCCAGGAGTGCTGCGACGACAGCAAGCTGCGCGGAACAGGGAATCGCAAACTGAAGGATTGTTGCGGCAATGGTCTTCTCCCGTTCGCTTCCAAGCATGCGAGTCGTGATAGTCGCCATCGTAACGCATCCGAAGCCGAGGATGAGCGGAATGATGGCACTACCGTTGAGTCCAATAGCGTTCAGGCCTCGATCCACCAGAACTGCCAAACGAGGCAGATAGCCACTATCCTCCAGGATTGCCAAGGAAACATAAAACGCGATAACCAGAGGCAACAGCAGGAACAACAGATATGTCACCGTCATTGTCAGTACCCCGAACTCTCCGACCAGGATCGTGCCGAGCCAGAAAGAAGGGGATACATACTCAGCAACGACGTCGCGAATCCATGGTTCCCACAGCTCATTGCCAAGTGTCGTTTCTGTGAAGCCAACGATATCCTGTGCTACGAGCTTGCCGACAAAGAGGTAGACGAGGTAGAGTACCGCCAGGAGCATCGGTATGCCCGTCCACGCATTGACGGCCAGGCGCCCGAGAGCCGAGGAGAGTCGCGCTCCGCCGCGGCGATCGGAGAGCACCGCGTTAATGATCAGGTTCACCCGGTTGCGGCGCTCAATGTAGATCGAATCACGGTCGTGTCCGGGACTCACCCCATGACGCGCGGCGATCGCCTCGTCACCCTCCAGGATCAGGAGTGCCTCTGCTTCCGACCCGCTCATGCTGAGCATCGTGTGCAGTTTGTGATGTAGTGTGGAATCCTGCTCACCGCACCGCGCCTGCTCAAGTGCTGCATCAATCTGCTCAAATCCTGCACGGGTCGTGGCAGTGGTCGAGAACACGGGAATGCCGAGGGAGGCGGAGAGTAGCTGCGTATCGATCTGAAGCCCAAGCTTGCCGACTTCGTCCATGAAATTTAGCATCACCGAGACCTTCTTGCCCATATCGATCAGCTGCTGGGTGAGAAAGAGATCCCGCTCAAGGTGAACGGCATCAACGATGTTGAGGATGATATCTGCTTCAAGGACGATGTCACGGGTCACAACTTCTTCATCAGTGAAAGAAGATATCCCGTATGCACCGGGTGTGTCAAAGACTTCGTACGACTTGAAGCGACCTTTCGTAACCTCCACAGTTGTCCCGGGATAGTTTGAGACATCGACGTAGACGCCGGAGAGGAAATTGAAGAAGAGAGACTTCCCGACGTTGGGATTGCCGACGAGCGCAACCTTGAGGACAGCTTCGTCTTGCGAAAGACTCATGCCGAAGTGCCTGTGATGCTCAACGTGCTCGTGTGGAGAGATGCTCTCTGTACCTGACATCAAGGAGCCGTTCACTTTTGATACCTGTCGCTCTGAGGTCGCTGCGAATCCGCGCGGGCAACGAGGATAGATTTCGCCAGTGACATCCCAAGCGCTATTTCCTGTCGGTTCTTTTGGACAACGATCGTACCGCCGGGGAGTCTCTCGAGGCAGCGCACAAGTTCGCCCTTGTGGATTCCCAACCGAATCAACTGCGCTTTGCTTTTTCCATCCGGGAGTTCGACTATGATGTACCAACTCCCTTTCCTTGCGCAGTGGAGAGAGATCCCGGCTGTTTTCATTGGTGAAATTCGGATTTCGATGATGCTTGTGCAGGATGACTTCTATATACGACTAAATTAGTCCTATTATACTCAAATGTCAATGAGATCAACCAGAAAGAGGAGAGAAAATTTCAATTGTAGGAATGATTACTGATATCTTGTCTACTTCTTTACTTTTCACTTGATAATTCTCTGACGGTTCGTATATCTATGAGTCGGAACAGAAACTACAACCCTCAGGCTTACATATGATCACACTAGTTGGCAAGGTAGTTTTGATCACCGGCGGATCGCGGGGCATCGGCGCAGCTATCGCATCAATGATGTCGGAGGCAGGTGCAACAACTGCACTCACGTACAATGCCGACAAGGCAAGTGCGCAGCGCGTGGCACGTAGGATCGCGCGCGGCGGCAGTGAGTGTCTCATCATCCAAGCGGATGTTTCGAAAGCTGCTGATGTGCGAAGGACAGTCAGGACTGTGCTCGACCACTTCGGGCGTATTGACATCCTCGTCAACAACGCCGGCATCTGGAAGCGCGGCCGCATAGGAAGAATGACTGAAGCTCAGTGGGACGAGACATTGGATGTCAATCTCAAGGGGACATTCCTTTTCTCCAACCAGGTCATCCCGGTGATGAGGAAACAGAGAGGTGGCAAGATTATCAACATCGCAAGCACGGCTGGTCAGCGCGGCGAACCGTTTTACTCACACTACGCTGCATCCAAAGGGGGTATGATTGCCTTCACGAAAGCTCTGGGAGCCGAGCTTGCACCGGAGAACATCATCGTGAACTGCGTCTCACCGGGCTGGGTCTACACGGATATGACGGCACGCGTGCTTCGCGATGCCAAACAGCGGAAGGAGGTCAAGAAACTCATTCCTCGCGGACGTGTGGGATCACCGGATGAGATCGCTGGAGCGGTGCTGTTTCTCGCGTCAGACCTCTCGAACCACATCGTCGGGGCAGCGATCAATGTAAATGGAGGAAGTGTCCTCTTCGGTTGATTTACGCGATAATGAGTTTTTTTCTTGATTTCGACCCCAAATTTTCTGAATTTCCTGCGTAATTCCTTTCGTTTGTCACGTCTTCTTCGAGGGAACGACTGTCATGTCCCACAAGAGTAAATTCTTGCGAGGAAAGAAGATCGACCCTCGCCCCATTCCGAAGAAGATCGATGTTGTCAGTCTGGTTGACAACTATTTTCAGGCATACAACGCGGGTCGGTTTGCTGAGGCATGCCACCTTTTCACCCAGAAGATGCTTCAGCCGAACGTTACGGTGGGGATGAGTCTGACGGGGGCTCTCACACCGGCCGGATTAGGCGGTTCCTGTGTTGTTCCGCTGATGAAAGCGGGGTTCGTCGACTGGATTGTGAGCACGGGAGCCAACCTTTATCACGACACGCATTTTGCGATCGGCCACTCCTTGCATAGGGCATCGCCGTTTGTCGATGACAGAATCCTGCGCAAGGAGGAAATTATTCGCATCTATGACATTCTTTTTGACTCCGAGGTTTTGGTAAGCACAGACGAGTTTTTCCGAACAGTGCTGGAAGCTGCAGAATTTCAGATGGAGATGAGCACGGCGGAGTTCCACTACAAGCTTGGAAAGTACATCTACGAGCGCGAACGGCTCATAAAGCTTCCGTTCAGTAGCGTGCTTGGGGCAGCGTACCGCTATGGTGTTCCCATCTACACTTCCTCTCCGGGCGACAGCTCCATCGGGATGAATGTAGCCGAGACGGCACTGTACGGCAATCGATGCAAGTTTGATGTGCTTGCCGATGTAAATGAGACAGCTTCAATCGTGCTCGATGCTTGCCAGAGCGGAGGCCGCAGTGGTGTTCTGATTTGGGGAGGGGGTTCGCCGAAGAACTTCCTGCTTCAAACCGAGCCCCAGATTCAGGAGGTGCTCAAAATCAACGAGAAAGGGCATGATTTCTTCATTCAGTTCACCGATGCTCGGCCTGATACCGGCGGGCTTTCCGGCGCCACCCCGTCCGAAGCCATTAGCTGGGGCAAGATCGATCCGAACCAACTTCAGGATACGGTTGTTGCGTATGTAGATTCAACGATTGCGATGCCCATTTTCACATCATATGCGCTGGCGCGGTGTAAGCCTCACCGGCTGAAGCGGCTGTACGACAGGCGGTCTGCAATGATGGGCCGATTGAGGTGGGCAGCGGACCGAGCCAAGAAATTGGCCATCAAACGAAAAGAGCATAGTCACTAGCATGTTCACTACAGAAAGGGCTCTTTCATGAATCGATACCAGGAACTGCTCGACTTGATCCAGACCTTCCAAAAAGACTTCGAGAAGTTCTATGTGAAAGGAAATAAGTCGGCAGGTACCCGCGTGCGTAAACATATGGCTGCGTTGAAGCGGAAGGCACAGGAGATACGCAACGAGATTCAGGAAATCAAGAAAAAGGAGAAGGGGGAAGGCGGACCCGAGCCGGGACCGGTCGCCTGAGTCCGGTCGGCAACACCCTACTCGGCTGGCGAATCGCATCTCCATCGGCTGCTCCCAAAGCGGCCGATGGAGGAACCGATGCCTCCTACAAGCCTCTCTTCTCTCATTCCTTTGCAGCTATAAAACCATGAGATACATTACCCCTGTTCTCTCCCTTGCTTTGATTCTTTCTCTTGCTGCTCTCGGTCAACAAGCGTCACCGACACCGAACCCGCTGCGGGTGATTCCCACCCCTCAGGAATTCACGCCAAGGTCAGCTCCATTCAAGATCACTTCTCAGACCCGGATCATACTCGGTAGCGGCGCATCGGGCGACGACAGGTTTGCAGCGGAGCAGCTCAACGACGAGCTTTCAACCTTGAGAGAGCTCCAGTTGAGAATTGTCCGCGAGGAATCGATCCGGAAGATCACATCCGGCTACATCTTCGTCGGCTCTCCGCGGAGTTCGTTTGCACAGCGATGGCTTACGTCGGCGGGGATCAAACTTGGCCCCGAGTTGCGCGCAGAGGGGTACATCCTCAGCGTTGATGCTCAGGGTGTTGTCATTGTCGCCGAGTCTCCACGCGGACGATTCTACGGCGTCATGACACTGCTGCAAATGCTGGAGCAGGACAAGAGAAGTCTTCTTCTTCCCGGCGCCCTCATTCGCGATTGGCCTCTCCAGGCAATCCGGGGCATTACGGATGACCTGAGCCGGGGGCAGGTCTCGACGATGGATAATTTCAAAAAAATCATCCGGTTCCTTGCGCGGTACAAATTGAATGTGTATTCGCCGTACATCGAAGATATCTTCGTCTTCCAGAGTCATCCGCTGATCGGCAAGGGCCGGGGCGAACTAACGGCAGCGGAGATGAAAGAACTGGACGCTTACGCCAAGCGGTTTCACGTGGAGGTTATTCCAATCTTCGAGACGCTCGGCCATTGGGAGAATATCCTGATTCTGCCGCGGTACGTGCAGTACGGAGAGTTCCCGGGTGCCCATACGCTCAACATCTCCGACGAGGCAGTCTACCGGATGCTCGATGAGATGATCGGTGAACTCAGTGCTGCATTCAGCTCCCCGTATTTCAACATGGCAGCGGACGAGTCGTGGGATGTTGGACTCGGCGCGAACAAGGAGCGGGTAGCGGCGAGCGATCTCGCAACAGTTCACGCCGAGCATTACAGCCGGGTCTTTGACATTCTCAAGAAACACAGGAAGAAACCGATGATGTACGGGGATGTCCTCCTGCACAATCCCGCGATACTCGACAAGATCCCGAAGGATGTCATTATCGTCGACTGGCATTACGGCGCGAGCGACCGCTATCCAAGCACAGAGGTGTTTCGCAACGCCGGATTTCCCTACGTCGTTTCGCCAGCTGTCTGGAATTTCACGGGGCCATTTCCGAACTACCTGAACACCGTGGCAAACATCCAGAACCTCACTCGTGACGGTTACCTGAACGGCTCACGCGGCATCCTGACGTCCAACTGGAACGACTATGGTGGCGAGGCGCTGCGAGAACTGAACTACTACGGGTACGCGTGGACAGCAGAATGTGCCTGGCAGCCGCTCAAGGCGGATGTGAGCTCGTTCAACACCCGATTTTTCTGGCAGTTCTTCGGAAATCGTCACGCAGGACTGCTCGGTGAGGCGGTCTACGCCCTGCTTGGGAATCCTCTCAATCAGATGAACTGGCATGAGCTCTGGCGCCACCCATTGCTCCCGGAGCGGCCTTCAACGATTCCGTACGTCTTGCGAACCAGCTCGCTGCAGTCTTCCATACCACTCGCGGAACAACTCCTGAGCCAGCTTGCCTCGCTGACGACCCGGAATCAAGAGCACCTCTTTTATCTCAATTTTATCGCGCGCCTGAGCCACTGGTTCGCAACCAAGCTTTCGCTCAGCCAGGCCCTCGGAAGGTTGTGGCGGGATACGTTGCACAGTGTCGATCGAGATTCAGCGAAACAGGCTTTACTCGTTTGTGCCGGTGCTCTGGCGACCGATCTCAAGAAACTCAAAGAGGAGTTTTCCCTCCTCTGGTTGAAAACAAACCGGAAGGCCAATCTGCAGTATTTGATGCTTCGGTATGATCGTCAGTCGGACTACTGGGAGGAAACCCTACGAGAGCTCGCAGGTGCGCAGGAGCTTCCCGACCCGACGATACCAAGCAGGTGGATCTATCATCCGGACGGCAACCCGGGGAAGCGTGACACAACGGCCAGGCAAGTGCGGAGAGCCTTCTTCAGAACCACATTCCCCGTGGAAAGGCCCGCATCGAGTGCGAAGCTGCAGCTCATCGGAGATACGTACGCGAAAGTCTGGATCAACGGCGTAGAGGTCGGCGATGTTCTGGGCCGACGGTCGCTTTCGCTTTTCGTGGAGCACCAGCGCGTCAAGCTGTGGGAGGTCGGATCGCTGCTGAAACCGGGAGCGAATGCGATTACCGTGGAGGCCGCGAACTTTGACCAGTTTGGCTCCGCCGGCGTCAATGTTCTCCTGGAGATCCGGAATGGTGAAACAACGGATACAGTCATAACCGACCCGACGTGGTCTGTGGCGGAGTCCGCAACAGACCGTTGGAAGAGCCCTGAATTCGATGACAGAACGTGGAAACGTGCTGTTGCACTGGCCTATCCGTACGCGGTCATCCGGCCAAATCTCGTGACCGGCCGCCCTTCATGGATTGAGCGGTAGGCGAGCTTCTACCCGATCTCACATGGGAATGGCCGGGGTCGCTTTGCTCACGTGGAAAAAGAGCTCCGTTTCTGCTATATTGACGTGAACGCTTCGCCCCGCAGTTCATTACATCGAGAGGGAATGGGGGAACATGAAGAAATATGTCCTGATCGGGTTGATTGCTGGAGTAACGATCTCGGTCCTTGCCATCTATTTCCGGCGGAAGAAACTCGCAGGAACAGAATTCCACGGCTTCTTCGATTCATCCGCAGTAGCAGATGAGCTGTTCGGAGACGCCTTCGAGGAACTGCCTGACAAGCCTTGAGTGCAGTTCGTTCGACGCGCTCTAAGGCCACTTCATTCACGCGTGTCACCTCCTGACCCTCCCCTGGTTTGCACTGCTATTGTTTTCCTTTCGCGTTACGCTGGCAACTGACATATCGCGAGCAGAGCACAACGGAACTGAAAATATCGGATAACGGCCGATCTGTGTTGTCCGCCACAGAAGGGAAAAGCTCGATTTCGCAGATTGAGGAGAAGGGCGGCTCATACCGCTGAACATCAGCGCGGTGCACGCCCGCAGAATTCTCTCGCCGCTTGCCTATGAATTCTTCAGGTTCAGAACCCCCCACACCCTCTGTGCTAGGCACGCTCCTCAAGTCTCTCCAAGCAGAGAGCGATCAACTGAAGCAGGCGCGCCAGGAATTCACGTTGTTCAGTGGTGAATATCGGGGCGAGTTTGCCAGATACTTCTACTACCGGTTTGAGGTCCCCGAAGGACTCTATCTTCGGGGCATCGAGCGTGCATCATTCACGTTCAGCCAGCTCCAGCCGACCACGATTGAGGGGAGAATTATAGGCCAGGAGAGTCAGTTCATTACGGTCGCTGTTCCGGTAAACTTCGGGGAGGTCCTTCCGGAGATCAAATGCACGTGGAGCTACAACGACCATCTCAAGCCGACGATCACGGCGCTCAGCAATGCCGCAGCGAATCACCCCATTCTCTCGCTCCTGTTCCACCCTGAAGGACCCGGCAATGCCCTTCCCTCAGCTATCGAACCGGCCTTCCTTCCCGCTACTCCACCTGATCACCAGGATGCCGTCAAGAAGATCTTCCACAACCGTGTCTCATTTCTATGGGGCCCGACCTGCTCCGGAAAAACGTCGATCCTTGCCTTGACTGCACTGAACTTCCTCAAGGCCGGCAAGAAGGTCCTTCTCGTTGCCGACAGTCAAGATCGGGTCGACCGAGCGGTCTTCTACATGCTCTCCCTGGCTCCGGATCTCCATGTCGATATCAAGACAATCGGAACCAGAATTGGATTGCCGTCCAACTCGGACGCGGAGCCTCTGAAGTCGTTCTCACTACAATATGACATCACCGCAAAGAGAAGCCAGAAACAGAAAGAGGTCGAAGAGCGACTCGCCCTTCTTGACACTCATTGGCGGATAAAGGTCAGGCAATTCCTCCATGAAGATTTCTATGCAAAGCTCACTGACCTCCGGGAGCGGGCGAACGAAAACCGCAAGCAGCTTGCCAATGTCGCGGAGGAGCTCAAGGCGCTCAAGGAGACGATCAGCAGGGCGCAGAACGCATCGATGCTCGAAAAGCTGAAAAAAGGATTCAGCAAAGAGGAATCGGCTGCAGCACAGAAGGAGCTGGCAGACAGACAAACGCTGCAAAAGAGGCTGCAATCCATCCAACAGGCATTAACGACGGAATTGATACGGACGGAATCCCAGGTTCCGATCGAGGCCAATGAGATGAGGGACTACTACGCAGCTACGAAACGGCTGGGTGAACTCGGGGGAGTTCCAAAAGTGATGGAAGATGTAGAATCCGTGCTCGCCGTTGACGAGCGTGAAATGCTGTCGTCGAAGCGTTTCGTTGTGGCGACGGTCGACCTGATGCTTTCCGACTCCCTGCTTCGAAATCTTCAGTTCGACGTGGTCATGGTCGACGATGCTGAAGCAACGTCGATGCCCCAGCTTGCCGCGCTCGCCCTTCACGCCACCGAAGCGATGGTCCTTGCAGGCGATCCGTTCCAGCTTGGCCCGGAATCCTTCTCGAGCAGCGATATTGCTCAAACCTGGTTGCAGCGAGATATTTTCCTGCACACGGCGCAGACCGACCGGTTGCATGAGCTGTTCGAATGGTCCCAGAAGAACTCACAGTGGTGTATCTTTCTGCCGTCTCAATTCGCGGCGACGCTAAAACTCTCTGCGTTTGTCGCCTCAGTTCTCTACGACGACAGACTCAGAGTTTCTTCCTCGCCGAACGGCAAAGGGAAGATTTTCTTTATCGACACGAGCGATCTTCGATCGTCGTGCCGGCAGTACATCGGAAAGAAGCGGATCGTCCCGTACAACGATCTGCAGACAAAGCGTATGATTGAAGTGCTGAAGCACGCGCTCATGCAGCCAAATCGGTGGGCGGGAGACGTGTGTGTTGTCGTACCTTTCCTCGGCACCTCCCTCCACACGAAGCTGCAGCTTCGCCTGAATGCTCTTCGCAATGTCGAGGTCGGTACGCCTCCAATGGTCAAAGGGCGCCGCAAGAAAGCAGTCATTTTCGATACGACGATGGCGGGGGTCGATTACACGATGCGGCATATCGACGATAGGAAGATCGGCGAACACCGGATCGCCCGGCTCTTCAATGTGATCTTCTCCCTCGTGGAGGAAGACCTCTACCTTCTGGCAGATATGTCGCATTTCAGGTCCGTCTACAAAGACCGTCTATTCACGAAACTCCTGATGCTCCTGCAGTCGCAGGCAGACCCCCTGCCTGCATACGCACAAGCAGCAAGGCAATTTGATCAGCTCGAATGGGATGCACGCGCCCGCATCCTCGAGCCCCCCCAATTGGGCACTACGCCTGCAGTGAGTGATATCCGCTTGACGCGCGCTGCGAGCCCGAAACATGCCGATGTCGAACTCGAATTGCGCATGAGGATGATGGCACGGCAGCAACCTCAACCGGTGTCGTCGAGACCCAGGAACTTTGAGCGCGAAACCTTCACGTCTGTGCACCGGGTGCTTGGACTGACCAAGGATGTCAATCTTCTCTCGCAGCACATCGGCGGGGATATCCTGTTCCGGCAGTCGTTGGCGACGCATCAAGCCGCAAGCCGACTTCCGCTCGATGTTTGCCGCAGCGACGAAGAGTTTCGGAAGATCATGGAGCAGTGGAACTTGTTGATCTATGAGATGTCCGGCGCTGGAAAGACGGATCTCTCGTTTTTCGCGAAACAGACACCGGAAGCGAGCGTCATGTGGGACATCAGTAACCTGAGAGCGTACTACTCATCGACCATGGAGGCTGTTGTTGAAGAAGGAAAGCACCGGGTCGCTGCTTCAGTCTCGAAAGTTTTTCAGGAGTGCCTCGGCAAACCTCAGCCCGCGAATCCTGTCGAATGGTCAACCGCGTACCTGAGCTTCCTCGGCAAGATGGAAGCCTACCTTATGTGGATCTCGGAGCAACTGAGGAGGTGAGTTCACGATTTAGAATTCAGAAGCTCCACGGTTTCGCATTCGCTTCGTCGTCCCGCCTATCGTTTTTGGCCAATCTTCCAAGTATCTCCGCTCACCGCATCAATATCTGCTTTGCCAGTGGCGTGGTTTGACATACCTTGAACGCATCTCGATTTTAGGATATATTGAATCTTGAAGACGGAATGAAACGGGGAATATCGAATTCTCCCCGGTCGTTCCGCAATCCCCAATTTATGATCCGCGACCGACATGTGGGAATGGCTCCTTAGCACGGCTCTAGTCCTTTTCTTTGTCCTGCTCAATGGCTTCTTCGTTGCAGCGGAGTTCGCCATCGTCAAAGTCCGTTCCACACAAATCGAGCCGCTTGCGGCAAAGGGGAACTGGCGCGCGAAGGTGGCAAAAGACGTGATCACTCACCTGGATGCCTACCTCTCCGCCACCCAGCTCGGCATTACGATGGCAAGCCTGGCTCTCGGTTGGCTTGGTGAGCCGCTCGTCGCAGACCAGCTCCGACCGCTGCTGGAGAAGATTGGGATCGACAATCCCAAGCTCGTCTCGGGGATCTCGTTCGGCGTGGGCTTCGCCATTATCACCTTTCTGCATATCATCCTAGGCGAGCTGGCACCGAAGTCACTCGCCATTCAGAAAGCCAGCGGGACCACGCTGTGGACCGCCTATCCGCTCAAAGTATTCTTCACCGTCTTCAAGCCGATCATCTGGACTCTAAACTCGTTGGCGAATGCGATCCTTCGCGTCATTGGCATTCAACCCGCGGGCGAGTCCGAGCTGATGCATTCTGAAGAGGAATTGCGCCTTCTTCTCGCCCAGGAGAAAGGGGTCTCGGTCGCCAGCCGCCAGATTGTGCTCAACGCGATGGACTTCCGACGCAAACAGGCACGCCACTGTATGGTTCCGAGAACGGAGATGGTCACCCTCTCCCTTTCTGGGCCAGCGCAGGATAGTGTGGAACTGATGCGGTCAAACAAGTACTCCCGCTACCCAGTTTATAAGGACTCGATTGACAACATCATCGGGATCGTCTATACAAAAGACATTTTCAAGCAGGACCGGCATCTCAAGCCGGATTTCTCCCTCGTATCGGTGTTGCGTGATGCGACGTTCTTGCCGGAAACCGTGAGCCTCGAGCGCGTACTGGAAACGATGCTGCAACGGAAGACTCACATGATCATCCTTGCTGACGAGTATGGGGGAACGGCCGGACTGATTACTCTCGAAAATGTTCTCGAGGAACTTGTTGGGCCAATCCAGGACGAATTCGATCGAGAGCCTCCGGAGATTACGAAGGTGGATGAAGGCGAATACCTCCTCGATGCGAGCGTGACAACGAACGAAGTCGAGCGGCTGATGAGTCAAGAACTCTCCCCCAAGGATATTCTCTCGATCGGTGGCTTTCTCCTCGAGCAGCTTGGACACATCCCGGAGCGTGGTGAGCAAATCCAGGTGAACAGCCTTGAGTTCACAGTCGAACAGGTAAGTGATCGCACTATCGATCGCGTGCGGGTGAAACGCCTCTCAGCCGATCAACAGAGCGAAGAACCCGAAAATCCGTAATTATCATCCAACCCACCGTATCGTCTTCAATTGTCGTCACCTCTGTTGATTCGTTCTATGAGACATTTCCAGCGTTTCCACATTGCTCTCATTCTCATTCTTCCTTTTTCCTCTTCCATTTATCATTTTCCATTTCTCGTTTTCCATTCTTCTGTATCCGCCCAGCTCTCCGTCCCGCAATGGCCGAAGGACGCCATCTGGTATCAGATCTTTCCGGAGCGCTTCCGCAACGGCGATCCCGGAAATGACCCGACGGCAGAGGAGGTGGAGATCGATGCCCGACGGGGGTGGCGTGTCTCGCCGTGGACAAGCGATTGGTATAGGCTCCAGCCATGGGAAGAGAGACACAGCGATAGGTTCTACGAGAATGTGTTTGATCGCCGATATGGCGGCGACCTTCAGGGCGTGCTGGAAAGGCTGGATTATCTTGCTGACCTAGGAATCAACGCAATCTACTTCAATCCGGTCTTCGAAGCCCTCTCTCTTCACAAATATGATGCGTCAACTTACCACCATATCGACAAGAACTTTGGCCCCAACCCGCGAGCGGACGCGAAATTGATGCGGCAAGAAACCGATGACCCGGCGTCCTGGAAATGGACCTCTGCGGATTCACTGTTTCTGAAGCTTGTCAAAGAGGCCCATCGCCGCGGCATTCGCATCATCATCGATGGAGTATTCAATCACTGTGGGACCCGATTCTGGGCGTTTCAGGACGTCAAAGTGAACCAACAGCGCTCGCGCTATGCAGACTGGTTCGACGTGAGAAAGTGGGATGATCCGGCAACCCCGCAGAATGAGTTTGACTACAAGGGATGGTGGGATTACAAGGAACACCCCGAGTTTCGCGAGGGACCCGCGGGCTTCGTCCCCCCGGTGCGGGAGTACTTCTTCAATATTACGCGCCGCTGGATGGATCCAAACGGCGACGGTGATCCCTCGGATGGGGTGGATGGATGGCGGCTCGATGTCGCAAACGACGTCTCTCACCAGTTTTGGAAGGAATGGAGAACGCTGGTCAAGTCCATCAATCCCGACGCCTACATCGTTGGGGAGATTTGGGATGATGCATCCAACTGGCTTGGGGGCGATCAGTTCGACGCAGTAATGAATTATCGCTTCGCTCGGGCAGTGGTTCGGTTCTTCATCGACTCCGGCTCACGCAAGTACAGCGTATCCGACTTCGATCGGGAACTGGCTGACGTCCGCAGAGGCTACCCGTCTGAAGTCAATTATATCCTCCAGAATCTGATCGACAGCCATGACACCGACCGGCTCCCGTCGATGATCATGAATCCCAACAGGACATACGATGATCGCAACGGGCTACGGTACCACCCCGATTACAACATCGCCAAGCCGACAGCGGGGGCCAGGCAGATCCAGAAGCTGATCCTGCTGTTCCAGATGACATACGTCGGCGCACCGATGATTTACTACGGCAGCGAAGCAGGGATGTGGGGCGCCGATGACCCGGATGATCGCAAACCGATGGTGTGGCCAGAGATCCAGTACGAGAATGAACGGTCACACCCCCTTCCCGGCAAGACATGCACGAACGACGAGGTGAAGTTCGACGAGGAGTTGTTTCTGTATTACAAGCGGCTTGTTCGAATTCGAACAGAGAATGAAGCCCTGAGGCGGGGTGATTTCACAACACTACGTGCAGATGACGACGCCGGGGTCTATGCGTTTGTACGAAAGCAGCGCAACAACGAAGTTGTTGTCGTGATGAACAACAGCGAGAAAGAGAAAGCAGTAGACCTGACCCTAGGCGGTCGTCGGAGTTATCGTGATGCGTTGACGGGGATAACCATAGCAGAATCAGATCAACTTGTGCTCGTCCTGAAACCAAAATCGGGTTCGATCCTCGTTGGAGAACGGTGAAAATCTCCCACAAAGACGTTCATCCGGAATTACCCAAGCTACGCCGCAGATGATGAGAAGCGTTGTGCACCCAAAAGACTTGACACTCACGCGGAATCTGGTAATTTGGTATATTGAGGCGACGATGAAACTCAACAACTCCGCGAAATTCCTCCTTCTGTTCTTTCTTTCCCTCAGCGTCACATTCTTCAACGGCACATCGCGCCCCTCCTCTCCGACCTCCAAAGCTCAGCAGGAAAGCGACTTTAAGCAGCGTCGCCTGAGGATGGTCGAAGACCAGATGGTGGAGCGATACATCAGCGACCCGGTGGTGCTGCGGGCGATGCGAACCGTTCCACGGCATCAGTTCGTGCCTCTCGAGCTAATCGACGAAGCTTACTCTGATCGTCCTCTCCCTATTGGTCACGGCCAGACGATTTCTCAGCCCTATATTGTAGCCCTGATGACCGAGCTACTTGCCCTCAAGAAACACCACCGAGTGCTGGAGATTGGAACCGGCTCGGGATATCAGGCAGCTGTGCTGGCTGAGATTGTTGATTCTGTCTGGACCATCGAGATTGTGGAGCCACTGGCGAAATCTGCCGAGGAGCGACTGAGAAAGCTCGGGTACACGAACGTGATTGTACGCTGCGGAGATGGATACGCCGGCTGGAAAGAGCACGCTCCATTTGACGCGATCATCGTTACAGCATCACCTGAGCAGATCCCGCCGCCGCTCACCGAGCAGTTGAAGGAGGGTGGCCGGATGGTCATTCCGGTCGGTCCGGCGTTCTCCGTTCAAAGCCTTCTCCTCGTGACGAAACAAAGGGGCAAGATCACAACCCGCAACGTCGCTGCTGTCAGGTTTGTGCCACTGACCAGAGAGCGGTGAGTCAACATCTCACGCGTGTGGAACGGCGACGTGGGATTTTCCCGGTCTCTCCCGATCGGCCTGCGCGTTCGCGCCCTGGAATCGCCATTCCTTCTGCCACGGGCTCAGGGAGTGAGCAGATGCTCCTGTGACCTAGCCCCCTCAAAGTGATCCAAAAACAAATGGAGAGATTTTGTATTTTGGGTCAAAGGAGGCATCAATGGGTAGACAGAAGCACACAGCTGAACAGATCATCAGCAAGCTACGAGAAGCGGAGGTGCTGCAAGGCAAAGGGATGAGTTTGGAGGAGGTCCTTCGACAACTGAACATCAGTGATGCGACATACTACAAGTGGCGGAAGGAGTATGGAGGGCTGAGGCTCGACCAGGCCAAACGGCTGAAGGAGCTGGAGCAGGAGAACAGCCGGTTGCGGAAGGTGGTATCGGATCTGTCGATCGACAATGCGATACTCAAGGAGGCAGCCCGGGGAAACTGGTGAGCCCGGTCAAACGGCGCCGGGCGGTCAGAGAGCTTCAGGAAGCGCTGCAAGCTTCCGAGCGACGAGTCTGCCGTGTTTTGGAACAGCCACGATCAACGCAACGACGTCCGGCAGTGGTCAAGACAGATGAAGCTGCGTTGAGAGAACGGATGATAACTTTGGCGTGCGAGTACGGGCGGTATGGCTATCGGAGAGTGACGGCACTTTTGAGAGGTGAAGGGTGGCGAGTGAATCACAAGCGTGTAGCACGCATATGGCGTCAGGAAGGGCTGAAAGTGCCCAAGAGACAGCCGAAGCGAAGACGGTTGTGGTTGAATGACGGATCGTGCATACGTCTACGCCCAGAGCATCGGAACCATGTCTGGAGTTATGATTTTGTGGCAGACAGGACCAGCGACGGACGGCCGATTCGGATGTTGAACATCATAGATGAATACAGTCGGGAGTGTTTGAAGATCCATATCGACCGACAAGTTAAGGCAACAGATGTATTGTACGAGTTATCGGAGCTCTTTGTGGAACGTGGTGCTCCGGACTATTTGCGATCGGACAATGGGTGTGAGTTTACAGCACAGCCGATCCGTGAATGGCTGCAGAGGCTCGGAGTGAAGACATTGTTCATCGAACCAGGGAGTCCTTGGGAGAATGGCTACATTGAGTCGTTCAACGGAAAGCTGAGAGATGAGCTCTTGAACGGGGAGATCTTCGATACGGTCCTTGAAGCGAAGGTCATCACAGAACGGTGGAGAAAGCAATACAACACTATCAGGCCGCACAGCTCGCTCCAGTACCGGCCACCGGCACCAGAAACATACTTCCTGCGGCAGGTCGCCAATGCCTGACAATGGGAAAAACCGAGATCAACATTGGCTCACGAACCGGGGGCAGATCAGCTGCCAATCTCAACTCTCTTAAAGGCCTCCCAATCCATGCCCAACCAGAGCATGCGGTTTCGATGATACAAGTGGTAGCTGAAGGCATTCGGATATGGCGGAGAACTTACGGCAAGGTCAACGGTTTCTAGATTAAGCGGTTCAAGAATATTCCCGTGGATCACCTTACACTTGGAAGGGATACCGACCAAATCAGCGAGATTCTTGAGGCGCTCAATAGCGTCAGCTAGAGCGCGAATAAAGCGGCGGATCGTCTCACCCCTACCTATCTGCTTATTCCTTCGAACGTACCTTGTGTCTGAATCTTGACGTGAGACCGTCACAACAATTGAAGAAAACACGGTCAACGCAACATCGCGAGCTCGTTCACTGTTAAGCTGGTGGCAAGAAGCTTTGAGAAGGGCGAGTTCTTCAATCACATGAGGATCGAACCAAAAAGCAATGGCATCTGAGTCGGGCTTCTGACTTTCCAAGTCCTCTTCGATTTTCGAAGGAAACAGTGAGAGAGCACCGCTGATTCTCGGGCTGTCGGCAATGATCGAGAGATTCTCCCTCAGTCTCCCTAACGATTCAATTTCGGAATCATTCAAGATTGAGGTCTTAGCCCGGGAGATGAGGCACGCAAGAGGATTGGCGTCTATCCCTATTGCGTTTCTCTTGAGAAGCAAAGCCTCAACCAGAGTCGTCCCACTTCCACAGAACGGATCGAGGACTGTTTCACCGATCGATGACAACTCCTGAATGAGGGTATTCGGAATTTGAGGGATAAACTTCGCAGGATATGGATGGAGGGAGTGTGTCAAATAGCCTGTCCCAATTCCTTCGAAATTCCAGTCCATTGTCTTCAGTCGCTCAAGGGCAATCTCCCAGCGTTCAAAAGCAGCACGGTTTTCACGCACCCCAAGGGGCTGTTGATTCCCGCGAGCATAACTGACAATGATTTTTGCCTCATCCTCCGAAAAGAGGCGCCACCCGTTGCGATTACGTTTGGGCTCGGGCACTCTTTGATCGCGTAGCCAGCGTAGTAGGGTATCTTTGTGCACTCCAGCGAGATGAGCGACTTCCTTGGTAGTCAGTATCTTGTCCATTCCGTTCTTCAAATGTCTATGTTGGAACTGAAGCGCGTCCCCGTTCAATTCAGATCAGGCCGAATTTGCCGAGACGGCTTTTTCTCGGCGGAAGTCGCAGTCTCAAGTTATGCCTATATGCAGCCATATGCAAGGTTTTTCTCTCCAAGGCTGCTCTTGAGGTAAGCGGTGCGTTGTCCCGTCGACATTTGTGCTGCTGCAAATCGCAAAATGCGAGTGACCGAGACCCACAGTTGCCACTGTCGTTTTCGCAGCTTCTTGCCCAGTTTGTTTCTATCGTCGCGGCCACCCGAATCACGCAGACACTTCCGTGGGGAAGCAAACAGAATTGTTCCCGACTGCGTGTTAGCTCGACTCCTGCAACCTCAAATGAATACCCCCTCATATACAGGAACGGAATCAGGTAACACCTCTGAGAGGGAGAGCCTGAGTGCCCGATCCCCTGATTTTTTGCACCACCGACTACTACCCCCACCACTGAAACAGCAATCCCCACACCGTTACCACCACAGCCACTGCCACAGAGAACCGCAAACCACCTCAGTCTCTCATCTCACCAAAAGCCCTCAAAGCCTCCTATCTGATCTGTCTACCGTCAGTCTCCGCTCCCAAACTCGTAGATTGTCACACACCCGATTTCGGTTTAGTTCTGTGCTTCCTCCTTCTGTACCACAACGCGATCAGTCTCGGACCGCTGTGCACTCCGAGCTTGCTTAGAAGAACTGATCGGACTGTCTCTATGGTTCTGACCGATACGCGTCGCCTCCTGGCAATTTCCTTACTCGTGAGTCCTTGAGCCAGTAGCTTCCAGGTCAACAATTCTTTCTGGGAGAGAGGTTTGCCCAAGAGCCGTTTTTTCGTCTTGCGTCTCAAATCTTGTGCTCCTGCTTCGATGGTTCGACAACTTGTCTTTGCACATCAGAACCTACTTCTTTTTCAGTGGGAAGTCCAAAAACAATCTTCGTTTCCTTCACTCTTGTCCACTTCTACTGAAACTGCAATCCGCACAAAGTTGCGGCGATCTTGAAAACTCACGAACTACTGATTCAGTGCGCTGACGGCATCGTTGACAGCCTGCCTAAATTCGTCGATAGAATCATCAAAGACACGGATCGTAGTTTTCTGCTTCTTGTCGCCATGATTCCTGCTCTCGCAGATTGACAAGTATCTACTTCCGTTCTTTGCCTCCTTCAAGTCGATGAAGTATGTGGTTCGTCCTGCTCGAACCATCGTCGAGTATAGCACATTGGTGGTTGCCACTGCATTCCTCCTTTCATATTGTGGCCATGATGACCATGAAACAGCAATCCCCACACAGTGGCGGTGTGGGGATTCTCAACCACCTCTTGCCTTACATCGTTTCACCAAAAGTCCTTAAAGCCTCCTGACTCAACTCACTGTTGACCACCTCGGTCTCTGTCCCGCAACTCTTCGGTTATCTAAACACTAACACGGTAAAAGGAAGCGTTTGGATCATTTCTTGCAGTAGAGTGTTACCAAGTTTGAGTACCTTTCGTTGGACACTCTGTACTTTTTCAGCTACTTCTTCCTCGGCTCGAAGGCAAACATTGGGAAGAGAGTAGTGGAGTAACCAGAACTTTCAACGCCCTTGATGACTTGATACGTTATCTCGGATGTGGCAGAAAGCCATATTCTGTTGTCTGTATAGCCGCGTGCATCCGGGTGTTGAACGCGTGACTCGCGTGGAGTTCCGAACCACTTAGTGAGTACTGCTGCGATTTTATTCACTCCATCCATACACTCCGCGGATGGTCTGATGCCAGAAGGCTCCACAACCGGCCGCTCACAGCTCTCAGGCACCAAGATAACAGCACTCACTGTGACGCTAGCTCCAAAGAAGAAGATGCTAATTTTGACATACTCATCCATCATTGTTGCATATCGGTCCAGGCAATACGGTGTGCCTCGATCGTATTTGACAGGGGGTCCGCTGGCGTAGAAACCACCTAGCTTCTGCACTTCAGACAGGCTCATCCCAAACGCGAGACTTCCGAACAGGTCAGGATTGATAAGTGACCGAGTCAGCGGCACAGCGGGGCCTTCCTCCGTTGCTGGTGGCGGCGGTGTGTTCTGTTCTGTTGGTGGGGATGTTCTTATCGTTCCTGTAGTTTGTTCCGTGGGCTCTGAAGCACTGCCACCGAACACAGATTTCAGGAGGTAGATCAGGAACATGAAGCCCCATGTCGAGGGCCACTTCATTCCCCTGACCTAGCCCCCTCAAAGTGATCCAAAAACAAATGGAGAGATTTTGTATTTTGGGTCAAAGGAGGCATCAATGGGTAGACAGAAGCACACAGCTGAACAGATCATCAGCAAGCTACGAGAAGCGGAGGTGCTGCAAGGCAAAGGGATGAGTTTGGAGGAGGTCCTTCGACAACTGAACATCAGTGATGCGACATACTACAAGTGGCGGAAGGAGTATGGAGGGCTGAGGCTCGACCAGGCCAAACGGCTGAAGGAGCTGGAGCAGGAGAACAGCCGGTTGCGGAAGGTGGTATCGGATCTGTCGATCGACAATGCGATACTCAAGGAGGCAGCCCGGGGAAACTGGTGAGCCCGGTCAAACGGCGCCGGGCGGTCAGAGAGCTTCAGGAAGCGCTGCAAGCTTCCGAGCGACGAGTCTGCCGTGTTTTGGAACAGCCACGATCAACGCAACGACGTCCGGCAGTGGTCAAGACAGATGAAGCTGCGTTGAGAGAACGGATGATAACTTTGGCGTGCGAGTACGGGCGGTATGGCTATCGGAGAGTGACGGCACTTTTGAGAGGTGAAGGGTGGCGAGTGAATCACAAGCGTGTAGCACGCATATGGCGTCAGGAAGGGCTGAAAGTGCCCAAGAGACAGCCGAAGCGAAGACGGTTGTGGTTGAATGACGGATCGTGCATACGTCTACGCCCAGAGCATCGGAACCATGTCTGGAGTTATGATTTTGTGGCAGACAGGACCAGCGACGGACGGCCGATTCGGATGTTGAACATCATAGATGAATACAGTCGGGAGTGTTTGAAGATCCATATCGACCGACAAGTTAAGGCAACAGATGTATTGTACGAGTTATCGGAGCTCTTTGTGGAACGTGGTGCTCCGGACTATTTGCGATCGGACAATGGGTGTGAGTTTACAGCACAGCCGATCCGTGAATGGCTGCAGAGGCTCGGAGTGAAGACATTGTTCATCGAACCAGGGAGTCCTTGGGAGAATGGCTACATTGAGTCGTTCAACGGAAAGCTGAGAGATGAGCTCTTGAACGGGGAGATCTTCGATACGGTCCTTGAAGCGAAGGTCATCACAGAACGGTGGAGAAAGCAATACAACACTATCAGGCCGCACAGCTCGCTCCAGTACCGGCCACCGGCACCAGAAACATACTTCCTGCGGCAGGTCGCCAATGCCTGACAATGGGAAAAACCGAGATCAACATTGGCTCACGAACCGGGGGCAGATCAG
>VGWB01000018.1 GCA_016873755.1 Ignavibacteria bacterium | reverse complement strand
CCGTGTTGAGCGCTTCAACAGAAAGTATGCGAAGAAAGGTGCGGCTGCAACCGGTTAGAACGAACCCAGATCATGGGGGATCGTGCGGAATGTATTCCAACAGTACATTCCGCATTTTCATTTCTGTAGGGTCGCTATCCGATTGCGCAGGTACGACCAGGCATGAGTCAAGATCCGGCTACAACCAGTGAAGAGTTTGAAACCCCGAACCTCTATCGAGGTCCGCGTGGAACTGCCGTGAAGATCCTGAATCGGGTCGAACGTTCAGACGCGTATCTTGATCGGCTCCTCGACGCGGAGATGCGCACGGCCGAGATGAATGAGCTCGACAAGAGTCTCCTCAACGAGATCGTGACGGGCGCAATACGATGGCAAATGAAACTCGACTGGGTCCTGACAGGATTCTTTCACGGAAATTTCACGAAGGCGGAGACAAACATCAGGAACGCGCTCCGCGTTGCCCTCTACCAAATCCTCTTCCTGGACAAGGTGCCCCACGCCGCTGCGGTCAACGAATCGGTGGAATTCATCAAGCGACTGCGCGGCCAAAAGGTTGCCGACCTTGTCAATGCCATTCTCCGAAACATCCTGCGGAATCTGGAGAATATTCGTTATCCTGATTTCAAAGAAGACAAGATCCAACACCTCGCTGTGGTGGAATCCCACCCTGTCTGGATCGTGAGGAGGTGGGTGGATCGCTTCGGGTATGACGAAGCCCGCAGACTTCTCGCAGCAAACAATCAACGTCCCGACCTCACACTTCGAGTCAACCGGCTCAAGATCGACTTCGAGTACTTCCTCTCGCAGCTTGATCAGCATCAAATTCAATTCTCTCGCTCTCAGTATTTGGACTTTTTCGTTCGCGTGAAGCATATGGCGGGCATCGGCGGATCGGAAATGTACCGTCAGGGCTTTTTCCTTGTCCAGGATGAAAGCGCGGGCCTTGCCGTTCGGTTGCTTGATCCGAAACCCGGCGACCGGGTGCTTGATATGTGTGCGGCTCCGGGCGGAAAGACGACGTTTATCGGCGAGTTGATGAAGAATATCGGAGAGCTTGTAGCCATCGATCGCTATGAGACGCGCCTCAACCTCGTGAAGAACGCTTGTCAGCGCCTAGGAATCGCCAACGCACATTTCATCGCCGCTGATGCGGCGACGGTGCAAACCACACCGGCGGAGCGAGTGCTTGTGGACGCTCCGTGCTCGGGATTGGGTGTGCTTTCCAAGAAGCCAGATGCAAAATGGAAACGGGAGCTCGAGGACCTTGCCAAGCTTGTTGAAATCCAACGTGGCATTCTTGAGAATTCTGCTCGACTCGTGAAACCCAACGGCATTCTCGTTTATAGCACATGCACAACGGAACCGGAAGAGAATTTGCTGCTCGTGAAATCCTTTCTGTCTTCGCATCCAGACTTCGTGGTCGAGAATGCAAATCAATTCGTCGATCAGCGCCTCGTAACGTCCGATGGCTGCGTTGAGACTCTCCCGCACCGCGACGGCATGGATGGTTCCTTCGCAATCAGGTTGAAGAAAACCCCCTAACGCCACCCTGCTGCACTTTGTGTACAAGAATTTTTCTGCCTATATTCTCACCGCGTCTGCATCATCACGAATTCGATCCGTCATTACGACGGACCTCCTCTCGTCTTCAGGTAGACATTTCTCGCATAGCCAAGGAGAATCGCCATGGCACGCATTTCATTAGCGCTTGTCGGTATTGCCGTCTTCTTCTTGTCCGTCCACCTCGTCCTCGAGGCTCCTTCCGCCGCACCGTCACCCGCTCCCGCCGCCGATGCCTTTGCATCAACATTTTCAATCGTCGGCATCGATCCCGAGAACGGCGACGTTGGTGTCGCTGTTCAATCGAAGTTTCCGAACGTCCGTCCCGTTGTTCCGTGGGCTGAGGCGGGCGTAGGCGGCGTCGCGACGCAGTCCTTTGTTAATGTCTCGTATGGGCCGAAGGGATTGGCTCTGCTGAGAAATGGAGCCACGGCGGAGGAAGCGCTGAGGATTCTCATCGCGAATGACACGGCGCGTGATACCCGCCAGGTTGGCATCGTCGACGCGAAGGGGAATTCCGCGAGCTGGACGGGGAGGGAGTGTTTCGATTGGGCTGGCGGCATTGCGGGAAACACCAGCGGTGGGAAGGGAATGGTCATCATAGGCAAGACATTCGCAGCGCAAGGAAACATTCTAGTCGGCAGGGAAACCGTTGAGGCCCTTGCAAAGACATTTCAGTCGACGCAAGGGACGCTTGCCGACAGACTCCTTGCGGCACTGGTGGCTGCCGGGCGAGCTGGCGGCGACCGCCGAGGAGAGCAATCGGCGGCCCTTCTCATCAAGCGGAAAGGAGCCGGCTACGACGGAACGACGGACGATCTCATCGACATCAGCATCTATGACCATCCTCAACCGCTGCAGGAATTGGAGCGGCTGTACAAGTTGCATAAACTGTACTTCTTCCGGACCGAGCCAAAGAACCTGATGAAAATCGACGCCGCTCTCTGCCGAGAACTGCAGACCATTCTCAGCGCGGAAGCCTACAAAGGATTCAAGTTCTACTCTGGTCCCGTCAACGGTGTGTTCGACGCGCAGACCAAGAAGGCGTTGCAGGATTTCATGGGATGGGAGAATTACGATGTACGCATTCGGGATGACGACCAAATCGACAGGGAGGTTCTGGAAGATATTCGGAGGAATGTTGCCGCCTGGAAGGCGGAGAAACCCTGACAACGCGTACCGCGGATGGATCGAACCTCCTCTTCGCTGGGGATACCATCCGGTGTGATGCAGGCGGACTTCGCCAACAACACCATGTTCTGCCGCGTCACGGTTCATGGAGCAATTGGACCCAGGTTCTCTCAGACCTGGGATCAGATGGAAACGCCGGCGAAAGTCCGCTTGGGTAAGGGGTTCGTAAAAACCGGATTCGTGACGCATAGGCTCCCCTCAAGCGCTTCGACGCAGGACTTGCCGCAATGCGCTCCGGAGATGTGTACAAGGTTCTCCTCGAGCGATAGCGGATTCACGATGGGTGCACACAAGGTATCGCTGAAATGATCTTAGGCGTTGGCACCGACGTCGTTGATGTGGGCAGGTTTCAACTGCTCGAGGACAGGAGAGAATTTCTCCAGCAGGTCTTCACGGGAGATGAGATCCTCAACGCTCCGTCGGGAGTTACACAGGATAGGTACTTCGCGTCGATTTTTGTGCTTAAGGAAGCACTCCTCAAAGCGTTAGGTTGCGGACTTGAGGAGGGTTGGTGTTGGCACGAAATGGAGGTCAAGCAGGACTGGACGCTTCGGTTGTCGGGGCGGCTCGAGAGGCTTGCTGAGGAAAAAGGTATTTCAGCCATCCACGTTTCTCAATCACATTCAGATCACACTGCTATTGCGCTTGTTGTTGTGGAAACAAATCATTGCGAGGAGCATTCATGAGCAATATCGGATCGTATGAGACAAGGCATCGTACGTTCAGCTGGAAGTTGGCGGAGGGGGAGCTTGAGTACGGGAAGAGCGGCAACTACAACATCGGATACTTCTGCACTGATCGGATCGGGGAGCTCGGCAATGGTACCAGGGTGGGACTCATCTGGGAGGGTTTTACGGGAGAGGTGAGACGCTACACCTATGACGACCTTCGTATCCACAGCAACGCCTTTGCAATCATGCTCAGGCAGCTCGGGTTGCAGCCGGGAGACAGGATCTGTATTTTCATGGACAGGATACCTGAGCTCTACATTTCCTTCATCGGAATCCTGAAGATGGGTGGAATTGCCCAGCCCCTCTTCTCGGCGTTCGGAGAGGAGGCACTTGCTATGCGTCTCGAGGATGCAGAAACCAAGGCCATCCTCACAACGCGGAAGCATCTCGGGAAGGTTAGGAGAACTCGCCCCTCGCTTCCGCATCTCACGCGTACCATCGTGGTTGATGCAGGCGATCGGCCTCTGGAACGGGGAGAGATTGCCTTCTCCATGGAGAAGGCTCAGAGAGTGGAGAACATCGAAATCGCTAAAGTGACCCCGGAAACCCCTTCCGTCTTGCACTACACGTCTGGAACAACGGGCAAGCCGAAGGGAGCGTTGCACGTCCACTCGTCGATCATCGCCCAGCATATCACAACGAAATGGGTACTTGATCTTCAGGACGATGAGATTTACTGGTGCACTGCAGATCCCGGGTGGGTCACGGGAACATCCTACGGCATCATTGGCCCGTGGGCTTGTGGAGTCACACAAGCGGTGCTCGATGCGGGCTTCAGCGCTCACAAATGGTATGCGTTCATCGAGAAACACAACGTCACGGTTTGGTACTCTGCGCCGACGGCGATTCGTTTGCTGATGAAGGAGGGACTGGAGCCGGTGGGCAAGCACAATCTGTCGTCACTACGACATCTGGTCAGCGTCGGCGAGCCGTTGAACGCGGAAGCCGTCATCTGGTCAGAGAAGGCCTTCGGGAGACCCTTCCACGACTCGTACTGGCAGACCGAGACGGGGTCGATTATGATCTCGAACTACCCAGGCATGAAGATCAAGCCCGGATCCATGGGCAAGCCATTCCCCGGGATTACCGCCGCCGTCGTCAATCCCAAAACGTTTGAGCCTATCACCACGGCTGGGACGGTGGGGCTGATCGCCATAAAGCCCGGATGGCCATCCATGTTTCGAACGTACTGGAACAACCAGGAGACTTACGAGAAGAAATTTAAGAACGGATGGTACATCAGCGGAGATCGGTCCAGCGTCGATGCGGATGGGTACTTCTGGTTTGTCGGTCGAGACGATGATGTCATCAATACCGCAGGACATCTTGTCGGACCCTTTGAGATCGAATCGGCGCTGCTCGAGCATCCGGCGGTGGCTGAGTCCGCGGCTGTGGGAAAGCCCGATCCGATCAACATGGAGGTGGTCAAGGCGTTTATCGCCTTGAAGCCGGGCAACCAGAAAAGCGATGACCTGACCATAGATATCATGAACTTCATCCGCAAGAAACTCTCTCCCCTGGCAATGCCGCAGGAGGTCGAGTACGTTGATTCACTTCCGAAAACGCGGAGCGGCAAGATCATGAGAAGGTTGCTGCGCGCCAAAGAATGGGGAGAGGAGATCGGAGACGTTTCGACGCTGGAAAACGATTAATGACACTGGATCTATTCCCGCTGCAAAAAGGAGGATATATGGCTGATGATATCAGGCAACTGATCGTTGATTACGTCAGGAAAGAGTACCTCGACGAAGATTCCGACCAGGAAATTACGGCTGACACGAAGCTGATTTCTGGCGGAATTGTCGATTCGTTCTCTATGGTGTCATTGAAGCTGTTTTTGGAAAAGAAATTCCTGATCAAAATTCCCGACGAGAAAGCAACGCCTGAAGCTTTTGATTCGGTCAACAACATCATCAATCTGCTCAAAGAACTTGTCCCTTCTGTTAAGGAGTAGCCATGGCCTATAGCGAGAAAGCGAGGAATCACTACACCAACGAGCTGACGTCGATCAGGGGCGCAGGCCTGTTCAAGGAAGAGCGACATATCAAGTCCCCCCAGAGTTCTCGGATCAAGGTGGAGTACCCGCCTGGGCAGCCAAGCAAAGAAGTGATCAATCTCTGCGCGAATAACTACCTTGGCCTCTCCAGTCACCCGGAAGTTGTCGCTGCAGCGCACAGAGGGCTGGATTCGCACGGGTACGGGATGTCTTCTGTACGCTTCATCTGCGGTACGCAGGATATCCACAACCAGTTGGAGAAGAAGCTCTCAGAGTTCCTCGAAACCGAAGATACGGTGCTGTTCCCATCCTGTATGGAGGCAAACGCGGGGCTTTTTGAAGTGGTGCTCGACAAGGATGATGCGATGATCGCTGACAGGCTGGTGCATGCCTCTATCGTTGACGGCATGCGACTCTGCAAGGCACAGCTCTACAACTACAAGCATCTCAACATGGCCCACCTGGAGGAAAAGCTGCAGGAGACCCAGGGGTGCCGCTTCAGAATGATCATCACCGACGGCGTTTTCTCCATGGATGGGGACATCGCGCCGCTGGACAAGATCTGTGGTCTTGCTGATAAATATGATGCGATGGTGACCGTGGACGATTCGCATTCGACGGGATTCGTCGGAGACCGGGGGAAGGGGACCCACGAGTATTGCGGAGTGTTAGGTCGTATTGATGCCATCACGACGACGCTCGGGAAGGCATTGGGGGGTGCTGCCGGCGGTTGTGTGAGCGGACGCAAGGAGATTGTGGAGCTCTGTCGGCAGCGGGCCCGGCCATACTTGTTTTCGAACACTGTGCCACCCGTCGTGATCGCCGCCTCCATCAGGGTCATCGACCTGATCTCCCGATCCACGGAACGGCGGAACAAGCTTGAGAAGAACACGAAATACTTCAGGGAAAAGATGACACAGGCTGGATTTGATATCAGACCTGGTGTGCATGCGATCGTACCGGTCATGCTCTACAACGCCAAGCTTGCACAGGACGTTTCGCGTGATCTGTATGAGGAAGGCGTCTACGCGATAGGATTCTTCTTTCCGGTCGTGCCGCAAGGCCAGGCGCGAATACGGGTGCAGATCTCCGCGGACCATGAAAGGGAGCATCTCGATAAGGCGATCGCGGCCTTCGCGAAAGTTGGTGCAAAGTACAACATCCTGGGAAAGAAGAAGGACGAGATCATCGCCGCATACGGAACGTAACTTGCCCTGAAGAGACTCGAGAGATCGTAACCGAGACTTGAAGGAATCTCTTCGTAAGGAGGAGTACGAAGGCCTCAACAAATGGCGCATCTACTCTTCGCTCGGTAATCCGTACTTGAAGCAGCGAGACACCACCCAGGCCGTGCAGTCTCTTCGACTCGCGCTCAAGGAGGATGCATCTGACCAGATCAACAAGGGTCTTCAGAGGCGGCTTGATGCTTTGCAGGCAACTCAGTAGATTGTGAGGGCAGGTAGATCTCGAACTAAGTATTCGGTGCGTCAATGGAATGGCTCCTGGTAATATTGCTCGTGATTGCAATTGCATTGCTGGCCGTGCTCGTTATGAGGCGTCCGTCAAAAAGTGGAGAAGCAGAGGCACAAACCTCTCTCCTCTTCCAGCAGCAGATTGATTCACTCCGGTCAGAGGTCCGGGACACGCTCCTCGGTACATCATCTGCCCTCAATCAGCGGTTGGACAGTACGACCCAGACGGTAAGCCAGCAACTCCAAATTGTGACGTCCCAGTTGGGGAATGTCACCCAGCAGCTCCAGAACAACACCGGCCAAATGGGAAGCAGGCTGGATAATGCCGCCAAGGTGATTCAAGACGTTCAGAACAAATTGGGTGAGCTAGGAAGGGCAACCCAGGAGATCAAGGAGCTTGGACAGAGCGTCTCGAAGCTTGAGGAAATGCTCAAAGCACCGAAGCTTCGTGGTGGACTTGGCGAGCTCCTGCTGGAAGACTTGCTCAAGCAGGTTCTGCCGGCCAACGCGTATGACACGCAGTACAAGTTTCGCAACGGGCAGGCTGTGGATGCCGTTATCCACACCGCCGGGGGGATGGTATCGGTTGATTCGAAGTTCCCCCTTGAGAATTTCCAGAAAATGCTTGAGGCGAAGACTGAGCAGGAAAAGAAAACAGCAGCGCGATTGTTCCGCGCTGATGTCAGAAAGCATATTGATGCGATCTCGGAGAAGTACATTCTCCCGGATGAGGGGACGTTCGATTTCGCACTGATGTACATCCCGGCGGAGAACATATACTACGAAACCATCATCAAGGACGAATCCTTCCCCGATGAGGATGGGCTGTACGCGTATGCGACGGGGAAACGCGTGGTCCCGGTCTCGCCAAACAGCTTCTACGCACACTTGCGAGTCATTGCGTTGGGGCTCAAAGGGTTGCAGATTGAACGGAGCGCGAAGGCAATCTTCCAGAATCTCGAGCGCCTTGGTTCGGAGCTTCAGAAATTCTCCGACGTTTTCGATACGCTGGGAGGTCAACTCACCAACGCGAAGAACAACTACGACAAAGCAGACAAGCAATTAGGCGCGTTGACGGAGAAGTTCAAATCCATTCAGTCTATCCCGGAATCTTCTGATGGGAAACAGCTGGATGTGTCCAAAGAAGGAAAGTAGATCTTGTGGCCAGCATGGCCGGAAACTGAAAAGTCCCCTCGTCGGGGACTTTCTTGAGTCGTTGTCGGTGAGCGTGCTCAGTCAAACCCGCACAATATTGTATGCGCGTTTCCCTTTCTGTTCTTCCTTCAACTCAAACTGTACGGTGTCGCCCTGATAGAGCTTGTCACGGAAACCTGTGTTCTTCACATTGCTCTTGTGGAAGAACACTTCTTCGCCGTTTTCGGAGATGATAAATCCAAATCCCTTTGACGCGTTGAAAAACTTGACCGTACCTCGCTTCATCGAGCCTCCTTTCGCGAATCCCGGTAATCATTCCAAACAAAAAACCCCAGCCAGCCTCTGCTGACTGGGGTTCAGGTTTACAGGCCTGGTTATGCCTTTTCGACCTTCACGGCCTGAAGGCCCTTCGGTCCATTCTGAACCTCAAACTGGACCTGATCACCTTCGTTGAGTGTCTTGTAGCCTTCGCCGACAATCGCCGTGAAGTGCACGAAAACATCTTCGCCGTTCTGGCGAGAAATGAAGCCATACCCTTTGGCTCCATTGAACCACTTGACTGTTCCTTTTTCCACGGAACAAATCCTTTCAAGAAAATGATTGGTAAAAATGTACACGAGACCGCTAGCCAACTTGTCTCGCCCGTACAGGCTAGTTTCGCTATGGATGATTGGCGATGCCCAGCCTCGTGAAGCTCGAAAGGCCACGAAAAAGGACACTGTCAGAACATCTACAGCTACGACGTACTAGCGTGGCTACGTCGCCCGCAGTGAAACGCTGCGCGTTTCTCCGCATGGACAGAACGGTGTACTATTAATTGCATTTGAAGGTACCGCAATTTCCACTTAGAAACAAGCAAAATGTAGTTTGGTGTTGGACGGCTGCCGCCTGCTATGCGGCCGTTGGAGCATCGTTCTGGACAGAAGGGGGGAAATTCTGTATCTTTTCCTTCGAACGGGTCGCACGCATCCGAAGCGGCGGCCTTGTCAGCATCCTCGGTATTGATACAGGCATCGTGAAACCTCTCAAGCGAATCGGCATCGTGATAGGAGGAGGCGACTGTCCGGGACTCGATTCCGCCGTCTGCGGAATTGCCAAACCGGCATTGACACATTTCGGTGTGTCGGTCATCGGTGTACTGGATGGATTCGAGGGATTGGTGGAAGGGAAATCCCGGGAGATCCTCGCCAAAGAAATCGTCGGCATGAGTAGCTGCGGCAGCATGAACCTCGGAACATCGCAAAAGGGAGACCCCTCCAATTTCCCCGTTGACATACCTCAAGGGGTCGATATTCTCGACTGTTCAGAAAACGCGATCAGGAATTACCGGGCCTGGAACCTCGACGCGCTCATCGCTCTTGGGGGCGATGGAACGATGCACGTCATCGACAAGCTGTCTGACCTCGGTCTGAACTGCCTCGGGGTTCCCAAGACGATCGACAACGACCTCTGTGCAACGGATGCTTCGTTCGGGTGTGACTCAGCTCTCGCGATCGCGACAGAGGCAATCGATCGACTCTATGCCGCCGCGTCCACACGCCAGCGGGTTGTGATCGTGGAAGTGGCCGGACGGTACTCCGGCTGGGTCGCGCTCGGGGCCGGCCTGTCGTGTGGAGTTGATTTTATCCTCATCCCGGAAATCCCCTTCCGATGGGACAATGTGTGCGAGCAGCTAAGCAAGCGCGGAAAGCAGGGCAGCGGGCTTGTAACGATCTGTGCGGCGGAAGGAGCCCGCCTTGCCGAAATGGAAAGTCTAGCGAAAGAGAAAGGTCACGTGCATGCTGACTCGGGTCGGTTCAGTGGCATCGGAGATCTCATAGGTCGTAAGCTTGCTGAGATGACCCGGTTGGATACCCGCACCATACCTCTCGGGCATCTACAACGAAGCGGCCGCGCGACGGCATACGATCGGCTGTTGGCAAGCAGGTTTGGCGTGAAAGTGCTTCACCTCGCATCTCAAGAAATGTACGGTCAAATGGTCAGTTTGAAGGGTACAGAGGTTGTTGGTGTGCCTGTCAAGGAAGCGATCCTCAGGCTTAACACAGTCCCCCTCGACTCCCAACTCGTGGCCGCCGCGCGCGCTGCCGGCGTGAGCTTTGGCGATTAGCATGGCAATGCGCTTATTACCCCCTGATCACTCCTGTGACAAGCCACAAGAACTCTGTTACTCCCTGCGAATCGAGGGATCTCCTTCATGGTCTTCGACGGTGGTTACGTCAGCGATGCTATGGTCTCCAATCTCACGATCGAATGCAGGCGACACGACTGGTTCTGGTGGGGTGACGGTGAGCTGTTCCATTTCGATATCAAGCGCCGCAGCGAGGTTCGATCAGACGCGATTCGCTCCCAAAGCAACTTGACTCTACAGAAGTGATCTTGTGCTCATTCAGGTGACAGAGAGGGTGAAGGCATGAAGGCAGCTGTCGTTACGAGATTTGGGCCTCCGAGCGAGTTGAAGATCCTCGAGGTGCCAGATCCACGACCGGGAGACGGTGAGGTCCTTGTTCGAACCAGGGCCATCGGATTGAACTTCGCCGACCTGTTTGCGAGAATGGGGTACTATCCGAGCGTGCCCAGACCGCCCTTTATTCCTGGTATCGAACTGACCGGTGTGGTCGAACGCGTCGGTCCGGGAGTCAAGAACCTCAAGAAAGGTGATCGCGTTTTCGCCGTGACGAAGTTCAACGCATACGCGGAATTTGTCTGTGCTCCGGCGACGCACACCATGCTCGTTCCGAAACGAATGTCGTTCGAGGAAGCCGCAGCGTTTACCGTCACCTATCTCAGCGCCTATCACGGTCTGGTGACCCTCGCCGGTCTTCAACGCGGGGAGAAGCTGCTGGTGCACGCCGCCGCAGGGGGTGTCGGCACCGCTGCGATTCAAATTGCGAGACATCGAGCAGCGGAGATATTCGCCACGGCCGGCTCGGCCGAAAAACTTGAGGTCGCTCGGGCACAAGGAGCGCATCATCTGGTCAATTATCGTACCGAGGATTTTGCTGAACGCGTACGCGCCACAACCCGGGGTAGTGGAGTGGACGTCATCCTGGATTCCGTTGGCGGACGCATCATCCGCAAGGGGATGGGATTGCTCGCTCCGATGGGCAGATATGTGTTGTTCGGATTCGCCGCGGTGACGGGGGAGCGACGTGTGAAGAAGCTCAAAGCGCTTCGTGAGCTGGCCTTGACACCAATGGTGTTTCCGCAATCACTGGCGACGAGGAACATCAGCTTCATGGGATTCAACCTGTTTTTTCTCATGCACAAGGTTGACTACCTTCGACAGGCAATGGAGACGCTTCTGAAGCTGTACCGAGATCGAGCCCTCCGCCCGTTCGTTGGTGCGACCTATCGCTTCGACCGGATCGCGGAAGCTCAGGCTTTTCTCCAGTCTCGCAAAAGTGTTGGCAAAGTCGTTATTTTGCTGTAGGCTGATTTGGCACACGTTCTCCACACGCAGGAAGATGCAGGTCTATCTCAATGCTGTCTCATCGAGTCAAGAAAACCGCCATTGATGCGGAGTTCCTTCTCCTGGCATACAGCAGCGGATACTTTCCGATGGCGGATCCGCTGACGGGAGAGATCGGTTGGTATTCACCGGATCCTCGGGCCATTATCGACCTGTCGGAGTTCAGGACGCCGCGCAGTCTGAGAGCCACCGTCAGAAAGAACCTGTTCGAGGTTCGGTTAGACCAGCGTTTCGAAGAGGTATTGCGCGCTTGTGCGGGTCGGGAGGAGACATGGATTTCAGAAGATATCATCGAAAGCTACGTCAGACTACACACGCTGGGTTATGCACACAGTGTCGAGTCCTGGAAAAATGATCGGCTTGCCGGCGGCCTCTACGGGGTCGCTATCGGAGGTGCATTCTTCGGTGAGTCGATGTTTAGTCGGGTTCGGGACGCCTCGAAGGTTGCACTTGTGCATCTCGTGAATCGCCTGCGCGAGCGTGGGTATGAGTTACTCGATACGCAGTTCCTGACTCCCCACCTAGCTCAGTTTGGGGCAAAAGAGATACCGCGAAAGGAATACGTCAGCAGGCTGAAATCAGCGCTTCGAAGAGAATGCCAATTCACACTCTCATGACATGATTCCAGGAAGGATTTGCCATGTCCACATCGTTTCAAGTCCCTGTGATTACGAAAACTGAGTTTCCTGCTCTGAAACTCGCAAATCGGGGAAAAGTGCGGGACATCTATGATTTCGGCGATGCGCTTCTGATTGTTGCGACGGACCGGCTTTCGGCGTATGACGTCGTTATGCAGCAGGGAATTCCTTTCAAGGGAAAAGTTCTGACGCAGATCTCGGAATTCTGGTTCGAGCACACGAAGGACATCGTTCCCAACCACCTCATCACCAGCATCGTTTACGACTTTCCGTCATCCTGCAAGCCCTATTGGAAGGATCTCGAAGACCGATCAATGTACGTGAAGAAGACAAAACCCTTGCCGGTCGAATGCGTCGTGCGCGGGTATCTCTCCGGCTCGGGATGGCAAGAGTACAAGGAGACGCAAAACGTGTGCGGCATCGGGCTGCCTCCCGGTTTGATGGAATCAGACAGTCTTCCGGAGCCCATCTTCACGCCGGCGACGAAAGAGGAGATGGGGAAGCATGATGAGAACATAACCTTTGAGCGCGCGGCTGGGATCATCGGGAGGGAACTTGCTGACCGGGTGCGGGATCTTTCCGTTCAAATCTACGAGCGCTGCGCGGCGATGGCGGTCGAAAAGGGGATTATCATAGCGGATACAAAGATGGAATTTGGGCTGGATGAAAAAGGAGAACTCATTCTGATTGATGAGCTTCTGACGCCCGACTCTTCCCGATTCTGGCCTAAGGATAAATATCAGGCGGGAAGGGCGCAGGAAAGCTTCGACAAGCAATTCGTACGAGACTATCTCAACTCAATCAATTTCAATAGGAAGCCGCCGGCACCGATACTACCGGAGGATGTGATCTTCAAGACGTCCGCCCTCTATCTTGAAGCTCTCAAGAGGTTGAGCGGGAAAACGCTGGTTTGATTGCAGCCGGACTCTGGGTGGCGAACAGCCTGGGTATGAAGAACACGACGATGAATGATGGGTATCGCATCCTCGAGCATCCTTCCGATATCGGTATCGAGGCGTACGGCCAGTCGTTGAAGGAGGTTTTCGAGTACGCCGCCCTTGGGCTCGTCTCCATCATTGTGGATCCAGCATCGATCGATCCTGTCGAACAAAGGTATGTGACGCTGAAGGGTTCTGATCCCGAGAATCTGCTTGTCCGATGGTTGTCCGAAATTCTGTACTTCTACGATGGTCAAGATTTCCTCCCTTCGGATATCGTCATCGAGCGCCTCACCAAGACGGAGCTCAAGGCTGTTGTGATGGGAGAACCAGTTGACGAACGGAAACACTCCTTCAAAATGGACGTCAAAGCCATCACGTATCACCAACTGAAGGTGGAGGAAGGGAAGGAGGGATGTCTTGTTCGTGTCTTTCTTGATATTTAAGCTCACGCGACAGTTGAACGCGGGGTAGCTGAAAACTCTGATCCACACCGCAGAGACCAGGGTTCGACCTCACGCACGTTGCGGTGAGCGTCTTGTGATTGTATGTTGAATGTCGCAGGAGATCAAGATCGTGATTCAGAAGATCGACGAGTACCGATACCTTGTGCCTCGATCCTTTCGAGAGGGGATGCGTATCGAAGGGCTGATCTATGCAAATGATGAGTTGATCAAGGCCATCGAGCGTGACCAGACACTTATGCAGGTGGCGAATGTTGCGACACTTCCCGGACTTGTTGGACGGTCGCTGGCGATGCCGGATGCGCACCAGGGCTACGGGTTTGCCATCGGCGGCGTTGCGGCTGCTGATATCCAAAAAGGGGTTGTCTCGGCAGGGGGAGTCGGTTTCGACATCAACTGTGGCGTGAGGTTGTTGAGGTCGGATCTTTCGTTGGAGCAAGTGAAGCCAAAGCTCGACCCGCTTCTCAACCAGATGTTTCGTGACATCCCGTGTGGCACGGGAAGGAAAGGAATCGTCGGCGGCCTGAGCTACGATGAACTCGACCGGGTGCTCGAGAACGGGGCTCACTGGGCAGTGAGGAATGGCTACGGGAGTGATGAGGACCTCCGACATATTGAGGAGACAGGTCGGATTCCAAACGCCGATGCGAACAAGGTCAGCAAGCGGGCAAAAGAACGGGGACGGGATCAGCTTGGCACACTGGGCTCGGGGAACCACTTTGCCGAAGTGCAGTACGTTGCCGAGGTGTTCGACGAAGAGGCAGGCAGGGTGTTCGGGCTGTCGCCTCAGCAGATTGTGATCCTCATTCACACAGGTTCTCGCGGTCTTGGCCACCAAGTTTGTACTGACTACCTGGACATCATGCAGGAGGCGATGCGAAGGTACAATATCACGATAGTCGACCGCCAGCTCGCATGTGTTCCCATTCAATCCCCCGAAGGTCAAAGCTACCTCGGGGCGATGGCCGCGGCAGCGAACTTCGCTTTCGCAAATCGCCAGATGATTACTCACTGGACCCGGGAGGCATTCACGCGCGTGTTGGGGAAGGGGGAACTGAAGATCGTTTACGACGTCTGTCACAACATCGCAAAGGAAGAGACGCACAGAGTCGAAGGATCGTCGCGACGGGTTCTGGTCCACAGAAAAGGGGCGACGCGCGCTTTCCCAAAGCACAGGCCGGAGCTGCCGAGCGACTATGCTGACGTCGGGCAGCCAGTCTTGATCCCCGGAAGCATGGGAACGTGCTCGTATGTCCTTGTGGGAACCGAGCAAGCCATGGAAGAGACGTTTGGCTCATCATGCCACGGTGCAGGACGCTCAAAGAGCAGACACGCCGCGAAGAAAGAGATCTCTGCCGATCAGCTCGTGCATCAACTTCAGCAGAAAGGAATTCACGTCCGAGGGGCGTCTAAAAGCGGTCTGACGGAAGAAAATCCTGATGCCTACAAGGACGTGAGCCTTGTTGTCGAAGTCGTGCACAATGCAGGCATCGCCAAGAAAGTCGCCAAACTCCTTCCGATTGGTGTCATCAAGGGATAACGGCCACCAAGGCTCGCGATCCTCTGCATTTGCTCAGACGAGAGTGGGTTTCCACCGGCTGCAAAGGAACCACTTGGCATAAAGTTGGGTTTAATGACAAACTACGGAGAAGTGAGATCCAGGAATTACCATCACCGGGAGACGGAATGCTGCCACTGACCGAAGAAAACGTCCTGAAAACGTTACGACTTGTCAAAGATCCTGACCTGCATCGAGATATCGTTTCGCTGAATTTTGTCAAAAACCTTTGCCTCGACAGGAATGATGTCAGCTTCACGCTGGAGCTCACGACGCCTGCGTGCCCGGTTCGTGATCAGTTCAAGGCAGAGTGCGAGAGGGTGCTCAGGCAGAACATTCAAGGCATTGGTGCGGTCGACATCATCATGACGGCAAATGTCGCCCCGCATGCAAATCAGCAAAAAGACGTGATCCTTCCGGGCGTCAAGAACACCATCGCCGTTGCCAGCGGCAAAGGAGGGGTCGGTAAGTCAACCGTGGCTGTCAACCTTGCGGTCGCACTTGCGCAGGATGGCGCCAAGGTTGGTTTGGTCGATGCCGATGTATATGGACCGAGCATTCCATTGATGTTTGGCATTAATGAACGGCCAAGGGTTTCTCAGAACAGGCTTGTGCCACTGGAAAAGTACGGAGTCAAGATCATGTCCATCGGATTTCTCGTTGATCCGATGCAGGCGGTCATCTGGCGCGGTCCCATGGCCAGCGGCGCTCTGAAACAATTTATGGGCGACGTTCATTGGGGTGATCTCGACTACTTGATTTTCGATCTTCCACCCGGGACGGGCGACGTACAGCTCACGTTGGTTCAGACGATTCCCCTCACAGGTGCCGTCATCGTCACAACGCCGCAGGATGTTGCACTTGCTGATGCGAGAAAGGGGTTGGTGATGTTCAACAAGGTCAACGTGCCTGTGCTGGGCATTGTCGAGAATATGAGCTACTACATATGCAACCACTGCGGTCACCGGGAAGACATTTTTGACAGCGGCGGTGGGAACCGGACAGCGAAGGAACTCGGAGTTCCGTTCCTCGGCGAAATCCCCATTGACACCAACATCCGGGTCGGTGGCGACCGGGGGGAACCGATTGTCGTGAGGGAAGAGGGGTCGCAACAAGCCCACGTCATTTCGCAGATTGCCCGAAACCTTGCTGCACAGGTCAGCATACGTAATGCCACAGGCCCGTCGATCCCGAAGGTGGAGATCCTTCTGGGAAATCAAAAGTGAGGTCTTCACGGATGATCAGTCGCGAAAGCATCGAGGAGAGCCTGACGAAGATCCGTCCTTATCTGGTCGAAGACGGTGGGGACGTTGAGTTAGTACGCGTGACGGACGATGGGATTGTGGAAGTGAGACTCACGGGGTCCTGCCTATCATGCCCCATGTCCACGATGACCTTGCGCGCAGGGATCGAACGGGCGTTGATGCTCGCGCACGAAGAGGTGAAGAGGGTGGAGCAGATTCGGTAAGGATTGCGTGCGGGTTTGAGGATACCGGAAGCGCCGGCTGGGACGAACCGGCGCTTTTTCATCTCTCGCGAAGCTCGACTTCGAACAGCTTACCGTCCTTCAACTGAACGATTCTCGCCGGATAGCGCCTGACAAGCTCATAATTGTGGGTTGCCATCAAAACGGCCGTCCCCCGCGTGTTGATTTTTCTCAGCAGTTCCATAATCTCCGCGGAGGCGCTTGGATCAAGGTTGCCCGTGGGCTCGTCGGCCAGCAGGAGGGAAGGGGCATTAACGATCGCCCGTGCGATGACGACACGCTGTTGTTCGCCTCCGGAGAGCTCCTGCGGCATCTGGTTCCGCTTGTGGCTCAAGCCAACGTCGGCCAGCGCATGCAGGATGCGCTTCTTGATCTCGCTTCGTCTGGTGTTTGTAACGTAGAGGGCGAACGCGACATTTTCGTAGACGTCTCGATCGTCGAGCAGCTTGAAATCCTGGAATACGATGCCGATTTTTCTGCGCAGGTGGGGGATGTCCCGTTCTCTCGTCGTTGCACCATCATAGCCGGAAACGTGAACGGTCCCTGCTTCCGGCTTCAGATCCATGTAGAGAAGCCGAAGCAAGGAGCTCTTCCCGGCTCCGGTTGGCCCAACCAGGTATACAAACTCGCCAGCCCTCATCGAGAAGTTCACGCCGTTGAGGACGGGTTGTCCGTCAAACGAGACCCTTATATCGTTGAGCTCGACCACGCGTTTTTCACAAACTGGACTGCAAGGGTGATTGCTTCGACCATACTGGAGACGCTGGCTTTTCCCCGTCCGGCGATGTCATAGGCGGTCCCGTGGCCGGGCGATGTGCGAATGATTGAGAGACCTGCCGAGAAGTTCACAGCTTCCTTGAACGAGCTCATCTTGATGGGGATCAGGCCTTGGTCGTGATACATGGCAACGACCGCGTCATAGGATTTGTACGTCCCTGCTCCGAAAAACCCGTCAGCCGCAAAAGGACCATCGATGTTCATAGATTCACTTCGTGCTCGGCCGATGGCTGGGGCGATGGTCTCCTGTTCTTCTCTCCCTATCCAGCCTTGTTCACCAGCGTGTGGATTGAGCGCCAAAACTGCAATGCGAGGAGCCTTGATTTTGAAATTCCGCTTCAAGGAGTCGTCGAAGATCATAAGCTTTTCGACAATCTTTTCCTTTGTGATATGCCCGGCCACGAGTTGAAGAGGCGTATGGATGGTGATGAGCCCGACGCGTAAGCCTTTCGAAATCAACATCATCGCCACCCTCTGCGAGCGGCTGATCATGGCGATCATCTCGGTCTGGCCTGGAAAGTTGTATCCCGCCAGGTGCAGTGCTTCCTTCGAAACCGGTGCGGTTACCATGGCATCAGCCTTTCGGCCGGTGCACATCTCGACAGCTTTTTCGATCGCAATGCCGGCAGTCCTTCCAGCCGCTTTTGTGACCGCTCCATATTGAATATCGGACCACAGGCCATCGCCGACGTCAAGAACGGGGATCGTGGAAGGATCTTTCCACGGAAGAACGGCCTTTTGCAGTTTCAGTCTTATCTTGAGCGTGCTCCGGACATGTTCGAACACGTTGAGAGGGCCGACAAGGAGCGGCACGCACATCTTCCGAACTGACGGGAGCACAGCGGCTTTCAGGGCGACTTCTGGTCCAATGCCGTTGAAATCCCCGATTGTGATAGCGATGGTCGGTTTCACAAGTTTTCGACCTGGCTGAGGATGAAGATGCCGTTCTTATTCGGGTCAATGAAGACAAATCGCTTCTTCAGCGCCTCGTAAGTCCAGATCTCCATCGGTGAGCTGCCGGGACGCAGGACGCGATCAATTGCCGGTGAGGGACCGTACAGAATGTAAATCCGACCTCTATCAGTCCTGTATCCGTCCCCCTCGCGAACGGTCGAGAATTTTCGAAGTGCCTCATCCACTCTGTAGTAATACTCGGCCATGACTTCATTGTATGCGGTCATGGTATCGGGGTCCCGCGCCTTCCAGAACTCATGGAATACTCCCGCCCGGTGCATGAGGGAGCCCGCCTGCATAGCATTGATCTCATCTTCCGATGCAATGTGGCGCAGGGCGTCGATCGCAAGCTCGACGTTGGCGAGCGAGAATGGTTTTCCCGGCCATGTCACTCGAAAGCTCTGGGTCTGGGTATTCTTCACATTAGTGCCCAAGTATTCGACATCGAGCACGAACAATCCGGGCTCCAGAAGCTCAAAGGGGAGGGGGACAATGCATGCTGCCCACCGAGACGCTGAAGGCAGCATTTCATATTGCACACTGCCGTGCTTGGACGTCACTGTCGGCAGACCGTTCTGAATGACGAAATCGGACCCGCCGAACTCTTGCGACCGCGGCCCAAATCCATCGAGTTGACCCTTCAATGCCCAGCGAACCTTGAAATCGGTGAGGCTATCCGGCAGGAGAATCTGTGAGAAGATCGCGCCTCGGCCCCCGAAAACCACCTCGCCCCCTCGATTGACAGGATTGACATGTGGTTTGGCCAAGTTCTCCTGAATCGTTTGAAGCATGACGGGGCTGGAGACCTCCAGCGGTCTCAGGTTCGGCGTTCTGGCGGTGACGCGTTTGTCTCGGTCCAAAAACGATCGGCCAGATTCCTTGTCATCAACCCCAAAGACGACCGTATATGTGCCGGGCGCGACCGTGAATGAGATCGCTCCCACTACATCCGGTCCGGCACCGTCTTCTTTCATAGCTGACGTGCGCGCAATCGAGATCTGCCGAATTTCGCGGGCGGCAGATATCTTCTGTTCATTCAGGAGTTCGACAACGAGTTCACCGCGAGCGACGTATTCCGACCGCTGCTGCCCTCTCTCATTCCGGACGAAAATGAAAAAACTCTCGCCGATCCGATAGTGAACGTTGATGACAGCCTTTGTAGTGTCTTCTCCGAAGAGGGTGATCACTTCATGCCAAACCGGCTGAGCAGGCATACGTGGCTGACGTTGCTCCTGGTCTGTCCGGGCCGGGGACGTGTGACACAGACCGAGGGTGACAAGGCCAATGAAGCTAAGAGATCGAAAGGTCATGGAGTATTGAGGTGTTTTGTCTACCGATGATTTTTCCTGGGTTCAATATTCCTGTTGGGTCAAAAGCGTATTTGACCTCCTTGAAGAGGCCGTAGATTTCGGGGCCGTACAATCGTTCAAGGAACGGTGTCCGCACGAATCCGTCGCCGTGCTCGCCGGAGAGGGTGCCTCCAAGTGAAATCGCGAGGTCAGCGACTTCGGAGGCAACCAAATCGATCTTCCGATATTGCTCAAGATTCGTAAGATCAACAAACGTTGCACAGTGGATGTTCCCTCCACCGGCATGACCATAGACGCAGAACGGAATCTGGTGACGGGAAAGGAGCTCTCTCAACCCTACGATATAGTCGGCTAGGTATTCAAGAGGGACGGCCACATCTTCAATGAAGCTTGTTTTGCCCTTCCACTTGTCACAGTTGATCTGTTCGCTCACTGCTTCGCGCAGATGCCAGACTTCTTTTCGCTCTGTGTCTGTCGAGAACTGCAGGAAGCCGGACGATCCTGCCCGCGCGGTGACGTCTTTGAACGTCATGAGCATCTCTTCGACCTCCCGCTGCAATTCTCCATCAAACTCGATGTAGAGCATAGCTTGGGCGCCGGGGTGGAGGAGATGACCGGCCGCAGGCGTCAATTCCTGGCCGAGCGCGAGATACGTGCTATCCAGGATCTCAAGGGCACTGGGTTTCAGCCCAGAGCTCCTGAGCACGGCCTCCGCTGCTGTCCTGTAGTCCGTGAAATAGGCCGCTGCACCGAGGCGTATTGGCGGGGGCCTGGTGAGATGAAGGCTTGCCTGGACAACAGCGGCGAGGGTTCCCTCCGAGCCGACTATTATCTTCCGCAGGTCAAAATCTTTCGATCGTACCGCATCGTAAAGGTTGTAACCTGAGGAGTTCTTGAGAACTTGAGGAAACCGCTGAAGAATCGTATCGCGGTTTGCGGTGAGCAAGGAACGCAGCCGGATGTAGATGTCGCGATACGCCCTGGAGTACACCAGCCCTGATTCCAAGAAGGGTTGGCGGATCGTTGCGAGCTCGCCATTTGCGAGCACAACCAAGAGCGATTCGACGTGGTCTTTCATCGCCCCGTACTTCACGCCGTGCGCGCCAGCAGCATTGGTGGCGATCATGCCGCCGATGGTGCATTGTTTGCTGCTTGCAGGATCAATGGGGAACATCAGATCTCGTGACCGGAGCTGATCGTTCAGGTCTGCAAGGAGCAAACCGGGTTGCACGACTGCGGTGTCCCGCTGTACCTCCAGCAAGCGATTCATATGCCGTGTGAAGTCCACGATCACACCGAATCCGATAGCTTGTCCCGCGAGTCCTGTTCCCCCTCCGCGCGGAACAACGGCAATGCCGTTTTCGCAGCAGAACCGCACAACGCTCTGCACATCCTCGATGTCTTGCGGAAAGACCACCGCCACCGGAAGGATCTTGTACCAACAGGACGCTGTGCTGTATGTTTCACGGGTCGCCGCATCGAAGAAGCATTCACCGCGCACCGTCTCTTTCAAGCCTCGTTCGATGGTTAAGTAGGGTGGTCGCATGAGAACGTGCCGGGGCTAATTGCAGGCGAAAAAGTACGAAGAAATGAAGAGAAGGGCAATCGCCGCAGCACGCGTGGATCCGAACATGGGATGAGACGACTACTTCCAGCGTTTCAGGAATTCCGTGAGCAGACGGACGCCGACTCCCGAGCCGCCTTTCGGTGTGTAGTCAAGATGTTCTTCAAGAATGGCGGTCCCTGCGATATCCAGGTGTGCCCATCTGTACTTGCCGATGAACTTCTTCAAAAACCATGCGCCGGTTATCGCTCCGGCCCATCGGCCACCGACGTTCTTGACATCCGCAACATCGCTCTTGATGAGCTTCTCATATTCCTCGAACAACGGAAGAGGCCACACTCGTTCGTACGTTGCTTCCCCTGCATCCTTGAGGCTCTTCATCAGTCGCTCGTCATTTCCCATCATCCCAGTCACGTAATGGCCGAGTGCGACGACACAGGCGCCTGTCAGGGTGGCAAGATCGATAACCGCAGAAGGTTTGTACTTCTCAGCATACGCAAGTGCATCGGCAAGAATGAGTCTCCCTTCTGCGTCGGTGTTATCGACTTCGGAGGTCTTACCGTTGTAGTGGCGGAGGATGTCACCCGGTCGGATGGCACGGCCGCTCGGCATGTTTTCCACCGCCGGAATGAGACCGACGATGTGTACCGGGAGTTTCAAGCGTGCGACGGCCTCGAAGGTTCCTATTACCGCAGCTGCCCCGGACATGTCCATTCTCATCTCAGCCATATTTGCCGATGGCTTGATGGAGATACCTCCGGTATCGAACGTGACACCCTTGCCGACGAGCACGACGGGCCTTTCGGAGGATTGACCGTACTCGAGGATAATGAAACGGGGAGGACGTTCACTGCCCTGGCTTACCGCGACAACACCTCCCATCCCGAGGTCCTTCAGCTCACGCTCATCGAGCAACGTGACAGAATAGCCACAACGCTCGGCCGAATGCCTTGCAGCTTCCGCCAGAGACTCGGGGTAGACCTCATTGCCCGGGGCATTCGCCAGATCGCGCGCGAGGCACGTCGCCTCCGTTACAATCTGGGCTGTCCCGACGCTCTTTAGCCCGGTTCTCACAAGGCCTGCGCGTTCCACGTAGAAGATTATCTCCTCGATCGGCTGAGTATGATCTTCTTTCTTCGTGATATACTTGTCGAAGCGGTAGAGTGACAGGTGGGCGCCCTCAGCAAAGGCTGTAATGATGTTGGCGGCGCGTCCACCCATGGCCGGCAGGAGCAAGCCAACGGTTCTTGCTTTAAGGGATCGTGCGCGTTTGGCAGCTGATGCCGCGGCGCGACGGTATTTCTCAAGATTCAGTTTCCGGCGCTCACCCAGCCCGACTACGAGCAAACGTGGAGCAGCCGCTTTCCTTCGCAGGTAGACGACCGTAGACTCCCCCTCTTTCCCATTGAAGTCACCGCTGTCCGCTGCTGGAATGTGTGCACCGAGCTTGCGCTTGAGGTCAGCGATTTCCTGTCTGAAGAGACGTGGGTCCTGATGTACGAAGACGGCAAGAACATCGGCTTTGATGCGCTGGATTTTCAATTGCTGAAACGAGAGCTTCATGATTACTCCGTCAAATGAGATAATGTGCTGCTCGGCTCACAACTGAGGGTATCACTTCGGAGAGTGATCTGTGATAGAGGCGGGCTCCCGCAGCGTTCTTGTGGCCGTTGCCGCCGAACTCCTGGGCAAGCTTGTTTACAGCGACCTCACCTTTCGAGCGGAAACTGACCTTTGTCCCCTGAGGCAATTCAGTGAACATGAGACCAATCTCAACCCCGCGAATGCTAAGCGTTTGCGTCACAAAGTTCTCCGTGTCCTCCTCCTGCGTATCTGTTGCCTCGAACATCGGCTTCGTTACGGTGAGGTAGGCAACGCGGCCATCGTGGGCCAGCTGAAGTGTGCGCAGGACCTGGCCAACTAGCCGGATGCGGTTCGCGCTTCCTTGTTCATACAGCTGCTCGTAAGTGGATGCGGGGTCGACGCCGAGGTCGATCAGATCGGCGATGATTCGATGGACCTCGGCATCGGTTTTTGGGAATCGAAACGACCCTGTGTCAGTCATGATCGCAGTGTACAGCGGCTCTGCAATTGCCGACGTCATCGCCTCCTTGTCCAGAAATCTCATCAAATGATAGAGGATCTCACCAGTTGCCGTTGACTGCTCATCAATCAGATAGAGGTCGGCGAAATCCGCTTTGTCCGGATGGTGATCGATGCAAACTCTGGTGGCTGAACTTCGAAGCACAAATGGCTTAAGACTTTCGAGGCGGTCGGGATGGTTGGCGTCGAGTACGAAGATAGCCTCGGCAAGAGAAACGATTGGGCCATGCTGAGAAGGATCAAACTGAAGGACTTTCTTATCGGGATCAAGGAAAGCGCAGTTGAAGGGGGTCGCACTATGGTTCAGGATGACAGCATCTTTACCTTTCGAAACAAGAAAACGAGCCAGAGCGAGCTCACTCCCAATGCCGTCCGGGTCTGGATTAGCGTGCGTTGTGAGAACGAATCGCTGACTCTGCTCGATGACCTTCCGACAGGCTTCATACTCACTTTGCATGGCTGGTCCTCCACATGTCTGGGAACAAAAAAGGTGTGACCGTCTGAAGCAGTCACACCCTGTCTGCAGTGCTCAGATGATCACTGCACTATCCATGTATCTCCCGAATTGAGGAGCCTCACAATGTCACCCTCGCCCCTCTTCTCCTTGGCAAAAGCAATCTGTTTCTCCACTTCGTCCTCATACACCGGTCGGTCGATCGCGAGAAAGATGCCGACGGGCCTCGGCAGGTGGGACTTGTACGTCATGTCAGCGAGGATGAAGGAAAGGGTTGTGTCCTTTTCGTCATGGACAAGAAGATCACTGACCGAGTACTTGCCATCCTTCAGTGAGACAACTTCGGGGCTGAAGCCGTGGAGACGAATCCCCTTATCCTTCTCCTTTCCGAAGATAAGCGGCTTGCCATGTTCAATGAACACGACGCTGTCATCTTTGGTCTCTTTTTCCGTGAACTGGAAGAACGCACCATCGTTGAAGACATTGCAGTTCTGGTAAATCTCGACAAAGGAGGTTCCCTTGTGCTCTGCCGCCCGCTTGATGATACCCTGAAGATGCTTTGGATCCCGGTCAAGTGAGCGGGCAACGAATGTCGCGCTCGAACCCAGCGCCAGCGAAACGGGATTGAACGGGTAGTCAATCGAGCCATACGGGGTTGACTTCGTGACCTTCCCCATCTCCGAAGTCGGAGAATATTGTCCCTTGGTCAATCCGTAGATCTGGTTGTTGAAGAGAAGGACGTTGATGTCCAGGTTTCGGCGCATCAGGTGGATGAAGTGATTTCCGCCAATGCTTATGCCGTCGCCGTCGCCTGTTACGACCCAAACCGACAGATCCGGCCGCGCGATCTTCAGGCCTGATGCAATCGCAGTCGCCCGCCCGTGAATTCCGTGCAGCCCGTAGGTGTTCATGTAGTATGGGAAGCGGCTCGAACAGCCGATCCCGGATATGAAGACCATCTTATGCCTCGGAATGGCTAGGTCCGGCATGACGCGTTGTGTCTGGGCCAGGATGGAGTAGTCACCGCAACCCGGGCACCAGCGGACGTCTTGATCGCTCTGGAAGTCTTTGGCGATGTACTTTGGAATTCCAATCATTTGCGAGCTTCTCACGATCTCATCTACACGCGTGCTCATTTCTTACCTTTCAAAATGTCTTCAATTTCTTTCTCTATTTCGACCGATTTGAAGGGAAGTCCGCGAACCCTGTCGAAGCCGATCGCGGGAACAAGATATTTCGATCGAAGGATTCTGATCAGTTGTCCCAGGTTGATTTCAGGCACCATTATGTTTCTGAACCTGTAGAGTATCTCCCCCAGGTTCCTGGGGAATGGATTCAGATACCGCAGATGCAGGTGGGAAACCGAGCTTCCTTTCTGGCGTTGTCGGTTGACGGCGGTTCTAATGGCCCCGTAGGTTCCGCCCCAGCTGATGACGAGCAGCTCGCCTTCTGTATCTCCCTCTACCTGGGCCAGGGGGATGTCATTGGCAATCCGCTCGATCTTTTCCGCCCTGAGCCGAACCATCTTGTCGTGATTTTCGGGATCGTAGCTCACGTTGCCCGTGAGGTGTTCCTTTTCCAATCCACCGATGCGATGTTGAAGTCCCGGTGTGCCCGGAATCGCCCACGGACGAGACAAGGTCTCCTCATCGCGTGAGTATGGCAAGAACCCTTCCGGGTTGGTGACGAACTTGGCAGGAATCTCGGGCAGCGCATTGAAATCCGGGATGAGCCATGGCTCCGAACCGTTGCCGAGGTAGCCATCGGAGAGCATCATGACCGGCGTCATATACTTCACGGCGATGCGCGCGGCTTCGAATGTTGCATCGAAGCAGTCTGAAGGGGTTGCCGCAGCAATCACGGGAACGGGGGCTTCACCGTTGCGTCCGTACAACGCTTGGAGCAGGTCAGATTGCTCTGTTTTGGTTGGCAGGCCCGTGCTCGGACCACCGCGCTGGACATTGCAGATGATCAGTGGGAGTTCGAGGATGACGGCAAGGCCCATCGCCTCGGTCTTGAGTGCCAGGCCCGGGCCGCTGGTGGTTGTCGCAGCCAGCGCTCCGCCAAACGATGCACCAATGGCAGAGCTAATGCCGGCAATCTCATCTTCAGCCTGGAACGTCTTCACGCTGAAGCTCTTGTACAGCGAAAGCTCATGAAGAATTTCGCTTGCCGGTGTGATCGGATAGCTGCCGAGGAAGAGGTCAAGGTTTGCCTTCTTCGCTGCGGCCATCAAGCCCCATGCGATAGCCTGGTTTCCAGTGATGTTGCGGTAACGGCCGGGTGCAAGTTTCGCCGGTCCAACCTCATACCTGACAGAAAAAATCTCGGTGGTCTCTCCGAAATTCCAGCCCGCTTTAAGAACTCGCAAGTTGGCTTCCAGGATCTCGGGTTTTTGCGTGAATTTGCTCTTGATCCATTCGATTGTTGGTTCGAGCGGCCGGTTGTAGATCCAGTACATCATCCCCAGCGCGAAGAAATTCTTGGAACGGTCGATCAGTTTGCTGGAGATGTTCAGATCCTGCAAGGCCAACGCCGTCAGCTTGCTGATATCCACCGCGTGTACCTGGTACTTGTCCAGCGAGCCGTCCTTCAAGGGATTCTGGGCATAGCCTGCGAGCTTGAGGTTCTTATCGGTGAACCCGTCCGTGTTGGCGATAATCGTCCCGCCGTCGACAAGGCTGACTAGGTTCACCTTCAACGCCGCTGGGTTCATGGCAACGAGGACGTCGCACTGATCGCCAGGCGTGTGGATCTTCGTGCTACCGAAATGGATCTGGAAACCGCTCACGCCGAACAGCGTTCCTGCCGGGGCGCGGATCTCGGCCGGGTAATCGGGAAGGGTGCTTAAATCGTTACCCAGTATCGCAGTCGTGTTCGTAAACTGGGTCCCCGTCAGCTGCATGCCGTCGCCGGAGTCTCCCGCAAATCGTATGGTTACCTCATCCAAAGACCGAACCTTTTTTTCCGCCATAACTGATAAAGATCCCTTCTGATTGGAAGCAGCAACTGCCCCAGATTCTGCCTAAATTCCTGCCAATTTACTCAAAATTTGGCCGAAAAGTCAACAAATCACCTTGTCTCTCGCTCCTGTCCACCGTGCATAGATTAACAACAAAAAGGAACGAAAAAACGTTGCAAGCAGGGAGAGGACGAAAAATACAACACGATCGTGGCTGCAACGGCGAAGCAGATCCTGAATCCCGCGACAGGGTAGCTTGATCCGGTTGACCATTATGAGATCCGAATGGATGGGAACGAGGCATTTGTTTCTTTCTTCTCGACGCCTACCTGATCGCGCCCGAAGCAATCCCGGGCCTGCCGAAAAAGGTCGGGCTTATGCTGGATCACGTTTGGTGGAACCGCGACGGTGCGGCCAGGGTGGAGCTTCATCAGCGAGCCAGATAATGGCATCCGCATCGGCTGGAATCCGTTTGGGGGCGAAGACGGGTATTGTATAGATGAGATTGGGACGGTGTGCGCGCAGCTACAACCCATGCGTGCATTCGGTCCCTATGCATATGTTCTGCAGGAGCCTCTGCAGGGTCTCCGTTAGAGTGAGCGCCACGTCTCGATCCGGCGTTGAAAGGGTTCGTCAGGGACGGCTGGAAACAAAAAGGCTGACCACGACTCGAGGGTCAGCCTTTTTCCTTTTCACTTCACCGACCGGCCAACGCGCGGTTACTCTCTTACCACCCAGACCTTCACTTTCCCCACGACGCCGCCGGGGAGTCTCACGTCGACGCTGTAAATACCGAGCGCCTTTATCGGTTCTTCAAGCTCGATCTGTCGCTTGTCGATCGTGAAGCCTTTCTCACTCAGGGCTTCAGCGATCATCTGGGAGGTGACCGAGCCGAAGAGCCTGTCTTCCTCGCCGACCTTCATTTGAATGGTGATGGAGACCTTTTCCAGGCCGATGGCGAGCTTCTCGGAAGTCCGCTTCTCTTTCGCGAGCATCCGGGCCTGCTGCTTCTTCTCTTCCTCAAGCTGCAGCATACTGCTTTTCGTTGCCCGGTAGGCGATCTTTCGTGGAATCAGGTAATTGCGCGCATAGCCGTCCTTGACTTCAATCACGTCGCCGACACGGCCAAGCTGTTCAAAGTCTTTTCGGAGAATCACTTTCATAGGTGCGGCTCCTTCTGTCAATAGATTCCGGCTGTGTTGGCTCATTTCACCGCGTCAGATACGTAGGGAAGCAAGGCGAGGTGCCGTGCCCGCATGATTGCCGTAACGAGCAGCCGCTGGTGCTTCGCACACGTTCCGGTGATACGTTTCGGAATGATCCTGCCTTGTTCAGAAACGAACCGCTGCAGTCTCTTCTCGTTCTTGTAGTCGATGTAGGTCTCCTTGCTCTCGCAGAAGCGGCAAGACCGCTTCTTCCGTACCTGGCCTGCTGACCCGCGCTGTCCTGCGCCCCCGCGTGTGGTCGGTCTTGATGATACTCGCATGGTGTGCTTTCCTTCCTAGTTCAGAAATTCCGTTGTGAATGCTCTTCATGTCGCGTTTGCTGTTACGATCCGCCCTGTTCTCTCGATGTTTCGGTTTGAGGAGGTTTTGCAGGCTCACCAGATTTCGTTTCAGCGCTCACCTGCACAGCAGCAAGGAGCGACCCCGCAGTTCGGGCCTTCAAAGCCCGTCTGTCGAGGGCGATGGTTAAATACCGGAGGATGTTCTCATCAAGGAAGTAGTGGCGCTCGAGCTTTCCGATGACGTCGCCGGGTGCACTGAACTCGATGACTACGTAAAAGCCATTGTTCTTCTTTTTGATGGGGTAGGCGAATCGCTTTCGTCCCCACTTCGCCAGCTCGCGAATCTTACCACTGTTCTTGACAATGACGTCTTTGACCTTCTCGATGGCCGCGTCGATCTGGTGATCATCGAGCGAAGCGTTGACGATAAACGTCGATTCGTAGAATCGGTTGACACGTTGCATAGACTATTCCCTTTGGGCTTTTGATGGAACGGCCCCAGCACGTCTGATACACTGCTGGAGCAGGGTGGTTTATGGTTTCTTAGGCGTTTTCTTTCCGGTTGACCTCGTTCATTGCGCTGGAAAGACCTTCGACCGCGACGGCCAGGCAGGCATCCTTCGCGCGACCGATCATCGTCTGGGCAAGCGATTGCTCCTCCTCCGTGAACAGGCTCAGCACGTAGCCTGCCATCTGAGTCTTATCGGTCGGTGTGAAAGCCGACGCTATCCCGCACCGCAACCGCGGGAACTCCTCTGATTGGAGATGATAGATGATCGAATACAGCCCGTTGTGGCCCCCGTCGCTTCCTGAAGCTCGCAACCGCAGTCGCCCGAGGGGAAGCTGAAAATCGTCGCACACCACCAGTAGCTGCTCGAGAGGAACATCAAACCGTTCACGAACTTCAAGAACCGCGACGCCGCTTTCATTCATGTAGGTCAGAGGCTTGACTAATCCAATCGACTGTCCTCGATGGCTGCCCTGAGTGATCAGATATTCGCCGCGACCTGCTTCGAAGTTGACCCTGAGAGCGTTGGCCAGAGCATCGACGACGTCGAAGCCGATGTTGTGTCTCGAACGCTGGTAGCGCTGCTCGGGATTCCCAAGACCAATGACAAAGAGCATGTGAAGATGACACCGTTCGGCGCACTATTTCTTTTCAGCCGGCGCTGGTTTTGTGCCCGCGCCTTCCTTCCCTGTCTCCTCGACACCCTCTTCGACCTTCTTACCCTTGGTGATAACCTCGGGCTCTGCCGGCGCGGCCTCAGTGGGTACAGCCTCTGGGGCAGCCTCTGCTTCCTTCAGGATGGTTGGCGGCACAACGGCTACAACCGTACTGTTTTCATTGTCGAGGATCTTGACATTCGGAATACTCAGGTCACGAACGTGAATGGACCGATTGATCTCCAGGCTTTCCACATTGAGTTCGATTCGGTCGGGGATGTTCTTCGGCAAACAGGAGACCCGGAGGCGGTGCATGATATGTTGCAGAATTCCGCCATCCTTGACTCCCTTGGCAGTGCCAGCGACGGTGACCGGGACCTCGATCGTGAGCTCTTCATTCTCGCTGAGACCGAAGAGATCGAAATGTATCGGGCGGTCGGTGACGGGATCGAATTGAACATCCCGCAGGATGCACATGTGCCTCGAGCCATCATCCAGGTTGAGGTCGATGATGCGGGCCGCAGAAGCCTTGTAGAGTGGCCGAAGGGCAAGTTCTCCCAGTGCAATAGGGATGTTTGGCTGACCGTGACCGTAGAAGATACCGGGAACCTTGCCTGCTCTCAACAACTTCTTGGCATTCTTGCCCAGTTCTTTCCTAACCTCGGCCGTGATGGTTATCTCAGACATCGTATCTTCTCCTCAAGTGAACTATAGCCTGTCTTTGTCAACATCGAACAGTGAACTAATGGATTGGTTGTTATGCGTCCGGATGATTGCCTCGGCGAAAAGCTTAGCAACAGAGCGCAACTCGATCTTCGGTGATACGCCTTTCAGTGGAATGGAATCCGTGACTACCAGAGCTGTCACCGGAGAGCTGTTGATTTGCTCCAAGGCTCTGCCGGAGAGAATTGGATGGGTGCAGACGCCGTAGACGTCCTTTGCCCCGCTTTGCTTGAGTGCGCCAACGGCGTTCACGAACGTGCCCCCTGTGTCGATAAGATCGTCAATTATCAGTACGTTCTTTCCTTTCACGTTGCCGATGATGTTCATCACTTCAACTTCGTTGCTCTTTGGCCGGCGCTTGTCGATCAGGATCAGATCAGCATCCAGGCGTTTGGCGTAGGACCGTGCAATCTTTATCCCGCCGGCGTCTGGTGATACGACGGCGAGGTTGGGAATCCTTTTCCTTCGGAAATAGTCCGCAAAGACGGCCGAAGCATACAGGTGATCGAGTGGAATGTCAAAGAATCCCTGGATTTGAGCCGCGTGGAGATCCATTGCTATGACACGGTCTGCTCCAGCCTCGGTGATCAGATTGGCAACAAGCTTTGCCGTCACAGACACACGAGGCTGATCTTTCCGGTCCTGCCGCGCATAGCCGAAATAGGGAATTACCGCCGTCACGCGTCGTGCCGACGCTCGCCTTGCTGCGTCGATCAGAATCAACAATTCCATCAGATTATCAGCCGGGGGCTGCGTCGACTGAATGACGAAAATGTCATCTCCGCGTATGTTGTCGGAATACTTGACCCAAATTTCCCCGTCGCTGAAGTTCTTGATATCGAGCTTGCCCAGTGTAACCCCTGCAGCCTTCGCAATCTTCTCTGCCAGTGGACGGTTTGCCCTTCCCGAAAAGACTTTTAGGTCACTCATGATTTCCTCGAGAATGAGTGGAAGGAAATGAGCTCAATCTGGAAGTGTGCGCTGGGGTGCCAGGATTCGAACCTGGGAATGGCGGCTCCAAAGGCCGCTGCCTTACCGCTTGGCTACACCCCAATAATATCACGAAACGTCTGATTACCCTTAAGGGATTTAAGGTATCGTTCGCGGCGAACCGCCTCAGCCCTCGTCGGATACGTTTCTGAATACACCAGCGTGAGAGGCCTTCGATGCCGCGTTGCTGGGACCCTTCCCTCATTGTGACGTTTGATCCGATCGTCGAGCCGATTGGTATGTCCGATGTAGAATTTCCCGTCTCTCAAGCTCAACGATGGATTCGAACCTGGGAATGCCCCGCAAAGCGGGGTGCCTTATCCCGACAAAGTCGGGGCGACGCCCCAACTGGCACGACAACACGCTGGAGCCATAAAAAAACAAAGCCCAACTGCAATTCAGTTGGGTATTAAGAATACGTAAAAAATCGTTCTAAGTCAACGCAATTGTGGAACCGCTAGTGTCCTAATTTCATAAGATGCATTGTCGTGTCGGGAGTTACCTGCCCGACAGCACATATTAGGACACCACTGTGGAACCCACTCACCCTCAACGTTACCTCAGTCTGGTTGTGGCAGGAACAAGATCGCGTTGAGCAGGAGCTTCTCGAGGCCAGTCCAGAATCGACGAAACGTCACATTTTCGGTAAACAGCACCGCTCTCCCGCGGCCGATCCTGTATTCGATGACGTACGCTGCCTCTGCTACTTTCTGTGCTTTCTCCCGTGAGACATAACCGCTGATCTGGACAGTGTCTTTCGGAAAACGAGCGACGTTGTGGCCTGACTCAGACAGGTCGAAGGGGGCGCCGTTCGATTTAAACACGAAGATCTCGCTTGAATACCCGTAACCGATGGGATGGGTTGTGTCCACGAGCACCCTGAATATGGTGCCGGGTATTCTCTCAAGCCGGTCGTGTTCCTCTTTTTCAAAAAGGGTCATCAGCTTGGTAGCATCCTTTTTGGCTTTTTCTTGTTCTTTCTCTTCCTTCGTTTTTTCATCCTCCTTCTTCTCTGACTTTAGTCGCGCACCGGTGATGCCAGACTTGCTCTTGGTGAGAAGCAATGCTCCTCCTTCGATTCCGATAAGGACTCCTCCGCTTTGCACCCATCGCTTCAACTGGTCGA
>VGWB01000017.1 GCA_016873755.1 Ignavibacteria bacterium | reverse complement strand
CGTGGCGCAAGACCCCCACTCCGGCACGATGTGCCACATCAGCGGTCCCATCCGCCGATCCATCGTCGACAACAAGGATTGCAGTAGGATCGACAAAGCGACTGAGACGACATAGGAGCTCAGGAAGTGTATCTGCCGCGTTGAATGCGGGTATGATGATTAAGCACTTCCGCATGCTCTCATTCGGTTTTCATGGCATCCGCAACGGCGGCAACGCGTTTCATTTCCTTGACATCATGTACGCGTACGAGATGCGCGCCATTCAAGATGCATCCGGTAACAGCGGCTGCCGTTCCTTCGATCCGCTCGTTCACCGGAAGATTGAGCAACGCACCGAGGAAGGATTTTCGGGATGGACCGACCATGATGGGACATCCCAGGCGGTTAAACTCTCGGAGGCGTTTGATTAACTCGAGGTTGTGCTCCAGCTTCTTGCCAAAACCAATGCCGGGATCCACAATAACTTGCGCGATGCCGGAGTCCTTCGCTTTCTTGCACTGAGCCTGAAAGAAGCCGAGGATTTCGTGGACGACATCGTCATATTGCGGATTCTCCTGCATGTTCTTCGGCGTGCCCTTCATATGCATGATCACCACTGACGCACCGTGGCGGACAACGACGTCGCTCATTCCTGAATCGAACGTCAGTCCGCTAATGTCGTTAACGATCACCGCACCGGCACCCAGTGCCGCATCGGCCACTGTGGCTTTATATGTGTCGATGGAAAGCGGAACGGCGATCTCCTTCGCCAGTGTCTCGATGACCGGAACGACCCTTCGGATTTCCTCATCAGCCGAAACGGGCTCCGAACCTGGTCTCGTGGACTCCCCGCCGATGTCGATAAAATCAGCGCCTTGCTCTGCCAGTTCGTGGGCCCGCGTAATCGCCGCGTCGAATCCGAAGAACCTCCCCCCGTCGGAGAAGGAATCCGGTGTGACGTTGAGAACACCCATGAGATGAGTTCGCGAACCAAGGTCATATTTCCTGCGACCAAATTGGAATGGAAGGTGGGATCGGCCCATGGAGTTCGTCAGGAAACCGTGCTGTCGCGCAACAGTACTCTTGAAGGAAACAAACAACGGCTAAAGATCTCTCGCATCGAAGAACGATAGGGATGAGAAAAGAAGTTACGTCGGTGACTCTTACGGCTCACTGCAGGAGTGATAGGAACTGCAAGTGGGGCACACGAGCTTGCACATTCGACTCTCAAACAGCGTCCCACCGTTCACGCACTATGGCCGGTAGTGGAAGGGCATCGTCTCGCACGCATCTCCCGACGGTTCGACCGACTATTGTTCCTTCCTCTCCATGCTCTAAAATACAGAAGATGTCGCGGGTTGTCAAGAAATGCAGTGTGTTCCGACCTACCAAGCAAGTCTCAGCAGAGATATCCCGACAGCTTTAGCCGCCCCAACCATGTTATACGGCTCGCGCTCCGTCGTCATCGCCGGGATATCGAGCGAAGAGTGATAATAAGCAGAATAATCGATATAAACAGAATCGGGATGACCCTTCCAGGCCTTTGATGTCCAACCCTCCGTCTGCTGCAGACGCTTCAGCTCATTCCAGGCCGCCGTGTAGATGGTGACCGACGGTATCTCCACCTCCGGGATTTTCAAATACCGCAGGTAGTTGGGTAAGAAGACGTAGGAGTCTGTGCCGCCCTGAGAAGGGTTCGTCGTTGACTCTGCCCAGAAGCCCTTTCTGCCTGCGTATTCCTCGCCAACAGCTTCAAGAGTTCTCAACAATTTCTCATTATGCTCAATGTCGTTGGATTCAAAATAAAGGCAATCACGAGTTGCACCAGTTCCTATCTCATCAATGTTCAGTACTCCCAGGATTTGCTCCAGATCGTTCGCCCGAGACTTCACGTAATGTTCAGTGGAATGAACCTCCGTACCCCATACAGCAAACTGGATCGTGAACTTCGGCCTGGGTATAACTTTCGACCCGACAAGCGCGCCAAGGGTGCGAGCGATCTCTAAAACACCTGAAACCCCCGACGCGTTGTCGTCTGCGCCCGGCCCGCCTGAGTCGGCATCTCCATGCGCGCAAACCAGAAAGTACGCACTGCTATCCCCTGCAAGCGTCGCGATGACTGTTTTCGGCACACCGCGGGCGATGAGCGTCTGCGCCGAGAAGCTGATCACCACCTCCTGGCTGTCCCTCAACGCCTCTTTCAACCGGACGCCATTGTCGTAAGAGAGATTGAACATTGGAATCGGATTCTCGGCCGATCTCCTCAAATCTGAGATCATCGCCCATTTCGAGTATGCACCTTCCAGCTTCGGCGAGATCACCAGAATGCAGGATGCCCCTACCTGGACAAGCTTCTCATACGTTCTCCTGTCCGGAGGCTCATCGAGCAAAACTGCCCCACTGTCCACAAGGTTCCTTCTCGTGTCCTCCTGATCAGCCATCAACCGCAAGGGCGCCCTCGTCTTGCCAACGGAGGGAGAGAAACCTCCCAGCCACGCGTTCTTGATGAGCCTTCGAAGCGATCGCGGCTCTTCAACTCTCAACGACCATTTGAGGATCGAAAAGGTAAGAACCTCGGGATCCTCCACGACCTCAGGCGTGTAACCTGCCTCCTTGAACCTATCCACGAGATATTGGACAGCGCGGTTGCCCGACTTTGTCCCGCCCGTCCTGGGTCCGAACCACACCAGGTCTCGAACCGTCCTGAGCAAGCGCTCCTTTGAAACGCTTGCCGAGAGTGCCCTTTCGGCTCTCGGCTGACCGTACAGCGAGACGGATGCGAAAATCAGGAGAACAGCAACGCGGACGTGCGGCATGACCGGGCAAATATCTGGAATCGCTCGATTGGGAGTTGTGTTAGAATCGTTGCGTGAGGCGTTTGATGGTACGGAATAGTTGGAAGAGGAGCAAATCGGAAACGGCAAGGGGCCGGTGATAGACCGACCCCTCTCGTGGAGCCACCCGGTTGTTGAGCTACTTTCCCGGCACGTACTTCTTGTACCGGTCGTTGATTCGGGCCCAGTGCAGGTTCGCGAGGAAATTGTCGATGTACTTCGCGCGTGCGGGACCGTCTTTGTGATAGTAGGCGTGCTCAAACACGTCGCACGAAATCAGCGGAATCCCGCCCCAGATTGCACCATACTGGTGCTCATCGACAGTCACGTTGAGCAAACGACCCGAATACAGTCGATCGAAGACGAGAAGCCCCCAGCCGCTCAGTTTGGCAGAGACGGCACCAGCCTTGAAATCCACCTTCCAGGCATCGAACGACCCGAATTCCTTCTCGATCGCTGCTTTAATCTCCGGACCTTTGTTTGGATCTCCATCACCCCCCATAACCTCCCAGTAGATGTCATGCAGCAATGCTCCCGCGTGATTCCATGTGAACCGCCGCTTGAGCTCTCCGACAACGCTGTAGTTGCCGTTTGCAGCTGCACGGTCGGCTCCCTCCAGCGCTTTCTCAATGTTGTTCAGGGCCGTCACATAACCTTTGTGATGCATATTGTAATGCCAGTCTGTCGTCTCGGCGCTCACGACGTTGGCAAGTAGCTTCTTTGCTTCATCGTCTGAATAGGGACGGGGATTGAACTTCCACTCGTATGCCATAATTGCGTTCCTTTTATTGGATTTACGGTTTGATTGAGAGAGAATCTCTCGCTGTTGAAGCGTTACCTGCTGGTAATACAGTAGCCTTCCTCCGATGAATGAGCGGTCATCCAATGTTAAGCATAAGCTTTGCCGCGTCCGACATCATGCTTGGATTCCACATGGGATCGAAGACAAGATCGACTCGCACGTTTCGTACGCCTGGCACATTCATCACGCGTCGCCGTACATCCGCGGCGATCATGGGAGCTAAGGCACAACCAGGCGCTGTGAGCGTCATCGCTACGAAGACATTCGCCTCACCCGGTATCTCGTCATCGACTTTCACATCGTAGACCAAACCGAGGTCGACAATGTTCACGGGGATCTCAGGATCGTAGCACTCCCGCAGCGCGTTCCAGATCCTTCCTTCGAGCAGAGAGCTGATCTGGACGACCCGGCTTCCTGATTCAATCTCGGTCGGTGTGAAAGCCGATTGAGGTTGCACAGCATTCTCTGATTGGTCCTTCTTCGCGTCCATTGAGGAGCACCTTTGTGTTAGACTCCAAACGAATGCCCGCAACCGCACGTTCTTGAGGCGTTAGGATTGCTGAAGACAAATCCGCGTCCATGAAGCCCATCGGAGAAGTCGAGCGTTGTTCCGGACAGGTAGTGATGACTCTTAGGATCAAGGAAGATTGTCAGACCCTCCATCTCATACACCGTGTCGTCTTCCCGAGGCTGCTCGTCAAATGCAAGGACGTAGGTCATGCCTGAGCACCCTCCTCCTTTCACTCCCAGTCGGAGCGCGTGTGATGTCGGAATCCCGTTTTCCTCCTTAGTTTTCATTATCTCCCGGGCGGCGCGAGCCGTGATCGCTACAAGTTGGTTCGGGTTGGCCTGGACTTCTGCGATGACTTCTGCCATGATTCCTCCTTCTGGATTGACCTTTCGAACTGCCTATTCCGTCGTCACTGTTTCACTCTTCTCCTGAAGCGCATTGCTGAGAGTGTGCCACACAAGACTCGCACACTTCACGCGAGCGGGAAATTCGCTGACACCCGAAAAAGCAGCCAGTTTTCCGAGTTCCTCGGCATCGATTGCTCCTGAAAGCTCGCCGGTCACCAGTTTGTGAAACATCTCAAAGAGCTTCTCGGCTTCGGCGTGGGTTTTCCCCTTCACAATCGTCGTCATGACGGACGCTGAGGCCTTTGAGATCGCACACCCGGAACCCTGAAAACCAATGTCTTTGATGATGTCGTCCTCGGTGCGGACGTACAGAGTGTAGTGATCGCCGCACAATGGATTGTAGCCCACAACCGTCCTGTTCGCGTCAGAAAGCTTCCTGAAATTGCGCGGGCTCTTGTTATGGTCGAGAATGATCTCTTGATACAAGCTGCGAAGCTCAGACGTCATTTGAAAACCTCGACGACTTTTTGGATTCCGATCACCAGCCGGTCAGCTTCTTCCTGCGTGTTGTAGAACGCGAAGGATGCGCGAGCGGTCGCAGGGATCCCAAAACGGTCCATGACCGGTTGAGCACAGTGATGACCGGTGCGAATCGCTATTCCCTCTTGGTCCAAGATGGTTCCAATGTCATGGGGATGAATGCCGTCGAGAACGAACGAAACGACACCCGCTTTCTCAGTGGCAGTTCCGATAATCCTCAGTCCCGGGACGGTTGAGACTGCGTTGGTTGCATACAGTAGAAGAGCACGCTCGTAGTTCGCGACGACCTGCCAATCCAGCCGGGTCAAATAGTCCAGCGCAGCGCCGTAGGCGATTCCATCGGCGATGTTTGGCGTCCCCGCTTCGAAGCGATATGGGAGATCATGGTAGATGGTTCGCTCGAAGGAGACCGATTTGATCATGTCTCCGCCCCCTTGGTAGGGAGGCATCGCAGACAGGATCTCCTCCTTCCCGTACAGCACTCCGATGCCCGTCGGCCCGAACATCTTATGCCCGGAGAAAACGTAGAAATCGCAGCCAAGCTCCCGGACATCTACTCGGAGATGCGGCATGGCCTGTGCACCATCGACGAGAACGGGAATCCCCTTTTGATGTGCAAGCCGAACCATCTCTTTCACGGGATTGACAGTTCCGAGAGCGTTTGAGACATGCGTCAGTGCTGCGATTTTCGTGCGCGGGCTAAGACGCCGTTCGTACTCTTCCACAACGACCTCTCCCGAATCGGTGATGGGTACAACGATGAGGTGAGCGCCGCGTCGCTGGCACGCCAGCTGCCACGGTACAATGTTGGAGTGATGCTCCATACCGGTGATAACCACCTCATCACCAGCATTCAAATATGCGTGTCCGAAGCTGCTCGCAACCAGGTTGATCGCTTCCGTCGCCCCTCGGACGAAGACGATCTCCCGTACAGATGCCGCGTTGATGAAGCGCTGAACTTTCGCGCGAACGTCTTCGTACGCCTGCGTCGCAATTTCACTCAGGTGGTGGATACCGCGGTGGACGTTGGCGTTCTGTGACGCATAGTACTGAACGAGCGCATCAATGACAGGCTGAGGTTTCTGGGTGGTGGCAGCGTTGTCAAGATACACGAGTGGGTTGCCGCGTACCCGCCGCTTCAGGATCGGAAAGTCTCGCCGGACCGATTCGGGGTCAAATCCTGTGCCGACCGCGACTGAACCGTGTGCGTGAGTAACGGTGCCCATGTTTAGTCCTGCAATGTGCGTCCTTGATCGAGGCGCGAATGGACAAGTGCTTCAAGTTGTTCCCGGAGTGGATCGACGTGAACACGGCTGACGACATCGCTCGCAAAGGCAAAGGTGAGGATGTCCCGGGCCGTCGTGTCATCGATGCCTCGAGATCGCAAATAGAATATCTGTTCCGCGTCCAGTTGCCCGACCGTTGCCCCATGGGTGCATTTCACGTCGTCAGCAAAGATCTCCAACTGAGGCTTCGTATCGATTGTCGCGTCCTCAGAGAGGAGTAGAGTCTTGTTTGTTTGCTTCGCGTCGGTTTTCTGCGCGTCCTTCCGTACGAAGATCTTTCCATTGAACACACCCCGCGATTTGCCGTCGAGAATCGATTTGTACAGCTCGTGGCTCACACAACGCGGCTTTGCGTGGTCGATAGTGGTGTGGTTGTCGATCAACTGTGTGCCTGTCGCAAGCGCCAATCCGTTTAGTGTGCACTCACTTCCCTCTGCATCTAGAACGGAAGTTACATTGTTCCGAACGAGCGAGCCCCCGATCGAGATAGAATTTGATATGAGATTGGTCTGTGTTCCCTGCAGAGCGTGAATCGAAGCAATGTGAAAGGCATCCCGGCGCTCGTTTTGAAGCTTGTCGTGCTCGATCACCGAATGGTCACCTACGACGATCTCGGTCAGAACGTTGGTTAGGTACGAGCTCGTCGCCAGGCTCACGTAGCTCTCAACAATAGAAACCTGGCTGTTTTTCCCAACGACAATGAGATTGCGCGGCGAGATGAGGGCGTGATCCTTGCCAGCCGCGATGAACAGCAGGTGGACGGAGTCATCCATAACGATCCCATCCGGAACGTAGATGAATGCCCCGTCACGAAGAAAAGCCGTATTCAAAGCTGAAAAAGCGTTGTCGTCGTACGTCGCATATTGCGCGAGATGTTGTCGGAGAACAGGATGATCGCTCTTCACCGCTGTCGCCAGGCTCCCGCAATATGCGTCACCCGGGAGTTCATCGAGGGTCGAAAGATCCCCCGAGAAGAAGCCATTCACAAATACCAGAAGATGGCGAGTGCCAAAAGCGAACTGCCCCACATCCTTCCGGCTCAGACCTTCTGCCGTGGGATTGAGCACAGGCCTGAAGTTCGTCTTCAGAATCGGTGAGATGTTCGTGAAGCGCCACTCCTCGTGCCGGGTCGTCGGAAAGCCGAGCGAATTGAACCGCTCAAGCGCACTGCGACGAAGTGTGTGCAGCCGGGAAGCGGACTCGCCATTGAGGCTTTGCTCGAACTTCTCAAACGCCGATAGGTACCAAGAGTTCTTTTCGGTAGTGTACTTCATGTGCGATCTTGTCCCTTAAGCCTGAACCGCTGCTTTTCCTGCCTCATCTTTCACCCAGTCGTATCCCTTCTCTTCGAGTTGCAGCGCCAGCTCTTTGCCTCCGGACTTCACGATTCGTCCGTCCACCAGGACGTGGACAAAGTCCGGGACGATGTAGTTCAACAAACGCTGATAATGCGTCACCACGATGATCGCATTGTCCCTTCGCCGCAACTTGTTCACACCATCTGCAACGATGCGCAATGCATCGATATCAAGACCGGAATCGGTTTCATCGAGAATGGCCAACTTCGGTTCCAACACAGCCATGTGGAAAATCTCGTTCCGCTTCTTCTCACCGCCGGAGAACCCTTCATTGACCGGGCGGTTCAAGAGAGTCTCATCCATGTCGACGAGCTTCATTCGCTGCTTGACGAGCTGAAGGAACTCGACGGCATCCAGCTCCTCAAGCCCTTTGTGTTTTCGGATCGCGTTGAGCGCTGCCTTCAGGAAGTAGGTGTTGCTCACACCGGGGATTTCCACGGGATACTGAAACGCGAGGAACAATCCCTCACGCGCTCGCTCTTCCGGGTCCATGTCGAGGAGGTCTTTTCCCTCGTACGTAACGCCGCCTTGCGAGACCGAATAGGTGTCACGACCCGCAAGGAGCTGTGCGAGCGTGCTTTTGCCGGAGCCGTTCGGACCCATGATGGCGTGCACCTCGCCCGCCTTGACGTTCAGATTAATACCATTGAGGATTTCATTGCCGTTGACGCTGGCATGGAGATTTTTGATCTCGAGCATTTTCTGGCAGTTCCTTTCTTGCACTGAGTTTCACAATCGCGGACTTCTAACCGACGCTTCCTTCAAGGCTCACGCCCAGGAGCTTTTGCGCTTCAACCGCGAATTCCATCGGGAGCTCACGGAACACTTCTTTGCAGAAACCATTGACGATAAGATTCACAGCATCTTCCGTTGAGAGTCCACGCTGCTTACAGTAAAAGATCTGGTCCTCCCCGATCTTCGATGTCGACGCTTCATGCTCGACCTTCGACGACGTGTTCTTGACTTCGATATACGGGAATGTATGGGCCCCGCATTTATCCCCGAGGAGGAGCGAATCACACTGGGAGAAATTACGTGATTTGGTCGCGCCTCTCTTGATATCGACCAAACCTCGATAGGAGTTGTTGCCATGCCCGGCGGAGATCCCTTTCGACACGATCGTGCTCTTCGTGTTCTTGCCAAGGTGGATCATTTTCGTACCGGTATCGGCCTGCTGATAATTGTTGACCACGGCAACCGAGTAAAACTCCCCCACGGAGTTATCGCCCTGCAGCAGAACGCTTGGGTATTTCCATGTGATAGCCGACCCCGTCTCGACCTGGGTCCAGGAGATCTTTGAGCCTTTCCCGGCACACTTTCCCCTCTTGGTGACGAAATTGTAAATGCCGCCTCTGCCTTCCTTGTCACCCGGATACCAGTTCTGCACGGTGGAGTATTTGATCTGCGCGTTGTCGCCGGCGGCGATCAACTCAACGACGGCGGCGTGAAGCTGGTTATTGTCGCGCATCGGGGCCGTGCAGCCTTCGAGGTAGCTGACGTACGAATCTTCTTCGGCAACGATCAGCGTGCGCTCGAACTGACCCGTATCCGCCGCGTTGATGCGGAAGTAAGTCGAAAGCTCCATCGGGCAACGAACGCCCTTTGGAATATAGCAGAAGGAGCCATCACTGAAGACTGCCGAATTCAAAGCTGCGAAGAAGTTATCGTTGGATGGGACGACCGAGCCGAGATATTTGCGTACGAGCTCAGGATGGTTCTGTACCGCTTCAGAGAACGAGCAGAATATGATGCCGAGCTCCTGCAGTTTCTCCTTGAACGTGGTCGCAACTGAGACGCTGTCAAACACCGCGTCGACTGCAACGCCGGTCAACCGCTCCTGCTCCTGCAAGGAGATGCCGAGCTTCTCGTAGGTCCTGAGAAGCTCTGGATCGACCTCATCCAGGCTCTTGGGCCGCTTCTTTTGCTTCGGCGCGGAGTAGTAAATCATATCCTGATAGTCGATGGCATCGTATCGTACATTGGGCCATCTGGGCTCCTCCATCGTGAGCCAGTGACGGTACGCCTTCAGCCTCCATTCAAGAAGCCACTCAGGTTCGTTCTTCTTGACTGAGATGAACCGGATGATGTCCTCGTTGAGACCCTTTGGCGCGGTCTCCGCCTCGATATCAGTGATGAATCCCCATTTGTACTCGCGATCCGCAAGTTCCTCAATCGTGTTGGGCTCTGTGCTCATCTTGCCTCATATCATTGTGGCTGTGGTTCCAACCATCGCGTAGGTTAAGCGGACTCTGAACCACCCGAAGTAAGTTCTCCATCAATTAAACTCGCTGAGACGCCGGCCGCGTTCTGTCTTGGCGCTGCCCCGGTCGAGGGTCGAGGGGAAGCGGCAGCCGCTGGTTTCGCCGGCGCAGCGGGTTTCACAGGTGTCTTCCTGAACTCCGGGTAGACCAACATCCACGAACCCTGGGTGATCCGCTTCAAAATGTTCACACGCTCGAGGGCGGCAACGTACTGAGCGGCGAGCTCCTCTGCGTCAGCGTAGCCGAGCTTGGTCCCCTTCGATTCGAAATAGGCTGTCACACCGTACTGAAGATCGCGGAAGAACACATTCGACAAATGAATGAAGTGGTACTTCGACTTCAGGAATCGTAAAACTTCGCGCGTGTTGTCCGTAAGGATTTTCAGCTTTTCGCTCATAACATCCTCGCACGCTCTCCTTGCCCGTGGTCAGACAATTTCCTGAACGGTCATCTCATCAAACAGGACGTTCAGGTTTCGCTGGAGCTTGCCGAGAGGCCGCCGGATGGTGCACGATCCGAACAGATAACAGCTCTCCGGACCTTCGGTATAACATTCGGCAACCATCGGCCGCGTCTCCTCGATGACGTTGATCACATCGGCAACCGTGAGTTCATCAGCCCGCTTCGCCAGCGAATAGCCGCCCCTCACCCCCTGCAGCGACCTGACCATTCCCGCGCGCGCCAGCTTCTGAAGAATCTTCGCCAGGAGCTCATAGGGAAGGTCATATTCCTTCGCCAACTCTTTGGCTGTGAAGACCGTACCCAACGGCTTCATTGCCATGTGCCGCAGGGCAATCAGTCCATACTCAACCTTCTTTGAAAGCTGTAGCATGGAAATCCGACCTAGTAAGTCCTACATACGTCCAAAAAAAATCAAGAACGCTCCGATGTCCTTGATTTCTCATATTTTGAATGTACTCAAGAATCCGGGTTCATGTCAAGCGAAAACAACATATCCCTAAGCCCCTCATCTATCTGCCATTACTTGACAAAGTACTCCTTTTTTGGATACCTTGCCTGCCGACTGATGACAATAGTAGAAACACGTGCTCTCTCAAAAACGTTCCGCTCGGGGCTGATCAGGTCGTCGCGGGTCGAAGCCCTGAAGGCCGTTGACCTCTCGGTGACCCGGGGTGAAATCTTCGGGCTCCTGGGCCCGAATGGAGCTGGCAAGACAACTTTCGTCAAGATCCTTCTCTCCATCGCCTATCCTACCTCGGGGGACGCCCAGGTGTTTGGACACAAGCTCGGTGCCATCCACATCCGCAAGAAAAGCGGCTACTTGCCCGAAAACCACAGGTATCCCCCTTTTCTCACGGGCCTGCAGACACTCCTTCTCTTCGGCGGACTTCACGGCTTGAAGGGTCCTTCTCTCATGCAGAAAGCACGGTCACTCCTGGAACGAGTTGGGCTGAAAGATTGGATGAACGTGAAGATAAAGCGGTATTCCAAGGGGATGTTGCAGAGGCTCGGGATGGCCCAGGCGTTGCTCAATAATCCGGAGCTCCTTTTTCTGGACGAGCCTACCGATGGTGTTGACCCCGTGGGACGCAAAGAGATTCGTGACGTGCTCAAAGATCTGAGAGCTCAGGGAGCGACGATATTTCTCAACTCTCATCTCCTCTCCGAGGTCGAGCTGATCTGCGACCGTGTCGCAATCCTCGACAAGGGGCAGGTACTGCGGGTAGGAACGATCAGCGACATTACGGCTCCCCAGCTGGAATACGAAATTCAGGTTGTAACTCCCCTTCCTCAGCGCCTGGTTGACTCTATCGGACTGGTGGCAAAGAACGTGCGTGCCGAGGGGAAACTCCTCCATGTTGCCGTCCCGGATACGCGAGCTCTCAACCAGGTTATCGACCTCTTGCGGCGAGACGGCATTTTCATCGAGACGCTGACAGCGAAACGAGCAAGCCTCGAGGACTACTTCATCCAGGTTCTTAAGTCCGGGGAAGCCACATGAAGATTCTGTCCATGATCATCTTCAGCGTTCGAGAGGCCATCCTCCGAGGTACCCTGATCTTCTACTTTGCCGTCGGAAATCTCATCATCCTGTTTGTTGCACTTGCGGTCAACGCATCGCCTGACGGTTCAAGCATCGTCGTTCTCGGGAATCCAATTCCAGCGAAGAGCCTGATGGGGGTCAGTCCAGTGGACTTCATTCTGATCCAGTTGCAGCGGAGCTCTGCGTCTGCGATCATGTTCCTGGGAATTTTCGCCATCGCAGGTATTATCCCGTCGATGCTGGAGAAAGGGACAGCAGAGCTTTTCCTGAGCAAACCGCTTTCCCGAACAACGCTCTTCCTCTCAAGAGCCATCGGATCAACAGTCGCCATCGGGTTGAACATCCTCTATTTTGCTGTTGCCATCTGGCTTATCTTCGGTGTCAAGATCGGTGTCTGGCATTGGGGATTCCTCTTATCTGCCCTGATGGTCGTCGTTGCATTCGCGTTCTACTACTCCGTCGTTGCCCTTGTGAGCCTCGTGACGCGCAGCCAGGCCCTCGCAATCATGCTGGGATTCCTTTTCTGGTTCTTAGCCGGCGCCCTGGAGTCACGCCAAGCGGGTCTCTACAATCTGTGGAGCAACGACATCTACCGCCGCACGCTCGACGTGATCTACTATGTGACACCGCAGGTCAGCGGCATGCTGCAGAATGCGACGCGATTGATCGGTATGAATCCGTACGACAGGATGCTGGGCCCTCAGGCTGTTTCCGATTTTTCGATCATGCCGTTCGTCTTTTCACTTCTCTCCGCCAGCGCAATCTACGCCCTTGCGTCGTGGTACTTTTCGAGGCAAGATTACTGAGACACCCTATCCCAGTGGCTGCACCCTCTAGGCCCTTGTTTGTTCCTCCAATTCTCAGTATTATCTCACCGAGAAAAGGGGCGTTCGCATGAAGATTGGAATAACCTGCTATCCGACATATGGTGGCAGCGGCGTTGTTGCTACAGAGCTCGGGAAAGCGCTTGCTGAGCGGGGTCATTCCGTACACTTCATCAGCTACGCGATTCCGATGCGATTAAGCGGCTTCATGGGCAACATCATGTTCCACGAAGTGGAGGTCTCTAACTACCCACTGTTCGACTTTCCGCTCTACACTCTTGCCCTCGCCAGCAAGATGGTCGAAGTGGCACAGTATGAAAAGCTTGATCTCTTTCACTGCCATTACGCTATCCCCCATGCAACCAGCGCCTACCTCGCCAGGCAAATGCTGGCCACGCCGAACACAAAAGTCATCACAACACTCCACGGAACGGACATTACGCTCGTCGGGTTGGAGCCGAGCTTCCTTCCGGTGATGAAATTCAGCATTGAGCAGAGTGACGGCGTCACTGCGGTTTCCCGCTTTCTCAAGGAAAAGACGCTCACCAACTACGGTATCGTGAAAGAGATCGAGGTGATTCCGAATTTCGTTGATACAACGAAATATCAGCGGACACCCTGTGACGATGTGACGAGACACTTCGCCCCGCATGGGGAAAAGATCGTCGTTCACACGTCGAATTTCCGAAAGGTGAAGCGTGTAGAGGACGCCATCCACATCTTCAACGAGGTTCGGAAGAAAATCCCTGGCACGCTTCTCCTCGTCGGCGACGGCCCCGAACGCTCCCAGTGTGAGATGCTCTCCCGCGAGCTCGGTATCCACGAGCATGTCAGGTTCCTCGGCAAGCAGACCGACATCATCCACATCCTGGCGGCCGCTGATCTGTTCCTGATGCCCAGCCAGTCTGAGAGTTTCGGTCTCTCCGCTCTGGAGGCCATGGCATGCGAGGTTCCGGTGGTGTCTTCAAGTGTTGGCGGATTGCCGGAGCTTCAGGTTCATGGGCAAACCGGTTACATCGCTGAAATCGGAGACATCGACCGGATGGCCAGGTACGCCATTGAACTCCTCTCGAATCCATCAAAACATCGTCTCTTTGCCAAGGCAGCGCGCGAACGAGCGCTTGAATTCGAGGCGTCAAAAATCGTAACGCAGTATGAACGGTACTACGAGAAGATCCTCGCCCGTTCCGCCGTTCCTGCATCGTGAGACTCTTCGTGGCTCTCGCTGGTTCGTGACAGCAAACAATGCACCTTCGCAACGACCCTGAGAAACATCAGCAGCTCGTTGAAGAGCTCCTCTCGATATTCAGGGATCTGGGGTATCGAATTCTCGGCGCTGATGGAGTGGGCGGTGTTCCCCGTGCGCAGCGGCTGCATAACGACGGGTACGGCGATCAAGAGGATAAAGAACCTGACCTCTACGCATTTGATGCTCAGCAGGAGCGGTACATCATCGGCGAGGCGAAGACGGGGGACAATGATTTCGAGACGGAACACGCGCTCACACAGTACAACGTGTTTCTTGACCAATTCGACAAGAAGACAGGCCGACAGGCCATGCTCTACGTCATCGTCCCCTCACCCAGGGTCCCGGAGTTCAATTCCCTCATCACCCACTATATCCATCCAGACTACTGGGAGAGCATCGTGCTGGTGAGCTCGAAGCTGCAGGCGGGATAACAGTTCATGCGGATCGCAGGCGGGCGAATTTGACGATGAGATTTTTCACGCCGTGTTCTTCGAAGTGAACGACCGCCTTCATGGCCTCCCCTTTGCCGCTGACCTTGATGACCTTCCCTTTCCCGAACACTTCGTGACGCACCGTAGCGCCCTGCTTCAATTCAAACGCTTCCTGGGATTCTTCTTCGTAGTTTGGGGTTTCGTGGCGGTAAACATCTTCTTCGCGAACAGTCCTTCGATGTGCACCTAAACGCCGCCTCCCGTTCCACCCTCTCTCCATTTGCTCCGTTGTGAAGACTCTCCGACTAACCTTGCTTTCCGATATGCGCATGGAGTCATCACCGAGTTCGGAGAGGAATCGGGAAGGGCTCGCAAAACTCGCCTCACCGAAACGGTAGCGCATCTGCGTTTTCGTCAGGTAGAGCCTTGTTTGAGCTCGAGTGATGCCGACGTAGAACAGCCTGCGCTCTTCTTCGAGCTCGCTTGTTTCGATGGTGGTCGAATAGAACGGGAGAAGCCCCTCCTCCACGCCAGCAATGAAAACGATGGGGAACTCAAGGCCTTTCGATGAATGGAGCGTCATCAGCGTAACAACGTTTCGCGTTTCGTCCCACGCGTCGATATCAGATACGAGCGTAACCTCCTCGAGGAACGCCTCGAGAGTCCCGTCAGGATGCTCCTCACCGAACTCTGTGATAGCCGAGAGGAGTTCCTGAACGTTCTCCCGGCGCCCCATCGATTCCGGCGTCCCTTCCTCTTTGTATGCTTTGAGGATGCCGAGCTCATCGACCATCGATCGAATGAGCTCGCTGAGAGACATCTGGGCCTTCAACAATGTGTATTTCTCAACAAATGTGCGGAATTGTCGGATGCTTTTCTTCACGCGATCCTGGAGCCCCTCCATCTGATCAACGGACTTTGTCGCCCTGTACAAGCTCAACTCCCGCTCGTCGGCAAAGCCTGCCAGTCGCCCGATGCTGGTGGCTCCTATGCCCCTCGCCGGATAATTTACAGCACGCAGGTAACTCTCATTGTCATCAGGATTCACGAGCAATCTCAGGTAAGCAAGAACATCCTTGATTTCCTTCCGCTCGTAGAACCGGATGCCACCGACGATCTCGTAGGGAATTCCGTTTCTTCGCAGCACATCCTCAATCGCGCGGGACTGGGCATTCGTTCGATAGAGAACCACGAAGTCCTTCAGCGCGAGGCTATTCTCGATGATCTCCGCCTGGATGGCCTGCAGAATCTGGTATCCCTCATCGCGTTCGTCATGACAATCGAGCAGCGTGACAGGATCTCCCTGGGCATTCGCAGTCCAGAGACGCTTGTGTAGCTGGTCGATATTGTTCTTAATGAGCCTATCAGCGACGCCGAGTATGCTCTTTGTCGACCGGTAATTCTGCTCCAACCGATACGTTTTGCAGTCCGGGTAATCCTTGGCAAAATCGAGAATATTCCGAATATCGGCCCCGCGAAACGCGTAAATACTCTGGGCATCATCCCCGACAACACAGATATTGCGATGCTGCTGACCGAGGAGTCTCACGACCGCGTATTGCGCGCGATTCGTGTCCTGGAACTCATCCACCAGAACGAAACGAAAGCGGTGGTGGTACTTCTTGAGCGTATCCGGATGATGGTGGAAAAGCTCGATGGGTTTGACGAGAAGATCGTCAAAATCTAGCGCGTTGCTGCGTTTCAGTGCCACCTCGTATTCCTCGTACACACCGGCGACTTTTTCATCAACGAAATCACGTGCCAGGTGGGCGTATGCCTTCGGCGTTATGAGCTGGTTCTTCGCACTGCTGATCCGTGCTGCCACCGCCTGCGGCACAATCTGCTGGGTTGCGATGCTGCGTTTCTCCATACACTTCTTGACGGTTCCGAGGGAATCATCTGAATCGTAGATGGTGAAATTCCGGTTGTAGCCGATTAGCTTTGCCTCTTTTCGAAGGATGCGCGCGAAAATGGAATGGAACGTTCCCATCCAGACCTCCTTTGCCTTCTCGCCAACGAGCTTGACGATCCGTTCCTTCATTTCGCTTGCCGCCTTGTTGGTGAACGTCAACGCCAGAATCTGATATGCAGGCACGCCGCAACTCATCAGGTAGGCGACACGATAGGTCAGCACACGCGTCTTGCCGCTTCCAGCGCCGGCAATGATCATCAACGGGCCGTTCGTGACCTTGACGGCCTCCAGTTGAACCGGATTGAGGTCCTGCAGAAATGACATGGAGTTCTAGAGGAAACAAAAGGGAGTGGCGAATCGTGCTGCTCTCTATCCTATGGTAAGAAATTTTCCGGGAGCAGGCAATCGGAAACATCTAGCGGGACAGAAATGGAACGTCCGTTGCACGCCTGCGGATGGCGTCCTTGACGTGCCTCCGGTATCCATCAAGTCGCAAGCGAGCGCACACGGGAAGCAGATCGATCGGACAATCCTGAGGATGGTGCACGTGCATCATTGTCCGGTTGATCTATGCGCTTCCATGGTGACCGTTAGAAGAACGCCCTGGCCTCAGCTCGGGCTGTGTGGACTGGTCTCCTCCCTCCTTCCGTGCGGCCGTTGTATCCAACGGTGACCTGCACGTATTGATTAAACCGATAGTCAAGAGCGAGCTGCCAGAGGAACGTCTTCCCAACGACACGGCCGTTGGTAAACTCATAGGGAAATGGCTGCAGCACCTCACCTGCTGCCAGCGGAACGCTAGCCTCCTCGCGGCTCACTTCCGTGCGCAACTGACCGACGCCCTGAAAAGCGTACGTCAGCCGTAGGCTCTGCTCGTTGACGTCGGCTGTCACTTGACGGCCTTCGAAGCGATGCGTAGTTCGTGAGACCCCGATACCAAGCGCAATTTCCCAGACAGGCTTAGGTCGATAGGAAAATTCTGTTCGAAGTTGGTTCGAAAGCAGGTCACGCTCACGCGGCGAAGTCGTCGTGGCGGCAACCTGATCGAGCTTGTTGGTAAATTCCGTCTGATTGCCAATCTCGCGAAGAAGCTGCGAACGTATCCTGACCGACCGCTCCCGTTGGTAGCCCCGCTCCGCGGCGGAAACGAAACGGATAAGGCTTCGCCTTTGGCTATAGCGAAAACGGAACGACAGTCCAGGGTCACTCTCGAAGAGGTGAATGTCTTGCGTGAAGAGGCTGCTTCCCGAGATGGTAGTTGCCGGATTCTGGAAGCGAGCGAAATTGAGGAGGTAGATCTGGCGCGACTCGGATTCCGTGCTTCTCTCGTCGATTCGTCCAACGGTTTCGGTGGACAAACTTGCAAGGAGGTGCTCGAGGACGGACGACGGCTTGGGCACGAGCGTTGACGGCCGAAACCGAGCCCGGAATCCCGCCTTCAGATCGACCACCGGCACAAGCTCGTCTCCCGGGAGGTAGAAAACGACATAGTCGCCGTCAAATCGAGTCTGCTCGAACTCCGCTTCATCGGCGATAGTATTGCCGTTGAGGTCTCCCAGGTACTTGTAGTTGCCCGTGCCCTTCGGCGCCCGGATGAACACACGCTCGAGTTGAGCAGAGCGTTCGTTGGAGAACTCATACAAGACATCGAGGTCGAGTGCCCTCCGTCCAGGAGCATACCGGGACTGAAAACGGAGTAAAGTCGAGTTCACGTCCACGTTCCCCCGGGTCCTGAACTCATCCGTGAATCGCGTTTTGCGGATGCTGAGGGATAACGTACTGGAAAGAGAATGCCAGTCCCGGAGCCACCATGAGTAGATCTGAGTGAACGAGCGCGACGCCCGCCGCAGGTTCCCAACTGAAGCACTGTCTTCTGTCCGGATCTGCGCCTCTGCCGTCGCAGAAAGAGGTCCGCCCGGCTCAAACGCAAGCCGCGGAGAGACCTCGACGAGCCGGAAGCTACCCCTGAAGAGAGAGTCTCCGTTCATCGGATGTTGCTCCCGCTGTTCCATTTCCACCCGAATTCCGGGCCTCAGCCTCCAGACGTCGAATTCGAGAGTCCCGCGCTGACGAAGCCATTCCGATTCATCGCTGGTCTCATCATTGGCGCTCTGAATATGCTCGATCTCGTAAATCCCCCGTGGAAGCGAGGAGTCCGTGAGCGATGATTGAAGCATCTTCCGCCGAGAACGGAAGCCCCCGGTTCTCTCCATCAATCCATAGCTGCCGCCGAGGCTTAGCGCCGCGAGGGGACGATACGTCAATGAGGCCTCCTGGATGAGCTCATCAGCCCTGGATGCAACAGAAAGATCCCACTTCCGCTTGAACTCGATCTCGTCAATTCGATCGAGAGGGAGGAATTGGCGCTGGACATAGCGCCCCGACACCTTGGCATCCAGCTCGCCAAGGTTCGTATTGCCAATAGCAATCCGTTTCGGGTTGTATTGTGCAGAGAACTTGACGGCAGATCCTCGCTGATCGTCATCGTCGCGGGTGGAGAGCCGGTTGCGATCGAATGTGCTCAGGGCATACTCAAATGAAAGATCAAGGTCCGAGATAACGTCTGCGCTCGCTGCCCCGCTGAACAACCTGTGGAGCTCGGGGATCGGAATGAATTGCACGGGCATGTAGTTGCCGTTTCCGATTCCGGCGAATTGAAACCGCCCGACTGCTGACCGCACGTAACCGGCCGAATCGGATGGAACCCGGTCGACGTACGAAAACGTCACCGCATACGCGGCTTGTGGATCTCCGGGGGCAAAGACGAAGACCGTTAACTGCCTACCGCCGATCGTCGTGTCACGACGAACGTATTGGCCTTTCGGCGCACCAGTCAAGGAATCTCGCCCGACGTAGCGCTCACCCGGGAGCGAAGCTCTCAGTCGATCCGTTCCGCTCTCCTTCAGCAACGAGCGGGTTGCATCGTCGAACGTGAATTCGATGGGCGCGTCGGGGTCATCGGCTTCCTGGAAAAGCATCGCGCTGAACCGAATCCGACCTCCCAGCGCCGAGCCGTCTGCACTCGCGCCGACCAGATTGCGTGTGAAGTTTCTATCAGAATATTCAAAGTCAACGGTGATGCGGGAAGCGTTCGTGATGAGTCTGCGTGGCGAGAAAAAAATCTCACCGCTTGCGTAGTCGATCGTATAGTCCTGTGTCTCACCGCGCGTCATTACCTCACCGTTGACATACACCCGCTCAGTGCCGGCAATGATCACCGGCCGACCCGACCCCTCCCGCCCGGAGAGCCGGTACGGGCCTTGGCTCCCTTCAATCCCCTGGAACTGGTTTGTGGCGAACTTCCCGCGCGCGGTGGCACCTGTCAGCGAGAATGATCCCACCGTTTGCGCATCCAGCAGATTCTTGGATCTCAAGGAGCCCGTCGCCCCCTGGAGCTTTCGAAGCAGTCCCCCGAATTCGCCCCCCTGTTTCTGCGTGCGTTGAAGGTTGAAATCGCCCAGCGTCACGGCGTACGTCGATCCACTCAGCTCCACGAAGATCTTGTCGAGCTCTTGCAGGGTTGTGGTTGTCCCCTCCGGCTGAATGGGCGAGTTCTCGTCGGTAAGCGCTGCAACAAGGTTCATGTCCGAGGCAATTATGCCGGACAATTGCATCCGAAAACCAGAGTTGAGACTCATGTCCCGATTCGAGCCGACAGTGAACCCGCGGAATATTGTCCCACTTTTCTGCAAACCCGGACCGATAACGTCATCAATGGAAAACGGTCGCGGGGAAGGAGTCACGAACCGGCGCTCAACACCTTGGGAATCTTTTCGAGCAATGACTTCGCGCAGGGTATATTCACGCCTGAGCCCGAGAGGCAAAGGATAGTACGAGACCGACATGAGGTGGTGAAGTGTGTCTGTCGCGAGCCTGCTACGCAGCGACGGAGTGAGAACCAGTGTTCCATCCCGGTATTGAACCTGATAGTCCTTGTCGCGCAGCAACGCCTCTGTGGAATCAAGAAGAACCAGCTCGCTGCTCGGCAGGATGAACCCGTGGGGAAGCTTGTACAGAGTGTCGTAGGCCGTCAGTTGGAACAGGGCCGATTTGCGCGACGGGCTGTGGCTGGGAAGCTGAGCCTGCTGCGCGGGCAGCTGAAGTGAAAGGACAACCGTGAGAGCTATGAGCGAACGGAAACGCAAGGGTGTTCTGACGGATACGTGCAGCATTCAATTTACCAAACTAGTATCCTTGAAGCATCAACACCCTCCGTTTCTAAGGTATGAGACCGCAGAGGCGGGTTTCAAATGGTACCGAGGGAGAGACTCCCCGCCCGCCTGCCCGACGGCAGTCGGGCGGGGGGGGGGACTCTCACACGTGCCGAAGGAGAGACTCGAACTCTCACACGGTGTTGAGCCGTACTGGATTTTGAGTCCAGCGCGTCTACCAATTCCGCCACTTCGGCTCTGTTACTGTGCGAAAGAATAGCAAAAAAATGGCCGAAAAACAACGCCTACAGGATACCAAGGGTCTTGCGATTCTCTTCCGAATCAACATGCACACGCCATTCCGCAATATGATCGCGTTCAACGCGTGCAGTCCAGATCACTGGATCGTACGGCTCACTTTCAGACCAGAATGCGTGACCGAGGATAGTTACTTCATTGCCTCGTGATTCCAGTCTCGTGAATGTGTTTTTGTACTTGGGGAAAGTCTCGAAAAAGCGCTGCCATCCATCTACCATGGCAGATTTCGGCTCGTGTACTTTTCCTTCCCGATCAATAAACGCGTGGTCCTCAGTCATCAGATCGGATAGGCCTTTGATGTCCTGTTTGTTGATGCACTCATTGAACAGCAGTGCGATGAGCTTCGGGTCTCTCAAGTTCATCATGGAGCTTCTGCCTGACCTCGCGGAGTATGAGCGTAGCTACACTGTGGCGAGTCTTTGCCAGGTGCGCGGTCGATCCCGCCGGTGGCCCTATTTGAGACCAGCTTTGATCTTCAAGAGCGTGTCTTTCGAGTAATAGTTGCAGACACCCTTCTTGGTTGTTGGCTTGATGCCCATTTGTTGAATCACCTTTCAAGAAATCAGTTGGTTTGGGTTATACCATTTCTCCAGGAACTCCCTTGCCATCTTATTGGCTCTGGGGCTCTTGGCCTTTGCGAGGTTTGCCAAAATGCAGACCGCGCTGAGCTTAAGAAATGTGTTTTCACTCAGGAGGTTCAAGACTTTCGAGCTGTTCTCTCGCACTGTTTCCTGCTTGGCTACGATTCCTCTGAATAGCTCCGAAGCGCGGATGTCGAGTAATCACGCAGGGCATCGTTTAGTCAGTCATCGTGAACGGGATAGCCCTGCAAGAATAGTGCTGGCAGATCGATCGAAGATCTCCCAGATACGATCAACCCACTGAAGGTGTTCAGGCTTCATCAACACAGAACGAAAACACGACACAGAATCTTGGTCACGCTTCATCTCCGCGACGTCCACGTCGAAGAAATCAATAGGCAACTTCGCCACGGCCAGATGCAGCTGATTGCGTGCGCACTCGTCGAAGATGAGACGAGTCATTCGTGACGCAGCGCTCACGCTTGTGGCACGCGGGGCCCACACCACGATGTCCAACTCCGGAGGAAACGCCGCGATGAACCGCGCATCCGAACGGATCTTGTCGTAGAATTCAAGAGCTGCAGTCCGTGAGCGCCCTAGCATTTGTGCGAATGCGCCCCCTTTTTCAAGCGGAAACAGCCTCTGCGTCGCCCAGAGACCCACAGCGGCGGCTCCTGGCCGCGAGCACTCAAGGCTGATTTCCCCTAGGTGAAGTTCTTCGGAAGTGAAATACGTGTAAGGGGAGTCGTGCTTGTAGAACTGACCCACGCTCGGGTCGCGGAAGAGTATGCAGCCGCAGCCGTACGGTTGGAGACCGTGCTTGTGTGGGTCAACCACGATGGAATCGACCTCGCCAAGTCGATCGTAGATGGCACGCGTGTCCGCCCTCAAGTTGTCCACCAGACCGAAGTACCCACCGTATGCAGCATCAGCGTGCAGCCGAAAACCGTATCTCTCACGTAGCGAGAGCAGCTCAGGCAGTGGGTCAACGGAACCAACCGCCGTCGTGCCGATGGTCGCCACAACAGTGCCAACGCCGCCTTGATCAAGTCGCTTTTGGAGCGCTGCCACGTCGAGACGTCCGCTTCCGTCGCATGGAATATCCTCAAATCGGAGCCCCAGCACATCGCTGATCCGTCTGTGCGTGTAGTGTGCTTGTTCTGAGGCGACTATCGTTGTATTCGGATGCATCTTGCCGGCTACCCAGAGGGCCTCAAGATTTGCCATTGTGCCGCCTCCGGCAAGATGACCAAGATGCTTCTCCCAGCCGAACATGCTCGCGATCTCAGCCACCGCTTCTCTTTCCATCACTGAACTGGCCCGACCGCCATCAAGCGCGTGGTTGTTGGGATTGATCCACATCGCAAGCGTGTAGGCAAGGCGTGCAACTGGATGTGGTGGTTTGAGCATTTGCCCCGCATAAAGAGGATGAAAATACGGGTAATTGTCGTGAAGACGCTCAGCCACCTGCATAAGCACTCTTTCCATAGCCTTCGTATCAGCGAATTCCATCGCTGCTGGTGGCAGCTTCTCAAACCCACTCTCGAGTATCTCCAGCATCACGCGAAGGGTATCCAGGGAATCCTTTTCCAGTACGGGTGACATAAGGTTTGTTCTGTATGTTGAAGTGACAACGCAGAAAGACGGGCGACCGACAACTCTCTATCCTGGTGGGGGCTTCCTGAACCCTTTCTGGATCGACGGATGGTCACACAGATAGGGGGCTTTCGTCGGGTCTTTAATAATCAAGAGTTCGTGGACCTCACCGGTCTTGCAGAGATCGACAAGGATCGGCGTGAAAAAGCGAGTGTAGTCATTGTAGGTGAAAACGACGGCTACATTTGCGGCCTCACGCTGCAGGGAAGATCGTTGTTCGCCGAGATATTTCTTGAGTTGGTCAATGGCTCCCGAGTCCGAAACAGTGGGTTTCTCGAATTGTACCGAGATAGATTCCTGCAGTTGGCGAAACTCCGGCCCCGATACTGGCCAGAAGTATTGGAAGATATTCAGGAGCCTCTCAGAAGACGTACACAGAATGAGCTCAGAGATGCCAGCGTGAAAGTACTTTCTCGACGGGGAGCGTCGGCCCGGGCTCGGTTGCCGTTCCTTCAGCGGATCCGGAATACTCTGTTTCGGATCGTAGATGTGAAGACATATTCGCTCCTGCTGGAAAATGTCTTCTTTCACCTGTGCCAACAGTGTCAACGAAGGTACGGCCGACGCCAGGAGCCGCAGCAATTCTCGTCTCGTCAAGTCAGGCATGGTGGAGATCTACTCTCTTTGATCGCGTTGAACCAGGGATGGATGTCTTATGCAGCAAAGTAAAACAGTCCTCCTTCAATGTCAATCGGCTCTTCCGATGAGCTCCTTTCCCTACGATTGTCACCGGCTTTGATGCCACCAATTGGACGATCTGAGATGAGAGGTTCTGATACCGAAGATATCGGGAAATGGGGAAGGAACTGAACACGGGCAGCTGACTTATCCTGTCAGCAGGTCCCAAAATGATGCGAGTCAGCCCTGTTGGCTAACTCGTCTGTTGTTCTGCGGATCCCGACACTCTTTGTCGGGAACTCATAGGTGTGCACCCACCCCCGCCTAACAGCGGCGGGGTCTACGTCCCGCTTCGCTGGACTCCGACAGGACAACTTCACCCTCCATTGATACTCAAAAACACATCGGGGCCCGCGTTGCGGACCCCTTGTGTTTTTGTGCACCCACCAGGACTCGAACCTGGAACCCACTGATTAAGAGTCAGTTGCTCTACCAATTGAGCCATGGGTGCAAACAACTGCCCATCGCTTATCGACCTGTCGGGGGCGTCTGCGCAGGTTGAGTGCCCGGGGGAAGTGACGTCGGCTGCGGAGACGACTGAATGATGCTCTGCTGCGTGCCTTCGCCTTTTGGCAAGACCACAAGATTGATGAACAACGCAAGGATCAGGAACGCCGTTGCCAGGACCGTCGTTGTCTTGGTAAGGAAGTCGGACGTGCGGCGAACTCCGAACACCGTGCCGAGGTTACTGGTGCCCAACGTGCCCGCCAATCCGCCCCCCTTGCTCGCTTGCATGAGCACCACGATGACCAGCACGATGCTAATCAGAATTTCGATCGTGACGAAGAAAGTGTACATATCGCTTCCTTGAACATATGTAAAAACCCCAATTTCAATTGGGGTTCACATCAAATATAAACAACTCCATTCAGAAATGCAAGGTGAATCGCGCCGGGCGAAAGGAGATCATTTCTCCCCGATTGCTAACGTCTCCGGGCCTTCAGGAGTCTCTCTACGTACTTGCCAAGCATGTCGAACTCGATATTCACCCTGTCGCCCACATTTAGACTCCCGAACGTCGTCACCTCCATCGTATGCGGGATGATCGAGATCCCGAACTCGTTGCCACGCAAAGATGCAACCGTGAGACTCACTCCGTTGATCGCAACGGAACCGACGGGAATCAAGTAGCGAGCGAGCCTCCTGGTGACTCTGAACCAGAACATCCAGCTGCTCTTTCTGGTCTGAATCCTGGTAACAACGCCGATCCCATCTACGTGTCCCAAAACGAAATGTCCGCCGAGCCGGTCGCCCGGCGAAAGCGGTCGCTCGAGATTCACCCGGTCCCCTTCGCGGAGCTCACCGAGGTTTGTTTTGCAGAGGGTCTCCTCAACGGCCTGAACCCGAAACCACATCCTCCCCGCTCGTATCACGGTGAGGCATGTGCCATTGACCGCGATACTGTCATTGATCTTCAGGTTCCGGACTTTCTTCTTTCCCCGTAACGTGAAGAAGACGCTTCCGCGCCTGCGTTCAATCTTCTCTACGGTTCCTTCTTCTTCGACAAGACCCGTAAACATGATCTCTCCAGATTTTGATCACGACAAACAGCAGAGATGCCAATCACGAATGTCACCGATACTGGATCGGTCCTTCGAGCAGAACATCGTCGCCGCAGATTCTTATCGCAACCGGTTCCACGAGAATTGATTTGGCGAGCGTCAGCCCTGGTTTCAGCGCAAATGCATGCAGGCCACCCCCGAAAATTTTGGGAGCAACAAAGCAGTGAAGCTTCCGAGCGAGTCTCGCCTTGAGAAAACCGCTCGTCGTCGTCCTCCCTCCCTCCACGAGGACCGAGGAAATCCCCAACGCCCCGAGAGCTTGAAGAACGGACCGAAGGTCGAAATCCGGTTTTGCCTCTACCCCCAGAACTTGCACGTCCCGCTCCACGAGCTCCGTGACCTTCTTCCGCATCACTCGAACCGCCTGTTGTGAACCAATGATGACTGTGCGCGCCAACTTCGTATTGAAGACGTTCGACCAGGCAGGGCAACGAAGCTGCGGATCGAGAACGACGCGAACCGGGTTGCGCCCCGTGACCTTCCGGACACTCAGTTTGGGGTTATCCTTGATGATCGTATCGGTTCCGACAAGGACGGCGTCATATTCTGCGCGCATCCGGTGGGCTTCTCTCCTCGCGCCCTCTGAGGTAATCCATTTTGACCGCCCGCGCTCGTCGGCGATGCAACCGTCAAGCGTTTGTGCGATCTTTATGCCCACGAACGGCATCCCGGTTCGCATGAAAGCGTAGAAATGTTCATTGAGTTTCTCTGCCTCTGATCCCAGAACTCCGACGTTGACTTTCAGTCCCGCTCGCCGCAGCATAGCGAGTCCCCTGCCGGATATCACGGGATTTGGATCCCGCGTCGACGCGACAACACGTTTCACTCCCGCCTTGAGCAAAGCATGCACACACGGTGGGGTCTTTCCGTAGTGCGAGCATGGCTCCAGGTTAACGTACACTGTTGAGCCCCGCGCTCTTCCCCCCGCCTGCCGCAACGCGTTCGCTTCAGCATGTGCACCGCCAAACCGTTCGTGAAATCCTTCTCCAACTATTCTCCCGTTCCGAACGATCACGCACCCCACCATGGGGTTGGGGCTCACCCGAGCCCTCCCGCGCGCCGCCAGTTCGAAGCAGCGCTGCATGTACTCTCTGTCAACCAGGTTTTGCCGTTTCATTTGCCAAGAATGCGGAACGGGGTCGAGGCATTCACGCCCATCGCGCGTGCAGCATTTCCATTCTTCACCACGATTTCGACAAGGCCACTGCTACCGATGATCATGCACGGAGTGTTCGGTGGGCCTTCAGCGTAGTTCCTGATCCATCGTGATACTCGCTTCCCTCCCATGAGGATACCCTTCACGTTCTCCGACAAGAACTGCTCGTCGTCGCCAGCGATGTTTGTAATGATATTCCCGAAGCGATCGATATGGAGAATCGAGCCACGCGTCCCGGCCGTCGCAGCACTCAGGAACACTTGGGAGATCCGTCCAAGGTGTGCGGGATTGCCTATTGAAGAGAGTTTCACACCACGGGAAAGATGGGCCGCAACCGGTGCAAAAATGTCTCTGGCGTGGAACGTGGATGAAATTCGCTCCAGGAAAAACGAACGCTTCCCAACCCGCGCATCATCAATCTTGTATGCACGGGACTCCGGCTCCGTCGACAAGACGAGGTCAAGCAGGCCGTTGTCCGGCGCGATGAAGGAGTAGCGTTTCGTCTGAACCCCGAGGATTCGCCGCGAGCTGCCGACCCCGGGATCCACCACGCATGCGAAGATAGTGCAAGCTGGAAAATACCGATACGATGCCCAGAGAAGGTACGAGGCCTGCCGCACATTCTGTGGCTCGACGTCATGCGTGATATCGACGATCTGCAGCGATGGGTTGATCGAGAGCATCACGGCCTTCACTGTGCCCACATAGTGTTCGCCGGAGCCGAAGTCTGTGAGCAGGGCGACGATGGGCCGATGATGACGCATTCCGTTGCGGGATGTGAAAAGCGGGTGGGATAGAAAATGTAAGGTTCGAAAGAAATCTGGTTCCAAGGCGGCCGCAGGCTGTCCTCTGGATATCATTTCACCACGATACTCTTCCCTTTCTGGGCAGATTGATAGATCGCGTCGACGATCTTCATCCGATGTACCGCTTCCTCGGCTGTGGAAATGACCGGATGAAGACCACGCAGCGATCCGATCCAGTGCTTCAATTCCGTCTCATATGATTTCCAGTACAGGGTTTGCGGTGTCTCGTGAGATACCGGCGTGACGTTTACGAGATTTCCATGCATACGCTTCAAGATTCTGAACGGGTTCAAGGAGCCACTTCCTTCGGTGCCGAAGCAGTCGCAGTAGTAGAAATCTTGATCGGATTCAAATGACCAGCTCGACTCGATCGTAATCGACGAACCGCTCTTCATGCGGATAAACACGACAGAAGAATCCTCGACACCCCGCGTGTTGTGGGAGTAATTTGCCGCTACGACTTCCTTCGCCTCCGGGTACCCCATCAGCCAAAACGCCAGGTCAAACATCACGATGCCAAGGTCAAGCACCACACCGCCGCCCGACTTCTCCTTTCTCGTCAACCAGGGGCTCGCCGTTTTGAGCTTGCGCAACCAGCCCGATTTCGCGTAGTAGATCTTTCCGAGCTCTCCTCCCTGGATCATGCTTTTCAGAATCATCGCATCCGGTCGAAACCTGTTGTTCATGCCGACCATAATCTTACGCTGGTTCTTTTTCCCGGCAGTTTGGATTTCGATTGCTTCCTTTTGCGTACGGGCGAGAGGTTTCTCAACGAGCACGTGCTTCTTCGCTTCCAACGCGGCAATTGCCACATCCCGGTGTGTGAACGTCGATGTGCAGATATCAACACCGACAATGTCTTCTTCAGCTTTGAGCATTTCGTCGAGATCGGTGTAATACCGGGGGATGTCGTACTTCTTGGCGACGAACTCCGCCTTTGATCCCTCGACGTCGCAGACCGCGACGATCTCGGTATCAGGGAACTTGGTGAGGATGGGAAGATGGACGGTTTGTCCGCTTGTACCAAGGCCAACGACGGCGATACGTGCTTTTTGCATCTGGAGACCGGGTGGTTTATGAGGAAATCAGCTCAAGGGCTGGTTTGTTCTTACGTGAGGCCAGAAGCTCTCCTGCAACTTCTGCGATCCCGCGGGGGTCAAGCTTGAGCATGCGATGAAGCTCATTCGGTGTACCGTGGTCCACAAACTGATCCGGAAGACCATGGATCTTCGCAGCGACGTTGTTGAAGCCCTGCCGGTTCAACGACTCGAGAACCGCAGAGCCAAATCCACCCTGGACAACGTTGTCTTCCACAGTCAGGAGGCACGCCATTCGTAACGCGACAGATCTGATGGTTTCATCATCGATCGGCTTGACGAAACGCATGTTCACGACCTCAGCCTCAATTCCTTGCTCCGCGAGGATCGTTGCGGCCTCCACCGCATTCGACACCATGTTGCCGATCGCAAGGATCGCTATGTCTTTGCCGTTCCGTACCGTTTCGGCCTTGCCGATCTCAAGCTCCCGGAATCCTTCACGCACCGGAACGCCTAGGCCGCTTCCACGTGGATAGCGCAGAGCAATCGGTCCCTTTCTGTACTGCACGGCCGTGTACACCATATCGCGTAATTCCTGTTCGTCTTTGGGAGCCATGACCACCATACCCTGGATACAGCGCAGGTAAGCCAGGTCCAGCGCACCGTGGTGCGTTGCACCGTCCGCTCCTACGAGTCCACCCCGGTCGAGGACGAACACGACAGGCAGGTTCTGAATCGCACAATCGTGGACGACCTGATCGAATGCCCTCTGCAGGAACGTTGAATAGACGGCGACGACGGGAATGTATCCTTCAGTCGCCAGGCCCGCGGCAAAAGTAACAGCGTGTTGCTCGGCGATCCCTACGTCGAAGAATCGCTCGGGCATTTCTTCCTGCAGGATGTTCAAACCCGTCCCATCCGGCATCGCCGCCGTGATCCCAACGACACGGGGATTCTGTCGGCAGATCTCGACGAGCGCCTTTCCAAAAACCGTTGTCAAGGCCGGCTTTTCGTCGGGCTTCTTCTGCGTGAGTCCGGTGATCTTGTCGAAGGGCGTCACGCCATGCAGCCGCGTGGCCTCCTTTTCTGCGGGAGGATACCCCTTGCCTTTTGTCGTCCGGACGTGAATGAGTATTGGACCCTTCAGATCCCGTACGTGTCTGAATATCTCAACGAGCTTGATGACGTTGTGGCCGTTGAACGGTCCAAAATAGCGGAACCCAAGGGCTTCGAAAAGCATCCCCGGCGTGACGACCGCCTTGACACCCTTCTCGAATTTCTGCGCGACAGAACGGAGCCGATCGCCGAAGGTGTCCAGCTTGCCCGTCAGCTCCCAGACGTTCGCCTTGAATTTGTTGTACGTGGGATGGGTGAGAACTTCACTGAAGTAGTTGTGGAAGGACCAGAGTGAAGGCCTGACAGAAGAGAGCGAGACCATCCCGTTGTCGTTCAGCACCACGATGAGGTCTTTCTTCAGCAAGCCAGCATTGTTCATGGCTTCGTAGGCCATCCCGCCCGTCAACGAGCCGTCGCCGACAATCGCAACCACTTTGTAGTCATGTCCCGCGAAATCTCGGGCTGTCGCAATCCCCAGCGACGCCGAAATCGCAGTGCTCGCGTGACCGGCGCCGAACGCGTCGTACTCGCTTTCAGTTCGCTTCAAGAAACCGCTCAGCCCGTACAGCTGGCGCATCGTATGCATCCGATCTTTGCGCCCCGTTAAGATCTTATGTGGATATGCCTGGTGTCCCGTATCCCAGATGAGCTTGTCCTTCGGGGTATCGAATACGTAATGGAGAGCGACCGCAAGCTCGACCGCCCCGAGGCCTGCACCAAAATGTCCACCGGTCTTTGAAACACAGTCAACGAGAAACTCCCGCACTTCGGCGCAAATCTTTCGGAGATCCTGCACCTCACACCTGCGCAGATCTTCAGGGTAGTTTATCGAGTCAAGAAAACGAAAATGAGGTTCGCTCATTCTTCCTCTGATTCACGCACTTCAAACTGGCCAGCCACATTCTTCGAAAGCCTCTTTATCCGAAGCTCCGTGGCCTTAAGCTTCTCGGCACATTCTTTCGAAAGCTGTATGCCCTCCTCATACAGCGCCACAGCATCATCGAGGGACGCATTTCCTTGTTCGAGTGATTCGACAATCACCTCCAGGCGCCGCAGCGCATCCTCGAATGAGCGTTTCTGTCCTTTTTTCGAACTCATTTCTGCACCTTCGTTAACACCTCACCGTCGTGGAACTGAATCGACGCCTCATCCCCTGCCCTGAGCCTTCGTGCACTGACCACCAACACACCGTGCTTCCGAACAAGCGCATATCCACGGCGCAAAACGGCTCGTGGGCTGAGTGCTTCCAGCCGATGTTGCAGGGTTCGTTGTCGCTCGTGAATAAGTTGCAGATGGTGGGAAAATCTCGTCGTCAGATTGCGTTCAAGCTCATCCACCCGCTGCGCCGACTCCCGTACGAGGTCCTTGGGTCTGTTAAACGAATAACTTGCCACGAGGCTCTGCACCCGCTCACGCCGTGAGGCGATTTCCTCTCGTAGAGATCCATACATAGTATAGCAATAGTTCTTAATAACTTCAAGGAGCTCGAGCCGATCACGAACCACGAGCTCTGCAGCAGCAGACGGCGTCGGAGCCCGCATGTCGGCGACGAAATCCGCTATGCTGAAATCGATTTCATGTCCGACAGCGCTGATAATAGGAATTCGTGACGCGAAGATCGCTCTGGCGACGACCTCTTCATTGAATGCCCAGAGATCTTCCAATGAACCTCCTCCGCGGCCTACAATCAGCACATCCACTCTTCCGTATGCGTCCATCTCTTCAATAGCCTGTGCAATTTCCTCCGCCGCTCCGGCTCCCTGCACACGGACCGGAAGCAGAATGACTTCCAGCGATGGGAACCGCCTCGCGAGAACGCTGCGAATGTCCTGAAGAGCCGCTCCGGTTTCCGATGTGATGATTCCGATACGCTCGGGGTACTCGGGAATCGGCTTCTTGTGCTCCGGGTTGAAGAGGCCTTCTGCCGCGAGCTTCTGCTTCAAGCGCTCGAATGCTAGCTGGAGCTCGCCAATGCCGACCGGCGTGAGCTGGTCCGCGTCAATCTGATAGTTGCCGCGCGGTGGGTACACGGTGATCGCTCCCCGCGCGATCACCTTCATCCCGTCCTCCACGGCAAAGAGAAGGCTTTCCGCGCGGCTTCGCCACATCACGGCGGAAATCTGTGCTCCTTCATCCTTGAGCGTAAAATATAGATGGCCGGAGGTGTGGCGCTTGAAGTTGGAAATCTCCCCTTGGATCCATACCCGTGGGAATCGCCGCTCGAGCGAGAACTTGATCTGGCGAGTGATCTCTGAGACGGAAAGGACCTTTTGTTCTTCTGGCATGAGCAATGTCCGCTTGGTCTTGGTGAGCCAATATAGGAAAGATTGATGTTTGTCGCACGCAGAAAGCAGTTTCACTATCCCTCACTGTCACGGCGCGCGGCGCTCGCCGGGACAGGAACCGAGTGGAGATGCCGCTTTCGTCAATTCCCCTCCTCCTTGTCTTTCCGTTCTGTCTTTGGTATATTTGCACATCATTTCTGAATCTGAGGAGAAGACATGCCCATTGATGTCCTGGCCTTCGGCTCGCACCCGGATGACCTGGAGCTTTCATGTGGAGGTACCATAGCGAAGCTCGCGAAGCAGGGATACAAAGTCGCTCTTGCGGACGTTACACAAGGAGAACTGGGGACAAGAGGGACCAAGGAGCTCCGAGCAGAGGAGGCGGGGAAAGCGGCGAAGATTCTCGGTGTCACGATACGGCGAAGCCTCATGATCCCGGATGGCAACATCGAGATCACCCCGGAGAATGCAAAGAAGATGATCAGGCTCATCCGAGAACTCCGGCCGAAGATCCTGTTGATTCCCCATGCAGTTGAGCGCCATCCGGATCACGTCCACACCCATCAGTTGTGCCGGGAGGCATGGTTCTATGCCGGCCTGGAGAAGATCAGGACAAAACACAAGGGTGTCGACCAGCAGCCTCACCGGCCGCACCACTTCTTCGAATTCATGCAGTGGCATGAATTTTCCCCTTCCTTCATTGTCGACATCAGCGATACATTCGACATCAAAATGAAGGCAATCCGCTCCTACGCATCGCAGTTCTACAATCCGAACAGCGCCGAGCGCGAAACGAAGCTCAGCAGCCCGGAATTCCTCGAGAGGGTCGAAACCCAATGCCGGTACTATGGGATGCGCATCGGAGTGAAGTACGGAGAATCATTTTTCACACACCAAACGATCGGTATCGGCGACATTTTCCAACTCATCCTCAATAGGGGGTGATCGTCCCTTACCGACTTAAGCTTTCTTCTCGTCGCAGTTGATATGATCCGTTCCCGCACAGCTCAGGCTCTTGCTGACGAGGAGTCCGACGAGATCATCTGGCGAACGAGTGTCAACGTTATGCTCTTTCATCGACGGTCCTTCCGTCGATGTGCGACGCTTCACCGCTTTCGAAACCGGCCGCTAGATCGTCGGAGAGCCCTCCATCGTGCATCTGGCTTGAAACTGCGAGAGAAGGGTGTTAGGTTGTTGCGTGAATAACG
>VGWB01000016.1 GCA_016873755.1 Ignavibacteria bacterium | reverse complement strand
ATGGATGTCGCCACATACTGCGCTGTCGAGTCACGATGCCTCCGGGCAGCCCAGGCCGCTACGGAAACATCCCCAAGTGTGCTTGCGTCACCGAAGTTGACGGAGTCGTCACGTTTCCCGGTTGTTGGCATTGACATCTGCAGCCCATATCGAACGGTTCCGGGATAGTTAATCAGCGAACGCTCGTCGATGCCAAGTATCCGATAGAGCACCTCTACAAAGAGCGTCAAATGCAACGCCGTATAACCCCAGTAGCTGACCCCCTCATCATAACTCCCGTCCGAGCCGAACATCGGGGCGAATGCCCTTGCGCTCTGCAACGCCAATTCCAGCCATCGCTGTGCCTGCGGATGCTTGTCATGAAGTAAACAGGCGGCGATCCCAAGGCCTGCAATAGGAATGACTTTAAGATTTGTAGAATTGAGGATAAGCGGCCACCGGCTCAGGTCGAACCGGAACTTGTAATCGCTCTCCGGATCAAATCCCCATCCCCGCACACGGTCAGGATATTTCATGCCGTAGAGGGTACGGTAACACGCGGGCGCTCCCTTTTCTGCAATCTGGATTTCAATTTCCCGCTTGGTTGCATCGCTGAGCACCCCATCAAGCCACTCACGGGCAAACGCCATTGCAATCGTTGCCTCGGGCGCACGCTGCAGGCCTATCGTGTGCTCTCCTCCCTCGAGGAAATAGTCCCACTTCCTGTATTCCAGAATCCTGTCGATGGCAAGCTTGGCGACTTCAAGCTGGCTGGGATTTCCCGAAATGGCGTAGACAAACGACGTCCGCTCAAGAATTGTCCTTGCCTTGAGGAAGTCGGAAACGTGGTTGTTCAACCGAAGTTCTTCGCGGAGGAATCTCTTGTCCACCTCTAGATTGGCGTTGCTCAGTGTGTTCCAATACGCCGCAAACCTCGGATGCTTGGCAGTCTCCCGTATGCGGGCCACATCCGACTCATCGAACAAGAGCCCAGGTCGTGATCCAAGACCTTCACCTGCGGTTGGCGGGCGCATCAGAAGCTGCCAGGGACTTACAGCGAGAAGCGAAGCGGTCAGCGCTGCTTGGCTCAGGAAATCGCGCCGTGAAGTGGTCGTCCGATCAGTCATGGAGAATATCTCTTAGTTCAACAACTGAGTTTGTCTGGACCGATCGAAGCATTGCTTCAATAACGGCGAGGGCCATTAACCCCTCGTCGCCGCCGGTTTCCGGTTTCATTCCCCTGAGGATACACTCGCCAAACTCGCGCATCTGGAGGACAAAGCTCTCAGCACCCTCAGAACTGAAATCTTCTTCCTGAACTTCCCTCAACTCTCCATTCTGAAGGAGCTCCAGCCTCAGCTTCAGCGGCGTACAATGGATTGTCCCCTCGGTGCCGTAGATCCTCACAAAATAGGCATCCGCCGAAACATAGTACGAACTCAGGGCAACGGGAATACCCGACTCTAGCTGGAGGAGTGCTGAAGTCGAATCAAGGACGTTACCGGGCATCGCAACATTGGCAGCGAAGCAACTTACACGCGCAATCGGGCCGAGGAGATACGTGACGGTGTCGACAAAGTGAATCCCCAGTTGCATCATCGGGAGGAGCGCGCATTTCGTCGGATCAGCTTTCCACGCAGGCAAGTCCGCCTGAATGCCCGCCGGGCGTGAAAGATTTGCCTCAACGCCCACCACGGTGCCGATCCGCCGCTCGCTGAGCAGCTGCTTGGCCCGACGAAAGACCCTCCGCCGCCGAGTGTTGTGACCGACCATTAACGTAAGGCCGGCTTTCCCAGCAAAGGCGATCGACCGTTTAGCTTCACTCACAGTATTCGTAATCGGTTTTTCCACGAAGATGTGCTTGCCGGCAGCTATGGCCATCTGCACCTGGTCAGCGTGTAGGTGGTTGGGCGTCACGAGCACGACCGCATCGATGGAAGAATCCTGGACAAGTTCCTCGTAACTCGCGGCCGCGCGGGCATCAAACTCCTTTGCTACCGCCCGGTTTGCGCTTTCGTTGATGTCAAAACATGAGGCCAACTGAAGATTGCCCGCATCGCGAACTGCATTGACAATTGTTCTCCCATGGTTGGCAATACCGGCCTGTCCGATCCTGATTTTCTCTGTCTTCATCGCAGATTATATTCTCGAGCGAAATTGTCGATTGCCTCGTTCCCATCGAGGATTCCGATTTGCAGTGAAATGGTCCTTCGTTCCCCAGGATCGAGGAACTGCAGCGTCCCTCTTTCTCGTTCTCTGGCACGCCCTTGAACCCAGCAGTTGGCGGGCTCCAAACCGAGCACGTATGCTCCCTCTCCCATCATTTTCCATTCAATGAACCGCGGCAGCTCCGTCTGGCGATAGCGCACGAAGAGGCCAAGCTTGAGCTTCGTATTTGCCAGAAGGGCTGTTGCCATCGCCATCCCGTCCGCTTTCAGATCGTGGAAAAAAACCTGTTCTTTGAAGTTAGGGAGGGGACCCGACATCGTAGTTGCGCGGTCGAATCCTTTTGTTGCCTCTTCATCACGGGGAATGGTTGATGCTGCGTCCAGCAGCAACTTCGCACCTTCATCAACAAGCGGCCAGCCTGGATTGATATGATAGAGAATCATCAACGGCGATCGACGGTATCCTTCGTTGCTGACGACATCACGAAGGGTGATGGTGGATTCGCCAAGCTCGATCTCTATCGTCCGGCGAAGGACAAGATCATAGCCGAAGGGGGTACTCTCCCGGATAACTCCATCAATGGTGAAGATGCAACGATCATCAACCCACTGGGTTCCTGTCTTGATATCTGTCGCAGGAGTGTTTGAGAGTCGGCCGTGCAGACCGAGCTCCTCACCCTCATCAACGCAGGGAGCACCGAGATAGGTAAGACCGCAACCTGTTAGCAATCCTCCGGGAAACGACCGCGCCCATCCGAGCCCCCGCGGGTCGTAGTAGCTCGGGTGCACATCTCCACTTGCGGAGCGCCAGGCGAGCGGGATTCCCTTATAATCCGCCATCGAGATATCCATGCCCCGATCGAGTGAGACCTGAAAACGCAGGCCGGATCCACTCCGCACATCAGCAATGTGGACGCCCGCCTCGCTTCCCTCCGTCAGCGTCATCAATCGAACACCTGCTACTTGCAGGAGATGACCGACCCGCTTCTGGAGATCTTCTCGAGAGTGATCACGTCCAAAAAGAATAGCCATGGGCCTGTCTTCAGAGAAGTCTCAGATGTTCATCTCAACGGTCAGATTCTTTTGCGGCAGAGGAAGAATCAAGGCACCGTCCTTGAGATCGACCCTCTTCCTGTTGACCATTGCGCTCACCTCTGCCGTCGTCCTTTTGAGATCAAGGACGACATCCCGTCCCCGCACAACGACCTTGGCTTTGATCCCATCGAGCCCCTGGAGAAGACGAGGGCGGATCACCAGGGTCTTCGGTGTTGGCTGAACTCCCAGAAGGTGATGCACAAAAAATGTGACTATTTCAGCCCACGTCCAGATCACAATGCCCAAGGGCGGCAGGGGCGGGACAGGCCGATCGACATAGCACTCAAACCACGCGCCAGCTTTTCCGCCCGGTGCCTTCAGCAGCCAGTCAAGAGCTCGCCAAACCTTCTCGTCATTGCCCGCTTCAAAATACGCGCGCGCAAGGAACATTGTCGCAAAGGGCCAGGGACCCGGCGAGTCTGGCTCGGACGTCACATGGTACCGGGCATAACCCCCTGTCGTCCATCGCTGATTCCATAGCTCTTCCATCGACTCCAGCGTCTTCAGCGCGACCGAGCTCCTTGGATCCAACACGCCGAGCATCATCGGTAGCACGCTCGCTGTATCAGGGTTGATATAGGAAACCGATTCCACATTCAACGGCACACCAGGAGGCATGGCTTTCCGATTGGGTGGCTCGAACGTCCTCTGAACCTGACCGTCGGTGAGACGACGCTTGATGAATTTGCCGTCATCGACGAATGAGTGGGTGGGATGGTGCAGGAATGAGTCTCTCATTAGGCGAGAGGCAGCAAGCCACCTTCTCTCCGCAGCCGGATCCTTCATGTGGCTCGCGATCTCTGATCCGGCCTGCAGACCTACAATATTCCAGACCTGGTAAGCGAGTTCATATCCTTCCCTCACACCAAACGAAGGGTCACGCTCCCAAAACTCACGCGAGTTCTTCAGAAGCCCCGTGGCAGGATCACGAAACTCCGGCCGCAAAACGTAGTCCGCAACAGCCTTGATCTTGGGCCAATAATCCTTGATGACGGCGTCGCTTCCGGTCCATACCCAATGTGTCCACAGGGTATAGATGAGTTCACCGTTCTGATCCAGTTCAATCGTCGCGGGGGGACGGTGCCGACTTGCGTCGATTGCTCGCCCTTCGTCGTCCACTGAGCGCTCGAGAATACGCCGCAGCAGGGCTTCAGCGATATCGGTGTGCCCGCTGAGCGCACACCCGATCGCAACCATGCTGCTGTCCCTAACCCACTCGAAGTTGTACTGCCAGATACTTGCATCCATCTTTCCCGACCTGGCCACACCTGCCCGCAGTCCCGTCTTCGAGCAGTCGAAGAGATGATTCAAATGCTCGTTGCCAGCGTCAAACGCTGCGCGCCCGGCCCAATATCTCTTTGTTTCTTCGAGCATCCGCTGCATTCCCTTCTTTTCGACCGCCAACCGTTTCATGTTTAACGTGAGGACAATAATAGCTGATTTCGTCCCGCCCGCCGGTATCTCGCCAAGCCGGATGTTCAGATGACGATCACCAGCTGTGGCCTCCTCAAAGGTGAACAACTGCATCGTTTGGTAGCCGGAAGCTGAAAGCGTCATCCGTTTGCGATCGACGGAATACTCATCGAAGTACATTAGATTTGGATAGAGGAGGACTGTACCGCCGGCTTGAACATCGGTCCTGCCCTTGTTGTGAATACTCACGGACCGCACGACAGCCGGGTCGTTGATAGGACACATCAGTTCTTCACGCACGGAACAGCTACCGGCCTCCCATTCCATCACGATCGTGGGGATCCCGTCGGGATACTCCCAGTGAACCTTAGATTTGTCGTACTCTGCGACGTAGCCTTTCCCATCGATCACTGCCGTGAACCGCGTGTTCTGAAGTCCCCGTTCAGGATGGAACAGGTAGGTGCTCATCTTGCGGGCGAAGTGCTCAGTCGACATGAAAAGCATACCACAATGAGTACCATCCTCTGGTTTTGGCGACACTTGAACCGCTGCTAGGACAAGACCATTGCCCAAACAGAAGTATTCCACCCCCGGATTGTTCGTGCGGAAGTCATGATGAACCTTCTGCTCGTTCTCCCCAGAAGATTTTTGTTCATTGGTGAATGGGGGCTTGATCGTTGCGGCGAGCGCCCCTGCGCCAACTGCTTTGAGGAAATCACGGCGTTCTATGCTCATGCTTATGCCTCCAAACGGCTTTGGATCTCGTTCAGGTATCTCGTGAGTGTGGCAACGTTCTGTTGGGATTTTTCAATGAGAGGTAAGCAGTGGGTCTCGATGCTCACATGATTCACAATGCGGTCACACATCAGGGCCTCAAGTTGCCCCTTCCAGTCAATAGCGCCTTCTCCGACGGGAACGCATTGAACCAACGACCCCTCTTTTGTGTCTTTCACGTGGACATTGGCAATGAACTTCTTGATTGCCTGGTAACCGTCGGGAAAAGGAACCTCCTTCGTGCCGTATCCATTGCACGGATCCCAGTTGGCTCTCAGCGCGCGTGAGTTGACTGCACTGATCATCTTCGCTGTGTTCGCACCCGAATCGCACCAGAAGCCGGGCTCATTCTCAACCGCAAGGACGATGTTGTTCTGAGCGGCCAGTTCTGCAGCCCGGCGCATCCATCCAACCGCCTTTTCGAAATTCTCTGCCGGCTCGTCCCGTTCACGCTGAAAGCCAAACACAATGACGAGCGGAGCTTCAAACTCCTTTGCCATTGCCATCGTTCGGGGAAGGACGTCGGTGAGCTCATCGTTCAGCAACGATTGTTGCGAAAGAGGATGCTTGAAGATTCCCGGAGACAGTGCTGAAATCTTGATTCCATATTCTTTGACCGCAGCCATGATGTTTTCTAGTTCATCTGCCTGCACGTCCGGCACCCGGCCCGTTTTCAGCATGCGAAGTTCGTACGTCGAGATACCCCACTGTGTGCCATACCGGGCAGCTTCACGGAAATCTGCGGAGATTTCGTCGCTTACAAATGCGAGAGAGAGTCGGTGCATAGCTGTTACCCCGGGTGTATATGTGTATGGAAAGCAGCACCGGTAGCGCGCGGTATGAGTGCGAATGCGAGACGCGCGCGACACCCCACCCGATACTTCTCATTCGGCGTAGCCGATCTGCTTCGAGATCAGCGCAGCCTCCTTCTTCAGGACCTCAATCAAACCCTCCACGAGCTTCTCGTCCCTGCTGCTCCGGTCTGACGGGATTGCCGTCATCAGTGACGCAGCGACTTTCCCCATGTAGTCCCTGATCGGCACAGCGATCGCGCAGAGGTCGGGCTTGTACTCTCCGTCGACAACGGCGCAACCCAAATGGCGCACCTCTGCGAGCCGTTTCTTCAACCGCGCGGACGTGGTCATCGTCTTCGCCGTGAACCGTTTGAGGCCCTGGCGCTCAATCATCCCCCGCACTTCGTCTTCCGTCATATCCGCTGCGAGCACAAGCCCCGTTGCCGTGCAATGGAATGGCGACCGATAGCCGAGCCTGGTAACCATCTTCCAAATCTCCGGTGTGTCGACGTGGTCCACAAGGATGACCTCATCACGATCGAGCAGAGCAAGGTAGAAGCTTTCCCGCGTTTCATGGGCTAGTTTCACCAAGTGGGGATGCGCGATTGTTTTCAGATCGATTCGCGCCAGTGCTGCGTGTCCCCATTCAAGCAGCTTCATACCGAGCGTGAAAAGCTTCCGCTCTGCATCTTCCACGACGATCGAATGCTCCTGGAGCGTCTGGAGAATCCGGAACATCGTGCTTTTGGGAACTCGTGTTTGCAGAGCGAGCTGGGCAAGTGACATACCACGCGGCGAAGCGGAAAGGAGCTCCAGAACCTTGATTGCACGATCGATGGCGGGTACCGTGTAATCCGGTGCCATAGCGCTACCATTTAGCTAATTGAATAGTGTTTCACTAAAGCACAAACCAGTATAGCAGTATTCCGTTCATATGTCAAGAAAACATCGTTACAATACGTGAGAACTCGTCACCTCTCTTCTCCCCATCTCCACCAATAGACCTCAATTCCCACTATTGCTATGTTGCAGACTCACTGGAAGGCCGGACAACCTCGACGAGCGTGTATGGTCCCTTGGGAATTACAGCCACGGAAGCGTTCGGCCCATATCGCCTGAAGCCTTGCTCAAGCGCCTCTCCCACATTCTCCGCCGAGTGGATAAACAGTTTCGCCAGCTGATCGCTGGTCATCCCCCGGGAGATGAGAACGATCTCAGCATGCTGCGCGGCCTTAGCACATTCCTGAAGTTGCCACTGGTCAATTTCGACAGGATTGCTGTGAACCCACCTCTCAAAGTCATCCGCACTCGGAAAGCGGGTAGCCATCGCTGAGAACGTGTCACTTCCTAATCCCTCAGCACACTCGGCCGCAAGGATCACCATTCCCCCCTTCTTGACAACCGGCAGCGCTACCGTCATCCCTTTGATCGATTGGTAATAGGTCAGATCCAAAGGATAACCCGCACTCGTGCTGATGACGATATCAACCGGCTCCTTCACGGTTGAGCGAACAAAGCCGCGGACAGCGTGCACTCCAGCCGCGTGTGCTGCGCCCGGCTCACCGGCAAAAACACCGGTGATGCTCCTTGCTTCATCCATAGAGACATCGAGGCTGAAGTCGTGGCCAGCCATCGCAGCGATTTCCAGCAACTCGTGGTGGAGCGGATTACCGTCGATCGAGCCCTCACAGCATCGAGGATCATCAAGAAACAACGGACTGTGGAGCGTCTTGATGGTTTCTTCCCCGGCACATCCGATAGCCGTCATTTTTCGGCCCCCCGAGAATCCTGCCATAAGATGGGGCTCGATGAATCCAATCGTGATTTTCAGATCCGCCGCACAGTATGCCTTGTCAATGTATACCGGTGTTTTTCTCGCCGTCTCGCCAAGGAATATTTGCTCTTCTTTCACACGTGCGCGATGGTGCATCACGGTGTATCGTTCTGCCAGGGCGGGGCCGAGGATCAACTCCAGTTCCTCAGCTGTGCTCGGTCGGTGGAGGCCGGTCGCAATCAGAATGGTAATATCTTGGCGCTGGATACCGTGATCTTCCAGCGTTTGCATAACAGGAGGAAGAAGAATCGAATTCGGCACGGGTCGCGTGACATCACACACAACGACACAAGCTCTCTTTGCCCGCCTGGCAAGCTCACCGAGCGGGGGCGAACCCATGGGTTGCCCGAGTGAATGCCAAACAGCATCCGCGGGGCTCTCGAGTGGTGGAACAGCATCAAGGGTCAGCACTTTCGCCAGATTCCTGTCTGGCACCTCGATGTCCAGCCCCTCTTTGCCGTATGCAAGATGAATCTTCATACAGTCTCACACCAACGGATGCATTGTGCTTACTCCTCTGTGTGTACTTTTTGCTCGTATTGAGCAGCCGTGCGAATTTCAGATTTCTTTCCGAAGTACCACATCGCTGCCCCAAAAAGAATCATGATACTGATCATGACGCCGAGAATGATCGCCTCTCCCTCAGGCAGATCGGTCAGGAAGATCAGACTCATTAGCAGCCCCATGATAATCGTCGTGCTGCCCACCAGTGGAAAGGTAGAAATTTGCCTCTTGCCTGCCCCGAAGACTTCCTTGAGAACATTCACGGGCGTGTCGAGCTTCTTGAAGAATTCGTCGACCATCTTACGCTGCTCCTCCGTCTCCGATGCAAAGAGCCTGGCAAATCCAATGAGGCTCGCCCCAAGAATGAGGGGACTAAGATAAGCAAGCGCATGTTGAAGCTGCCCATCCAATCCCCACGGGTTCCCGACGATCGTGCGCGTGAACAGCAAAGCGGTAGCCACCGTCACCCCTAGCGAAGCAAGACTCAGCAGCCATTTTCTTGTCTTGTACCACTGGCCGGTCCAATAGGATGTGGAGAGAATCCCGAACGTCATCACAAACGCGAGGTAGACCTGCGGCCCGATGTCCCACCCCAGGATAAACCGCGCAGTGACACCCACGATCAATCCCCAGGTGATCGCACTTATTGCAGACCATTTGGGGATTCTCCTGAACAGCAACCCACACGCTATAGGCACAACAACCGGGATGTTCAGCAGTGTGAAGAACGCCTGCATCCAGTTGAAGATGCCGAACTGGCTGGTCACAAATATCACGGCTAGTGATGTCACAATCAGACCTAACACGACGGAAAATACCCTTCCCACGGTGAGTAACCCGACGTCCGTCGTTGTAGGACGAATCCAACCCTGATAGATGTCTCTTGAGAGGATCGAAGAAACCATGTTGTACACTGAACTGAGTGCACTCATCGTAGCAGCAAGCATCGCGGCAAGGAAGACACCGACAAGTCCGTTCGGCAGAAGCTTCAAACAAAGACCGATGAACACCAGGTCCTGAGGATTGCTGCCGATGTAGGGCTTGAAGAAATCGACCTGCGACAGATCCGGCCAGACAACTTTGGCAACAAGAGGAGGCACACCAAACACCAACGGAACGGTGAGAAACAATCCACCCGCCAGCTTACCTACACGCTTGGCGTCCTTTTCATCTTTGACGCTGTAGAACCGCTGGGCCGCCCCTGCGGCCGTACCAAGACTCATAATGATGAAGATGGAAACAAGCCAATGCTCGGTGTAGCGTACCCCGTTGTACATGTGGTCGAACGAGAGCGGCGGCAGAGCGTTGACCAGATTGATTGGTCCGCCGACCAATCCCAGGGCCAGCGGCATCACAATGAAGGTGATGCTGAGCAGAATCACACCCTGAACAACGTCCGTGATTGAGACTGCCCATAATCCGCCCATGAATGTATAGAGAAGAATGACGATGCCGGTCACCACGGTTACCATAGTAATATCCAGGCCCATCACCGGCGCAAGCAGCTTGCAGGTCGCAGCCAGTTGCACTCCCGCCGACAGTGTGAAGTTGGTGGCTATGACGAGACTAAGGAACTGCTGGGTTGTGAAGTTGAATCGCGTGTAGGTGTATTCCACCGGGGAAATTGAGCGCGTCCGGCGCCACCGTGCTGCGGTAAGCTGCGACCCCGCATAATAGGCAATCGACCACGTCCCGAAGTAGAGTATGGCAAACCATCCCGTCGCGTAGGCAAACCCTGCAGCTCCCGTAAACGTCCAGGCGCTGAAATTCGCCATGTATAATGTCATGCCGGACACCCACCACGGGATCATGCTGCCTCCGGCGAAATACTCCTTTCCGCTCTTGTTGATCTTCATGAAATACAGACCAATGCCCAACATGAACACGAAGTATCCGATAACAACGAGGTAGTCGTAGATGTTGACCTCTTTCATCCGATGTTCTCCTCCCGGATCCGAGCGCAATGGATCAGATCACTGTTTGGGGTTGTGAATTCTATCATCGGCGTCTGCGGCTTCAGGCACCGGCCCCCGTATCTCAGACCTCTTCCCGAGGTACCACAAGGTTGCACCTAAGAGAATCATGAACGAAACGAATATCCCAACAATGATTGCCTCCTCCCGCCGCAGTCCGGTTAGAAAGACCAGGCTCATCAGCACACCCATGACCATCATGGTACCGCCGACGAGTGGGAAGGCAGAAATCTGCATCTTCCCTGCACCGAACACTTCCTTGTTCACATCCACCGGTGTATCAAGCTTCTTGAAGAACTCTGCGAGAACGCGCATGTCATCTTCGTTGTCTGTGGTGAACAGCTTGGCAAAACCATACAGGCTCGCACCAAACGCGATTGCGCAGAGCCACGCGACTCCCACGGAGAGCTCCGTTTGAGCCCCGACCATCGTTTGCGTGAACAGGAGGCCTGCACCAACTGCGATGAGGACACTGATGAGCAACAGCACCGGCTTGTTGGAGGTGTAGAGCTTCGCTGTCCAGTAGGATGTCGCGTAGATACCGAATGTCATCGCGAACGCGAGGTACACCTGCGGCCCGATGTCCCACCCCAACACGTAGCGCCCCGCAATCCCGGCCAGCAGACCCCACGTGATGCCTGCGACCGCCGACCATTTGGGTACCCTGCGGAAGATCAAGCCGAAACACAACGGGACGGTCACCGGGATGTTGAACAACGTGAAGAACACCTGCATCATGTTGAAGATGCCAAACTGGCTGTTAATGAAAATGAGCGCCAGCGTTGTGACGATCAGACCGATGGCGACCGACGCCGTGCGACCGACTTTGAGCAGCTCTTCATCCTTCGTCTGTGGTCGGAACAAGCCTTGATACATATCGCGCGCAAAGACAGACGATACCATGTTGTACACGTAGCTGAGGGTACTCATCGTTGCCGCAAGCATTGCAGCAATGAACACGCCGATCAAACCGTTTGGCAGGAACTTCACGCAGAGCGCGAGATAGACCAGATCCTGCGGGTTGCTGCCAAGGTAGGGTGCAAAGAAATCCACCTGTGAAAGGTCCGGCCAGAGGACTCTCGCAACAAGCGGCGGGACGCCAAAGGTGAGGGGACCGGCAAGCCCAAGCAACGCGGCAAGCCAGCCGACGCGCAAAGCCGATTTCTCGTCTTTGACGGAATAGAAGCGTTGACCCGAACCCGCAGCAAATCCGATGATCGAAATCAGGAGGATTGATATCAGCCAGTGCTCGTCGTAGTGGACCCCATTGTACACGTGGTCAAATGTCAGCGGGGGAAGCTGCTCAAAGAGGCCGCTCACGCCACCAACGAGTGAAAGACTCAGCGGCGCAACGATGAACGTTGTTCCGAGGAGAATCACTCCCTGCACCACATCTGTGATCGAAACAGCCCAGACGCCTCCGAGAAATGTGTACAAGAGAATGACGCCGCCCGTAACCAGTGTCATCGTGTTGACATCGAGATTCATCACGGGTGACAGCAGCTTCGACGTCGCCGCAAGCTGCACGCCAGCCGACAGGGTAAAGTTGATGGCAATGACCCAGCTGAGGAATTGCTGCGTCGTGGTGTTGTAGCGCGCGTGGGTGTACTCCACAGGAGAAATGGACCGGGTTCTTCGCCAGCGCTTCGCCGTGAGAAAGGACCCGATGAAGTACGCAACAGAGCCGATGGAGAACCAGATCAGCATGAACGGCCCGGTACTGTACGTAAATCCGGCTGCCCCCGAGAAGGTCCATGCGGTGAAATTCGCCATGTACAGCGTCATGCCTGACGCCCACCACGGGATCATGTTCCCCCCGGCGAAATACTCCCTGGCTCCTTTGTTGAACCGCATGAAATACAGACCGATGCCGAGCATAAAGAGAAAATATGCTCCAACGACAATGTGATCGAATATGTTGACCGATTTCATTCCTCTCCTGTCTGAAGTTTCGTAGCGTTCCGGGATTTTTCCCGCGCTAGTTTCCTATCGCCGCCAGGCGCATAATTGCTTCCTGACTTGCCTCGTGGCGGCTCAGCTGACCGACGATTTGCCCATCTCTCATAACATAGATCCGATCCGCCAGCTTCAGGATCTCCGGAAGCTCGGAAGAAACAAGAAGGACCGCTACTCCGGTCTTTGCAAGCTCAAAGATCAGACCATGAATTTCCGCCTTGGCACCCACATCGATCCCGCGGGTCGGCTCGTCCAATACCAGAATCAGCGGCTTCAGCCAGAGCCATTTTGCCAGAACAACCTTCTGTTGATTCCCGCCACTCAATGTGAAGACCTCTGCGTCTTCGGATGAAGACTTGATCTCGAGCTGTTTCGAGCTTGCGCGGGCAAGACTCCTTTCAGACGCGCCGCGGATGAACCCGAACTTCGAAAGCAGTCTCAGGCCCGTGAGGGAGATATTGTATTTAATTGATTGCGTTGAGATAAGCCCCTCCCCCTTGCGATCTTCAGGCACGAAGGCCATGCCATATCGAATCGCATCTCTCGGGCTATTGATGATCACCTCTTTCCCGTCGATGCACACCTTACCGGTATCCATCCGGTTGATGCCAAAGATGGCTTTGGCAACCTCGCTCCGACCGGAGCCAACGAGGCCGGCCAGCGCGACGATCTCCCCGCTTCGGACAGCAATGGACACATCTTTTACGTGCACAGGCGCTTGTGAAACCGACAGTCCCCTCACCTCCAGGCGCGTATCGGCACGCGCAGGCCGGGCCGCTACGCCGAGCTCCGTGATCTCCCGCCCCACCATCATGCTGATCATCTCTTTCTCGTTCGTCCTTTCAACATCGACGGTGCCGACATATTTTCCATCCCGCAATACCGTCGCCCGATGACAGAGCTCAAAGATCTCTTTGAGGCGATGAGAGACATACATGATTGTCAAACCATTTGCATTGAGCTTCTTCAGTAGCTCGAACAGAATCTTCGTCTCGTGTTCGGTAAGGGAGGAAGTGGGCTCATCAAGGACGAGGATCCTCGTTGAGAATGCGATCGCCCGTGCAATTTGGACAAGCTGTACTTCCGCCGGACTCAGATTAAGGAGCAGCTCCGTCGGCGATACTTTGAGGTCCAGCGTTCCGAGGATTCTTTCAGTGTGGGCATTCAGGTACGCGAAGTCGACAACTCCTAACCGCTTCGTTCGTTCATGCCCCAGGAACACATTCTCTGCAACGCTCATGTGGGGAACGAGGTACGGCTCCTGATAGACAGTGCTGATCCCCTCCCGCTGCGCGTCGACCGGAGATCGAAAGAGTTTCTCCTTACCATTGAGAAGCAACGTGCCCGAATCCATTTGCAGGACTCCGGAAAGAATTCTCATCAGAGTCGACTTGCCGGCGCCGTTTTCCCCCATGACAGCGTGGATTTCTCCGTCCCGGGCAAAGAAGCTAACATCGTCAAGTGCCACGGTTCCGCCGAAACGCTTGCTGATATTTTGGAACTGAACGATATCTGTTGACAAGCGATCCATCCTTGTAGGACGGGACGCCGGTCCCGTCCATCGTTGCCCGGTCAGTCGGCTCAGGCGAGCCGACCTACGTCATGGCCTATTGACCGAGCGCTGCCTTCAACGCGCCAAGCCACGCTTTGTACGCCTCAAGATAATCGGCTTGATCTCGCTCGGGCTCAACGGTCTTGATGTGCTCGATCCCCTTGAAGCCATCAGCGAGGGACGGGACTAATCCTGCGCCGACTGCCGCTGCCCGGGCCGCACCCTGTGCGCCGTCCGTGTTGTAGAGCTCTATAGAGATCCCGGTTACAGAAGCGAGCGTTGAGCAGAAGACCGGGCTTAGAAACATGTTTGCTGCCCCGGCCCGGAGCACTTGCGGCTTGATCTCCATCGACTGCATAATGTCGAGCCCGTACTTGAAGGCAAATGCCACCCCTTCCTGGACTGCGCGAAGCAACTCCTGCTTGCCGTGCACGTTGAAGTTCAACTGAAGGGCCGCCGCTCCGACGTCCCGATCTCCCAGCATCCTTTCTGCCCCATTTCCGAAGGGGAGGACTATTACTCCACGCGAGCCGACCGGAACTGTTGAGGCGTGCCGATTCATTTCATCGTACGACAAGGCGGCATCATCGATCAGCTTCCGAATCCAGCTGTTCGAAATCCCCGTTCCATTGATGCACAGCAGAATGCCAATCCGGGGTGCGTTGCGCTGATGATTGATGTGGGCAAACGCATTGATGCGCGATTGCGGGTCACAGTTCAGTGAACTACTCACGGCATAGACGACACCCGAAGTCCCTGCTGTGGCTGCTATCTCTCCAGGTTCCAAGACCTTCAGAGAGAAAGCGTTGTTCGGCTGATCACCTGCCCGATAGGAGACCGGGATTCCTGCCTTCAGCGATAACTCCTGCGCCGCAGAAGCTGTCAGGTATCCTTGTGTACCCATCGTGGGAACGATATCGGCAAGCACATCCTTTCGGATTCCGTAGTGGCCCAGCACCCGTTCAGCAAGGCCGTGGTCGCGGAAGTTCCAGAGCATTCCTTCGGACAGGCCGGAAACCGTCGTTTTGAAATCGCCTGTCAGCTTAAGGGCCACATAGTCTCCCGGAAGAAACGCTTTGAATGCTTTCTCATAGAGTGCCGGCTCGTTCTCTATGACCCAGCGCAGCTTCGAGGCGGTGAAATTCCCCGGTGAATTGAGGAGTTCAGCCAGGCAAGTTTTCTCCCCAAGCTCGGCAAAAGCTTTTCTGCCGATCTCCGTTGCCCGACTGTCACACCAAATGATTGATGGACGAAGCGGCGTGCCGTTCCGGTCAACCAGAACAAGCCCATGCATTTGGTAAGAGATCCCGATGGCCCGTACCTGCTGAAGCGATCCAGGTGCTTTGGATTCCGCGAGCTTCGTCACCTTCCGTACCGCATCCCACCACGTGGCAGGATCTTGTTCTGCCCACCCCTGTACGGGCGAATGGATAACCATTTCCTTTTCGGGATACGAAACTGACGCGATGACGCTGCCCTGCTCAACGTCAACGATCGCCGCCTTCACAAATGAACTTCCAACATCATAACCGATGCTGTACATGTTCGAAACTCCTTCCGAGGCAGAAGTCCGACTTCTTCTTGAACCTTCCGAGGGTCTGAGAGCTGCTGTGAGAACCTTCGGAAGGTTTCCCCGGCAGAAGTCGGACTTGTAACCTAGCCCGCCACCATCAATTCCACGTTTAGTCTCTTCTTTTTTGGATACCGCATCACCAACGAACCATTTTGTAGCGCTACCTTCTTACCGTCAACATAAGCAATGCTTGCCTCTTTCGATCGCCGAATCGAAATGTTTACCGTAGTCCCCCGTACGATATGGCTCGCCTGAATCTCGTCTATCCCCTTGATCAGGCGCGGCCGGATCACCAACCGCTGGATCTCCGGCCTCAATCCGATGATCTGATGGACGCAGAGAGCCATGATTTCGTACCAGATCCATCCAACGATCCCAACTGGAGGAGCGGGCGGTGTGATGCTCGGACCATAACGCTCGAACCAGGAGCCGGACCGACCGCCAGGCAGACCCGAAACCCAATCGAGGACCCTCCATACCTTGTCATCGTTTCCCGCCTCTGCATGCGCGCGGGCTACCATCACCGATGCGAGCGGCCACGGGGCCGGGGGATCCGGCTCACTTGTCGTGTTGTAGCGCGGATATCCTCCTCCTTCCCAACGCTGACTCCACAGCGTATCAACCCACTCGAGTGTCTTGAGAGCCAGCCCGCTCTTCGGATCGATCATGCCATAGATAATCGGGAAGAGCACAACGGTGTCAGGGTCCAGCAGAGGATTCTGCTCCGTCGCCAATGGAGAACCGGGCGGCATCGTGCCGCGATCGGGTGGAATACAGAATTTCTGCCACTCCCCGTTCCGTTTCCTTCGCTTGATGAAATGTCCATCTTCTATCATTCTGAAGTGTGGATGGGAGAGGATCGCTGTTCTCATTTCTTCCGATACGCGCCGCCATTTCCGGGCGGCTGCAGTGTCGCCCAGCGCTTGCGCAATCTCAGCCCCTTTCTCCAGACCGATGGCAACCCAGAATTGATACGCTAACTCAAAACCATCTTCGATGCCGAAGCTGTCGCTTCGCTCCCAGAATTCCCTTTTGTTCCGAACCATGCTTGCCTGTTTGTCGAAGAAGACATCCTTGAGCGGGAACTCTGCACAGAGTTTGATCTTCTCCCAATATTCTCTCACAAGGGCAAAATCGCCTGTCCAACACAGGTACTCCCACACGTTGTACACAAGGTTGCCGTTCTGATTGAGCTCCGTGTAATCGTACCCAAACCAGCGGCTCGATTCGATTGTACGCCCGTCTGCACCGATTGCAGTCTTGAGGTTTCGCTCGACGAGGAGTCGTGCCTCATCGATAAATCCGGTCCGCAAGAATCCGACCGCCGCAAGCAAATGGTCGATCACCCACTCCATATTGTACTGCCACACCCCCGCATCCATGCGTCCGTTGTTGCCAAGGACAGACCGAAGCCCCGTCTTCGACATCTTCCAGAGAGCATCGACCTTCTTATTGCCGGTCTCGAGCCTGCTCTTGCTGCTCCAGTAGCCTACAGTTTGTTTCCACAGCGCCGGCGCGCTTTTCTTTTTGAAGATCTGCTCGCCGTTGTTCAATGCATAGACGTACGTCCCCTGCTTTGATTCTCCCGGCCCTATCTGCCCGAGGTCAATGCGCACATCGTACCGGCCCGCTACCGTCACGCTCTTCTCAAGCGAAAAGAGCTTCAACCTTGCGAGGCCGATTGCGAAGGCTGCTTTCTCCTTCTCATCGGTGAAGATCTGATCGAAGAGACCGAAGTTTGCATAGAGCGAAAGCCCTAGCTCCGCGCGCACTCCTCTTGCTGAACGGTTCCTAACCGTCGCACGCCGGAAGAGGATTGACCCTTCGCTCGGCGCAAAGAACTCCTCCTCAACCTCACATTCCCCCGCGCTCCACACCACAGAAACGATTGGGACACTCTCAACATACTTCCATTCAACGGATCGCAGGTTCTCCGGCGTGACGGAATAACCCCTGACGCCGTAGTACATCCCACTCGCTGCGTCTCGCTGGGTAGAGTCTTCTTGAAGCGTCACACCGAGACGCGTGTTCGTGAAGCCTCGCTCGGGATGATACAGATACGTACTCCATTTGCGGCTGAAGAGACCGGGATTCATGATGCTGAACCCAAGAAAGGTCCCGCGCGGATCCTTCGGACAGTATTGGACCACACCGGTGATCTCCCCATTGCCAAAGAAGAAATACTGGACACCGGCTAAATAGGTCACAAAGTCCGGGTGCATCCGCTGCTCGATTTCCTGCTGATTTGGACCTGATGCAGTCGAAGGCCGTGCTGGATGCTTTTTCACGGCAGTAGATGAGAGTGGAAGGGCGCTTCCGAGAAGCATCCCGTAGGCAGGGGCTTTAAAGAAATCGCGACGTTTCATGAGCGTATGTCTCTATTGATAGGAAATTTGAACGGTCGTTCTCTTGCTTACCTTGAAGGATGTATCAACATACCGGCTCTGCTCTACCTGGGAGTTCTTGTACCTCACTACCTTTCCGTTAACTTTCACCTTTGCCGCTCTTGCACCTCGTGGAAGGAGAAGGTGGAGATCCACCTGCGCTTTTCCCCACACTTCAAGCTCGAGACTGTTCTTTGCGTCCTCGTGGGCAAAGGAATACTCCACAGATGCACCCGATGCACCGTAGGCGGCACAGACCCTCGCCTCATTGCACCCGGCGGCAAGCCAGCGAGGCGAAAGACGGATTCTCTGAAAGAGCTTGTGTTCGTCAACCACTCCGGCCAATCCTTCAATCAATGCATAGAGCATGGCAGAGGAACCCCAAGCATCTGTTGAAGAGGCGTCAGGACTTGTGCTGGTCTCAATGGTGGCATGTCGGCCATCAGGAAAATACCAGAGATACGTCTCATTGTTGCGCGTCAACTCTTCGTACTTCAGCAACTGTTTGACACCGTATTCTTCATAGCCATGTTCGAAAGCAGCGCGGGCGAGCTCCCCGCCAACAAGCGGCATGATACCACCATTGCAGTACGCCCCACCAACCAGCTTTGGATCACCGTAGACTCCATCCGGCATCGGCGGGTCGATGCTGAACCACTCGGCGAATGCCTTCGTTGTTTCAGCTCTCTTTTGATACTCCTGTATGATCTTCACCGCCATATCGTGCGTTGGCATGCCCCGGTTAATGTCCATCGGATTGCTGAGGCTCAACTGCCCGCTTTCATCAACACCCTCGATCTTCACCGGAACAAGGTGGACGTGGTGCGTATAGAATCGCCCGTTGAAACAAAGCTTGTTTGCCCGCCTGCGAAAGGCTTCGGCGAACTTCCTCCAGTGCTGCGCTCGCTTCTTGTTTCCCAGGTGATTGTAGAACGCCGCCATCTGATTGAACGCCACATAATAGCCCGAATTGTCGCCATGCATGATGCCCCAGAAGGTGTGCTCATTCAATTGAAAGTTGAGCCAGGGGTGCCGGCCGGCAGTGTAGTCGAAGTCCCACGTATCAATGCTATAGCCGCGTTTCACAAGCTTCGTCTTCCTGTCCCATCTCCATTCATCGGTCAGTATGTAGCTCAGGGCTTTTTCCATATTCGGCAGAAGGCTCTTCACCCATTTGTCGTCCCCTGTCGCCTGCCATGCAAGATAGATGGCGTTGATGAAGCGGTACTCAACGTCTGCTTCAACGGGGACACGGACATACTTTGCCCAGTTTTCCTTCTCGCATGGCACCTTCTCCGGCGTCATGGTGAAGTAGTCAAAGATCCATCCCTTGGCGGTCTGGGTCTCCGCAAAGTGGTTGACCTCGCTTTGCATATCGTGCTCCCAGTACTTGAAGCCGCGCATCATGTCGGCGAAGTCGCGTATCCACAGGCTCGGTGCATCTGGGGTGCGATAGCCTCGCACCTTTGTACCGAGCATGTTGTACTCAGTGATATCGCTGAGCAGGAAGTTTTTGATGCGTGGATAGAGAGCGTCAAGCTGGGGGTGCCCGCATTGAAGCGATGTTTCCTTCATCTCTGTGAACAACCTTTCCCTAAATCCATTCTATCAAGTTGTTGATAAATAGTAATCAAAGTCAGGGTGAGCGAAGTCTGCGCCGCAGGAGCATGAGCCTATGGCTCAGAACCCCGCACTTTGCATCAGATAGCACACTTCGACTTCGCTCAGTGTGACTATGTTTTTGGTTTTTCAACACCCTGCTATGAGCTCACACGCTCGTGCTCTTGCGTTTCGGCACCCCAAACCGCTGGCTTGTCTTCCGCAAGATCTCCAAGTTCACAATGTCGGTGCCAGGAACAACGTTGAATCCGTCCCCGAGGATGACACCACCATAAGGTCCCAGCGTTTCCAAAACATTCAGTGTCTCTTGCTCAATTTCAGACGGGGTTCCCTGATAGAGAGTCATCGGATCTACATTCCCGTGGAGAACAACCTTCCCGGCAAGCATCAGCATCTCCTTGGGCGCATTGCCCGATCCGTACCCGGTCAACATCGTGATGTGAAGATCGTTCAGCAATGATTCGTGGAGATGGACGTTTCTCCCGCAGAGATGCATCATCCGCCCATCGTGCCGCTCACACCCAAATGTCTCGTACATTCTCTTGCCGATCGGCACGCAGAACTCCCGGTACTGTTCCAATGAGATCACTTGGGCTGAATCGTCAGAATAGTTCAACCCATCGTTCATCGGCCTACCGGACATTCTCCGATATTCTGTTTCAACCTCAATGTAGCGGTCCGTGATTTTGCCAAGAAACCGGTGGCAATCTTCCGGGGCTTCCAACATCCAGTGATAGAAGTGGGCTCCGGCGAGCTCAACGGCCGACATGAACGGGCTATCGGCATTGATTCCTGCGGTGACATGCAGCGGGACATGGTCACCGTTGAGCATTACGTCCACATCCTGAACCAACTTCTTCATCTCCCAATACCAATCCAACCTTTTTGCCCAGAGCGTCGACCGCCAGTCGGGCAGCTCGTAGTGAATCATTTCGTCGATCGTGGAAAGCCGTTGTACCGATTGCGGCGTTTCGTTCTCCTGCCAGTAGATCTCGCAGCCGCAGCCGCTGGCGTTTGTGACGTTCTGAAAATCGGGGGAAATGCTCAGGATCGGCTTGGTGAACCAGTCATCGGGAATGTTCTCAATCCGCCACTTGATATTTTCAAGTTGGTGAATGAGTTGTGTCTTTGGGTCAGAGAAATACTCCGCAAATGTCACCTCGCGCTCTTCCAGGAGGTAGCGCGCCTCAATACCTAGGAGCACCGGCACGCGATCGGGGGATTCAAACCGGTATGCGCTCTCAAGCCGCTTGCGGCTCTTTTCCATCTCGGTTTCAGGATACCGGATGTTCATCCTGTGCATTATTGCTTAGAAACCTTCAGACTCACAACCGCAAACTCAGCCTTGGAACCTGGAACCGTGAACTCACTCTTCCGGCATCCGCCACATATAGCTCAGATCGATATACGGCTCATCATCGACGTGCTGCTGCATCAATGCGATCTTGCGTTCCAGATGCTCGCCGAAATTCTCCCCATAGATGTGAAGCGACTCCCCGGTCTTTGAGACCGGCATCCAGTCAACGCTGCTTTCATTCCAGAGCTTCAGCAAGCGCCTTGCGTTCTCCAGTTCGTTGACAACCATTTGCCGGCATTTCGACCGATAAGTAGTTTTCTCCTGGTCGCTTGTTGCCTCAAGGTAGCCATGCACCGACTCTGTCCAGGCAACCGAATTACTCATCGTGGTGTAGTAGCACCATGCAGCCCGCAGACGGTCATGGAGATCGTGAAAGACCTTTCCCTCGGAAGCCGATGACTCTATGGACTTCAACAGATGCATGACGCGCTCGATTGCCTTGTCCAGTGGGGGAAGTACACCCCGGTCGATAGCGTTCTTCTCTTCTTCCGCCTCCTCTACGCTGAGGAAGTTCCACATCATGTCGTTGTTCAGGTCAACACGTGTTGGGTTGTTGAATGTCGCAAGCAAGAACTTCTCATAGTAGGCCCGGTCCCGCTCAGCAATCGCATCAATGTTCGGCACGAAGGGACGGACCCACAGGCGGAACCACGGAAATGCAAAAGAGCTGAAGGGGATCCCTGGTGGATACGACCGAACCGCCTCATCGGCAAGATTCCATAGTTCGATCAGCTCCTGAGCGTATTTCTTCCCAACCCATCGGAGCGCGGCATCTCCTAGGATACTATCCATGTTCCTCGCGGGCTCCTGCTGCAGGCAGCGCAGAACCTCTCCGTTGATGTCAAACGGTGCAAGTGAGCGGGGAGTAACGTTGACAAGCACGTGTGTTACGCCGGTGGCAATCGCTGCCTGGAGCCGATCATGGACAAGGCGTGGATAGGGAATCCCGAGAACATTATTATCGCCTAGATCAAGCTTGTTGTGCACGAGTGCCCCCGTCTTGCTCAACAGATCGCGCTCCTCCTGGCTTTCTGCCCTTTCAAAGAACCCAAACGCGCCCGCGTCCAGCCCGTCTCCGAGTCCGGGAGCAATGTATTTGCGTTCAGCGTAGAACGGTCCGAGATCGCAAATGACCCGGAAGTTCAGATCGACCTTTCGCGCCTCATCCTTCAGCAATCGATAGTACGTCAGAACGTTCTCTGCCGCTTTCCGTGCAATGTCATCGTCGCTCTTCCACTCCCGAATGAGATACGGGCCGCCGTTCCTTCCCGCATAGAGAGAGGTTGTGAACTCAAATCCGGCCCCGCTGTCGTTCGTCCAGATATGGACAAACCCAAGCTGGGGCACCTCAGCCATGATGTTCTGAATCAGTTCCCGGTAGTGTAGCTGGACGATTGGATGTGCCATTGCCAGAGTGTAGCGCGGCTTGAAGCTCTCGCGAGGATGGTCTACCCGGGCACCGCGGAGGAAGGGATACTTGCGCCAGAATTCCTCCGGCATGCTGCGCGGGGAATTGATATGGAGTCCTGGTCTCAGTCCGTACTTCACGGCAAGGGCCGCATTGGACTTCAGGAACTGAAGATTGGCGCTGAGATAGTCTTTTGGATAGAACCCGTCGATCAGCTTGCTGGATACAAATTGGTCAAGATCGGGACTGTAATCGTAGAACCACGAGTAGACATCCCCAGGCGGACCCGCTTCAAATGGACGATCTACTCCAAGCCCATTGACCGTCACGTGCGTAAACCCCTGCTCCGCGAGCTGCCGGATGTAATCCTCCCTGTCGAAGCGCCTTGCGTTCCTTAGGCTTCCGACGAAGAAATCACCCAGGTTCCGCAACCACGTGAAAGTTGGAATGGTTTTTCCTTTGGCTCGTAAATAGCCACAAAGTCACGAAGTCACAAAGTTTTTAGAGAATGTACCTCCGGATACCCTTCTTGATTGCCGGGACATTGAAATTTATCAGGAACCCGAGCCGTTTCTTCGTCAACTTCAAATGGCTAAGCACCTGCGCTTCCCAGACAGGATTCATTTCATCGACAGCTTTCAACTCACAAATGACCGTATCCTCGACAAGAACATCTAAGCGTAATCCCTCGTCGAACGATAGACCGTCATAAACAATGGGCAAGTCAACCTGACGTTTGTAGTTGAGCCCTCTTTTTGCCAGTTCGTGACAGAAGCACACCTCGTATATCTTCTCAAGCAAGCCAGGACCGAGTTGCGAATGTACGGTGTAGGCGGCATCAACAATCTTTGTCGCTATTACTTCATCCTTTTCCGACAATGGTTCTAAATTCTCTTTCATACTTCGTGCCTTCGTGGCTTCGTGGCTAATAACTGCCGAAAAACAAAAACGGGGTAATCACACTCGGGCGCACCCCCCTTACCTCGGGGAGACCCTGAAGAGGAGATTACCCCATTTGATAATCATGTCGACCGCTGCCGTGCTCTTGGCAGCGGCCCGACGCTGCTCAATTTACTTCAACCCTACCGTGAGCGTGACACGGTGCACCGAATCAAGGATATCCATCGACGTCATTGCGTAGTCGAAACGGAGATCGTATCCACCCATTTCAACATGGACCCCTCCGCCGACCGACAATCCCTCGATAGATTGCTTAATGGGAGCGCGCGTGCTCCTCCCCTCATCCTCGGCTCCAGTGTAGTTGAATTTCCAGCCACCCCGGATGGATAGCAGGCCGCCAAACGTATACTCGCCGCCCACATAGAAGAGCTGGGGGCTATCCTGCGGCTTGACAGCATCGACGGCGATGAGCAGCTCACCGATCTTGTCATCCTTGAGAGGCAGGAACGATGTGCCCACACTAAATGTGATCGGGATTGGTGATTCAACGTCATAGTATTTGATACCCGACCCCATATTGCTCAGCCGAGCCGAGATCTTCCAGTCATAGATATAGTTGCCGAGAGAACCAATCGTATAGATCGACCCCAAGTCAACAGCTACCGCGCTCTTTGTCTGATCGTCGAGCGTTTCGCTGATGTACTTAAATGTCACACCAAGCGACAGCTGCTCGGAAAAATCGCGGGCAAACGTCGCTTGCAGAGCGAGGTCTTGGTAGTCATACGTATCGGCAGTCGCCTGATCGATCTGTTGCGATTTCAAAGCTGTCGGCGCGACATCACGATAAGCAGTGATACCGTTGACGCCGAACATAATCGCGCCCACGCCAATGGTGCCGATGTCCCCCAGTTTGTACGATATGCCGAACGCGTTGTGATTGAGGTCGGCAATCCATTTGTTGTACGAGACCGTTCCCTGCAGGCTGAAGTTCTGGAGGGCGATGCCCGCCGGGTTCCAGAACATTTGGCTGACATCTTCGGTTATCGATGAACTTGCGGAACCCAATCCAACATTGCGAGCTCCGACTCCGACCTTGAGAAAAGCAGCTGCATTCAGACCGGCCTTTCGGACTTGCGCAGTACCATCAAGGACGAGTACAAGCATGGATAGGACGATCAATGCAAATCTTAGCGCTTTCATGGTTGTTTTCCTCCTATCTCATGATTGCCAGATAGTTGCGTTCCATGCCACCCGGATACTCAACAATGTAGATGTACAGTCCGTTGGCAACCTCCATGCCGTCCTTCGAGAAGAGATCCCAGAAGAACGTTCCATTCGTCGGATTCTGAATGGTCTGCTGGAAGACGATTTGCCCAGCTACATCCAAAATCGTGATCTTGGAATTATCCGGAATGTTGTTGAACGCCACCTTGTGTTCAAGCCCAACGTCAAAGAGGGCGGTTCGTTTGTAGGGATTGGGCTTCACAAAGATCTTCACTGCCCCCGAGGCAATATCCGACGCCTTGGGCACGTCAGGCGCAAGCACGAAGGCTGCACCGAGGAGTCTCTGAGAAGCAAGATCCTTTGGGAGGAAGGCATTCAGTGGACTGTTGGCGAATGGATACGTGCCCATCCACAGTCCACTGCGACCATTGACGTTGACCTTGTGGGATTCTAACCTCGTCGTTGTTGTGCCGCCAGGCCCAGTGAAAGTCCCTTCTTTGTAGGCAGAGATATAGTAAAAGTACGTGAAGCCCTGAAGCACGTCATCATCCTTGTCCTCATAGGCGTACTTGAACGCACCGCTCGCACTTGCATATTGGGACAGTTGTGCTTGGGGTATCACCTTCACAAGCCGGTAAGGGCCATACGAATCTGCCTGCATAAGAGTCTGGACTTCAGAGAACGCGTCAAATTTCGGATTCACGGGTTTCAAAAACGCTGCTTTGGTTTCCCCGAGATCCATTTGCTCCTGGTACCGATCCATCCCGCGCATTCCGCCGTCAATCATTTTGAACTTCGGAAATGGCTGTGCGCGCCAGATCTTGTAACCCTTGAAAAGTGGATCGGTCTCGGCACGTCCATCCCACCGAATCAGCGTTTTCCCCGAGGGTGCACCACTTACAGAGATTACCGGCGCAGGAGGCGGTATCGGCAGAACAGCCTCGTTGTAACCACCCGGCGCAGCGCCCCACGCATTCTGGTATGCCCACCGAGCCGTGTACAGAGCGCGCTGAACGCCTTCCAGCCTGTACCCACCACCCTGGACCCATACAACGGTGATGGACTCGTCTACACCGAGCGAGAACGGTCCCACCGCATTCATGATGTCACCGCCATAGGTGTGCTCGAACACAAAGCCCTTTGTCCATTTCCCATACCCGGTTGGATAGTTCGTAGTTGCATCGGCCTTACCATCTTCCCAGGGACCCTGGCTGAATGCAGCCACGCCAACTTCCTCAGAATACAGCTTCTTGTCACCGTTTGGACGTGTAGCACCTGTGGTTTTCGGCACGAACGTCAGAGGATTGCCTGCTGTGCCGCTTGCGAAGAAGTTCGGGTTGGGGTTGAAATTCTGGTTTGCAGCGTTATTGTCCTTCCCCCCGTTCTGATACCACGCTCCCGTATAGATCTTGTGCAGCCCTTCAGGAGTGCTTGAAGTCGGAGGAGCGTCAGCCCCAAAGCCACCAATGCCGTTCCCCTGCATAACTGTATGATACCATCCTCTTTGCGCACCGGTACCGATCGGGTGCGTGCCAAAGATGGTTGTTTTGTCAGCGTTGCTGGGGCTCGCCGTTCCCTGCTTTACTGCGAGGAACGAGTTGAACGTCCACACGTCGGTGTATGATTTCAGCACCTGCGCACCGTTGACACCCATGTTGCTCCTGCCGGCATCAACTGTTCGGTCTGGCTTCACGCGGGTCGGGTCAACCCCCGGAAACGATACAACCATATCCCAGGGAGCGCCATCAGGATCGGGATCACCGACGTAACCGGTATTGCGCCCCACGTTGAAATCGTTTCCGCGACCTCCCGTAGTTGTAAAGTAGTGACTGATACTCGGCGTACCTTGCCATCCCAAGCATAGCGCATTGATCTTGTTACCGGTTTTTTCCGGCACGCCATCCTTGTTGACATCAAGGGTGCCTTTGTTGGTAAGCGTAACCTCCATGATTATGAAATCATTGAGATTCGACCAGTTGCACGTGAACTGGCGAGCAACGATTTTCACATCTATTCCGAGGGTCGTCGGAAAGCCTGCTTCATAGATGACCTGCGTACGCTTGTTTTCATCAACCCATTTCGTCAAGCGCACGTAGTTTCTGCTTGGATCGTTGACCCCAGCCAGCTTCGAACCAAAAGTGCCGAAGGAGTAATTAGCTTTGTTGGCACTGCTGTGGGGCGATGTGGGAAAGAAATTTGGATCAGGATTGAACTCCACGATCCGCATATTGTGCGACCAGTACTGACTATAGTTCCAGCCACCGGGCCACATCGTGGTTGGCACGTTCCAGAGGCGGTCCTGGTTCCCCATATGCACGAAGGTGTGATTATTGAGCGCGTCAGCACCGGCTGTCTCACGCCACCATCGGTTTGCCGTATAGGGGGTGAGGTTATCCGGTGTGAATCCATCCCAGTAATCACCCGCCGCGAAAACGCCGCTGCTGGCAGGTGAAGAGCCTTGCCGCGTTTCAGTCTGACCATACGTTGCCGAGGCAAGCAAGAGCATCAGACCAAAAGCGACAAGCGCTTGAGTTAGCTTTCTGTAAACCATGATATAATCTCCTTAGATTTGGCTGACACTTTGCTAGCTAGAACTCAAAGTACGCTCCAACATAGACTTGCCGAGGCATGTCATAGACGCTTGTACCTTCCTCGAGAATCGCCCTGCTGTATTCCCCAGTGGGGTCGCCAGTATTATGGAACTTCAGCTGGCTTACACCAGTGAACGTCGCATACGCCAGAATGTTCTGCTTGTTGAAGACATTCTTCACGTCCATGAAGACGCCTATACGCTTGCCACTGAAGACAAAGGCCTTCTCGAGTCGCACATCAAGCACGCTGTTGGCCGGAGCAGTCTCGAGCTGACGCGCAGTTCGGTTATCCACGGTTGGATTTGTATACAAGAAGCCGCTTGCGTAGGTCCCGACAACATTGAGAAGAACCTGATACGGGAACTCCAACGAAAGGGCGTATCCTAACCGATGCGTGCGGTCGAAGCCGGCTCCGAGCGCAGAACCTCCACCACCTACGTTAATAAGATACTGTTTGAAGTTCTTTGCGTCACTGAAGGGAAGTTGGGTAAATACACTATCCGCTGTGGTTCTAGAGAACGACGTCTTGTTCGGTGCCGGACCCCCTGCGGGCGCTTTAATAACACTCCAGGCATAGTTCACACGCCCCGTCGCTTTCACGAGATCTTCGAAGGAGTACTGACCCAAGTTAAGTGTCACCTCAACACCTCGCGCGTCCGCATAGCCGGAATTGAACGCAACGTTGTATGTCGTTACAGCTTGCCCGCTCAGCCCCGAAAGCGTGTAGGCATATCGCTGGAAATTCTCAACTTCCCGAAAATATGCGTTGGCATTCAGGGAGACGCGCGGGAGGAATTCCCATGTTGCCCCGAATTCATAGTTTGTGGACTTGTAGGGATCTTGATTTACGCGCATCTGGTTCGGAAGCGACGGGTTGTTGACATTGCTGTAGCCCGTGTAGATCTGGGAGAACGGCAATGGCTGGCTCGATCGGGAGAACGAGAAATACATCGTGGCATTCTCCGTGATTGGATGACTGACACCGATGCGCGGTGAGAAGAACCACTTCATCTTCACTTTGTCGCCTCGATATGTCATGAATCCCCCACGCGGGCCGGTGCTGAATGACCCTGTCGCGGGATTAACGTAGGGCGTGAAGAAGTTCACAAACTCGGCGGCATCGAAGTCGATACCGTCTAGTCTTGCACCTACGTTGACAATAAGGCCGGCAAATTCGATTCTGTCTTGAACATATGCTCCAACTTCCTTCGGTTTCCTGTCGTACTGTTCAAGCAGCACGCCAACTGCCGGATCGACGTCTGTTGGAGAGATAACCGTCGAGCGGCGGTCCTGGTTTACGCTGTGGAGCCGAACCTGCGCTCCTGCACGCAACTGATGGTTGAGCGTGACCTGACTTGTGAAATCTGCCTTCAGCGTTGTTACGCTTGTCTGAAGGTTCTCATAATAGTAGGTCGGATTTGCCAGCACCTGACCGTTGCCGACGATGTTGGTAATCGTTGGATCGATCCCTTGTGTATCATCATTGTTGTTGTTGAAGAAGCGTCCCGACCCGACCCTTCCTATGTAGCGATTGACCTTGGCCGTATCGAATCCGAGAACGAGGAAATCTGCTGAGCCTTTCGTCTGATCATAGGTATCGGGGATTCCATCACCATTCTTGTCAGTGAAGGTGTCGAGGAACCCTATTCGGCCAGATTTCTTGATGTGGCTCACTTGAACCTCGTAGAAGGTTTCGGGCGAGAGAAAATGGGTGAACTTCGCGCTCGCTACGCCAGAGTATCCGTCGTTCACAGGCACGCCCTCAAGAAAATACCGCGAGGCATCACTGTATTGTCGGTTTTTCCAGCCAAAGAGCTGCCCCCGATCCAGAAGCACGCCGGTGAAGACAAGCTTCATGCTCTTCGTGAAATCATAGTTGGCCTTCAGCGTAAGATTTGCTTCACGCGAGAATTCGTTGGGCATGAACCCATGCGTGTCGAAAAGCCTTCCCGTAAAGAAGAGGCCAAAGTCCTCGACGACCGATCCGCCCAGCGCAACCTCCGCATCGATTGTTGGCTTTTCACCTATCTCATACTTACCCGGCGTCCAGATGTAACGGGTTGCTTTCACGTTGTTCGCTGCCGCAAGCGTTCGCTTGTTTGTGAAATACTTTGCTGTATCCGTAGCGGGGTAGAACTCGGGACCAAAATATCCGGGTCCCTTCATGAATCGCTTGAAGTCTCCACCGCCCGCTCGGACAAATACCCGGCCGGTCCAATCTCCTCTTCCTTCTCGTAAGCTTGCGCTGTAGAGACCTGCAGACGCTGCAACATACTCAGCATTTGCGGCACCCGCAACGACATTGAGCTCCGACAAGCCGGAACTGTTGAGGTCGACCACCCTTCCCTTCGCTTCATACGGCTTCGTCACGCGGTTATATCGCTGTGCGGGACTGATATCTCCCGTCCCAACATAGTCGGTATTTCCAAACTGGTCGGTGACGTCGACTCCGTCCAGAATCGTTCTTGTCTCCTGTAGCTGGCTACCACGTATCCGCCCCCGGAAAATGCTCGCGGTCGTGTTCAGGAGCTCTTGAACCGAAAGGACAGGAAGATTATTGTTCAGTTCGTTGCTGGCAACCACGGTCCGCGTTGAGGTGAGGGTGTTGTCAACAAGCCTCCGCTCGGCTTCGACTACTACCTCCTGCATGCCTACGGCTTCGGCCTGCATAGCAATGTCAAGAGTAACGGTCTGATCTGACCCCACCCGCACACCGCGTATCACCGAGCGAGCATACCCAACGGCCGAGGCCACAACGTTGTACGTTCCGGGAGGAACAGCCAAGATAAGGTAGACGCCGTTCTCATCCGCTGCCGCACCCATCAATGTCCCCTCGATGATAACATTGGCCCCAACTACGGGCTCACCGCTCGAGGCGTCTTTCGCAACCCCGGTGATCTTGCCGTTCCCCGCAAACACCAACCCCGGGCAGATTATCAAGGTCAGAATCAGGAGAACTGTGCACCAAGAGTATCTCATGATGTTGCTCCTAGGATAGAAAAGTATGTCTGTGGATTAAGAAAATGACAGGCGAAAACAGAAGAGCTTCTAGAGACCCGGACGAAAACCCAAAACTTGCCACGAAGACACCAAGACACAAAGAAAAATTCTCGTTTTGATTTCATTTTGAAGAACTTTGTGCCTTTGTGTCTTAGTGGCAATACTTTTCGACCGAGCTTCTAGAGAGAAACGCGAGCACGCTGTAGCACTTTGTCTGTCCCAACACCTCCTTTCTACAAGAGTTGCGGCTAATCGGTGATGGTGGTCGAAACTTGAGTATTGCCGGCGGCCTGAGACCCCGCTTATCACTCAGTCGTTGTTCGAACCAGCGCTACACTGCAGCATTCGGATTTGAGCCTTCTCGACACTTGGATGCGCAAGAAAGCTGTAACGGCATGGAGCTGTTGAGGGAATGAGGGTTTTATTACCGAAACCCGGTTTTATCTGCATGAGTATAAAACTTTTTGCAGGGAATGTCAAGCGAAATTGGTGCCGTTTCAGCGACGAAATCCCCAGCAAACGCTCTCTTTCCGCCCGTTCCGGACTCGCATTGCATCATCAGCGGTGGGACACCTGCATTTCATTCAAAAAATCTCTTAATTGGCTTGGGGATTCAGCAACTCGAAGCTCGTTTCGTCCGATTTCCTGTTCAACCATTGCGGCAAATTGGCATGAGGCTCATCTGTTGTACCACCGCGAGCACGGTGTTCGTGTTCTCTCTCTTCCTGGCAATGATAGCAAGCACGGAGACTGCTTTGAGCCAGTCCTTCCTGGCTGGTGGAAACCTCTTCATCGGCGTTCCACAGGGGGAATTCAAGGAAAATGTAGACCGTGCCGGCATTGGAGGAGCTGCGTTCGTGGGCCTCGCGCCCAGAACCTACGCGTACCTTCTCGGCATCGAGTTCGGCTTCATGAACTACGGTACCGAGCACCGGCGAGAGCCCTTCAGCACGACAGTTCCCGATGTGACCGTAGATGTCGAAACGCAAAACAACTTCGTGACCGGACATTTGATCCTGCGTTTGCAGCCGAACACCGGCTTGCTGCGCCCATACCTCGAAGGGGCGGTGGGAGGCAACTACCTCTTCACGAAAACCAGTATTGAGAACGAGGGGGGAGACGGCGAAGAGATTGCCAGCTCGACCAACCTTGACGATTTTGCTTTCAGCTACGGAGGCGGGGGGGGGAGTTCAGGTGGTAGTGTTTCGAAGATCAGAGGAGGATTTTGACACTGGATTTCAGGAGGCCTTGATCGACCTGAGAGTCCGTTACCTCGCCGGGGCACAGGCAGAGTATCTGAAGGAAGGATCCATCCGACGAGAGGCCGGGCGCGTGGTTTACGACATCAAGAAATCGACGACAGATCTGCTCAGCATTCAAGTCGGCATTGCCATTCGATTCTGAGAGCTTAGATTTGGGGGCCCGCCATTTTGCCAGTAATTCAGCGAGATCTGGATGTCTTATGTCGGGAAAACTCCCCTCTAGCCTGCCATTCCGGCGGTTAGCCCGATGCTTCGGTTCCGTACCAGGCCGCCGACAGACCGCCCCCGGTAACAAAGAGCCTCTCTACCCCGTAGAACTACCAGAACCATTCCCTTTTCCCGCCTGAGAGGTTGATACGGAGGTGTTCCATGAAGCTGTCCTTGATTGCCCTGTCAATTCTCGCTCTGGGCGCTTTTCGCCCGGCCGCCGCACAGGAGAATGTCCTGGCCGACATCCAGAACGTTGCGTCGTATGACATCAGAATAGACGGCTTTCTGCTCGACAAGGAGCGAGAGATCTCGATCCATGCCATCAGTTCAAGTGACCAGGCGCGCGAGCTGTACACGGCAGCGTGGATTCTCAACAAGCAGACCCGCGAAGTCGTCTGGAAATTACGCAACGCCAGCCAGCGCCGATACAGCCGAGGCCTCGCGGAGTATGACGACCGGGTCGTTCTCCCGAGGGGCGAGTACGAGGTGTATTTCTCCGCCTTTCCGGAATGGTCGGAGAAAGTGCAGAGTTTTGGTGACCTCCTGGACTTCCTGGGAGACAGGATTTTTCACCCCGGCCGGAGTCGGCGCGAGCACCGCGATCTGAGCTTGACCATCTATGGAACCGGTCAACGCGTCGGGAACGAAGGTGTTGATCAATGGCATGAACAACTGCGGAAGAGCGCTTTGGTATCGTTGAGCAGTCTCTGGGATAACGATTATGTGCGTCAGGGCTTTGTTCTCGAAAGACCGATGGATCTCACCCTCTATGCACTGGGTGAGGCCAACGAAGATGGGACGTACGATTACGGATGGATCATCGATACCAAGACCGGAAAACAAGTCTGGCAGATGACCCATTGGAACTCTCGGCACGCGGGCGGTGCGCAAAAGAACCGGGTTGTCGCTGAGACGATTTCACTTCCCGCCGGGACATACGCCGCATGCTTCGTGACCGACGATTCTCATTCCTACAGAGACTGGAATGCGCCTCCACCGTACGATCCGGCGTTTTGGGGGATCACCATCCGTGTCAAGGATGAGTCCATGAAGAGATTCGTCAAAACGTTCGACTACGAGGGCGTCCACGATCAGCACTTGATCGTCGATCTCACACGTCTGAGAGACGATGAATATCAATCAAAAGCCTTCACGCTGCACAAGCCAGCCGACGTGCGCGTGTACGCTCTCGGTGAGGGGCGCGATGGCGACATGTTTGACTACGGATGGATCGTCGACGCGAAGAACAGGAAGAAGATCTGGACGATGGAGTACCGAGAAACCGAGCACGCGGGCGGAGATCGGAAGAACCGGATGGTCAACACAGTGCTCCATCTCGACAAGGGAAGCTACATTGTCTACTTCGTTACCGATGGATCACATTCCTATCGTGACTGGAACGCAGCACCGCCGTTCGATCCTGAGCATTGGGGCATATCGCTGAACGCCGTGAGTGAGGGATTTGCTCCGAAGGACGTGAGCGCATACGAAGAACGTGAGGACAAATCTGTGCTTGCACGGATCGTAGGGGTGGGAGATCACGAACGGAGACGGGCATCCTTCTCCCTCTCAAAACAGAGTGATATCCACATCTA
>VGWB01000015.1 GCA_016873755.1 Ignavibacteria bacterium | reverse complement strand
TCTCCTGTTAAGAGAATCGAATCGTTGGTATGCCCGTGCCGTACCGCATATCAAGCAGGTTCACATCAGGGCTCTCAGCGCTGATCTGCTTCACCGTCGGCTGGAGATTCCCGCTTGTGGCCAGGCGAAATCTGTGTGACCTACCGACCGGTGTGGATCGACTTTTCGATGTGCGACCATTTTCCGTTGTTGCCATTTCTCCAATCGATTGTCATTTGGGTCTCTTTGAGCCAGACGACGGCGTATCCATATCCAAAATATTGGTGGTCGGTGTCTTTGCCAACGTCTGGAAAGCGATATTGGTCAAAGTAGACATCTTTGCCAAGACTGTCTTTCCCAGCATACACTCTGTCCTGCCCCCAATTGTGCTGGTGCCCAACAAAAATACCTATGATATTATATGGATTGCTCGGGTCGGTTTCCTTTTCCCTGCGACACAGCACATTCAGCTCCGAGGTTTCCATGGCCTTTGTCCACCACTGTTCACCGCAACCGAAACCGTAGTGCTGGAAAATCAGGATACCCAGGTTGCTGTCGCCCACATTGTTCTTCAGCCACTCCTTCAACCACGTGAGCTTAGCCAGGTCGACGTCGCTGTCGCGGAGAGGAGGGGCGTTCCACACGTCATTCGACCCAGCCCATAGACCAAGCTGGATGAAGACGTACATACCCCACCGCCAAATATAGCTGCCCCTCCCGTAGAAACTCAATATGCCCGGCGCACCCTTGACGCGCTCGCTAATGTAGTCTGCGGGTTTATGCCAACTTCCCGGCGCGGGGGAATCGTGGTTCCCAACAGTCGGGAATACTGGAACATTGACTCTATTGCCGTTGGAGTAGTTTTCGCTCCTTCCCCTAATATAGCCAGCATGATGTCCTGGATAGTCATTTTCGTACAACTGCCTGAAAGCGATCACTTGTTGGGTTGCATATTTATCCTGCGATGGTGATTGTTCGATCATGTCTCCTATATGAACCACTCCGAGACAATCGTTGGGATGAAGCTGTCTGTTCATCTCGTAAACCGTATTCCTATTTCTATTCATGTAGTCGCTATTGTTGTAACCGTACCTATCACTACCCCACCATTTAGTATCGCTTGTAGTTGCGTCGATGTGCGTATCGGTCACGACGCCGAATCTGATGGTCTTCTGGCCATCAGGCACTTGCGCAACGCGGATCTTGTTGGGTGTGCCATAGAGTGTCATCTGTTCATCGGAACCTAACAATTGAGGATCAGATGCGGTAGTCGTAGGACCGTCGCTCCTGCATCCGATGTTCAAGACGAGAAGAAACATGGAGAACAGAAGCAACATTCCGCTGGCCACCCGAAAGGTCGCCCGTGCAGATCCGTCGAAATGGGTCTCGTTTTTTATCATCGCTATTGGCCTCCTTGGCGCAAGATGGTGATGCTGGGTGAATGAGATATCGAGTGCCACACCATCGTTTAGAGAAGATGCGTCAGCAGATCGGTGTGATAGGCCTTGCTTCTTAACGATGGAGGGTAAGTCTTCTCCTCTTCTTGCCCTTTTCCCGCTGCAATGCCGCCGCTTTCTGGCGGGCACATTGATCCTTCGCGAGACGGCAACCAGCGCTACCGTAGATCAAAAGCCAACCCCCAACCAGAAGTCGAATGCATTGTTTCGAACTTTGGCAAAGCCGTTGTCAAACGAATTCGAAATGTCGAAATTGTATCGAGATTCTACAGAAAGACGAATTGGCAGCAATGAGCTTGACTCAACTCCGACGCCAATGGTGCCACCGATGGCCGTCTTCTTGAAATCCTTGTAGAACCCTTCGAGCGGCAGATTCTTCTGATAATGCAAAAGGAAGTCAGCTCTAGGTCCCACGAGAAGATAAGGGCTGACCATTCCCATGGGAAGAATGGGTTTTGCCAGAATTGGAACAGAAAGATAGTCAAGTCGGGTGTAGACATGCTTCGTTCCAGCGGTGGTAGGGTCGCTACCCGTGATGATGAATTCTTCCCCGACTCCGCGCTGTGCATACTCGATTTGCGATATTGCCGAGAGATAGGGAATATCAAACCATTCGACAAATGCACCAATGTTGAAGCCAGTCCGGCGGACGGTCGTTGGGCCAAAGCCGGACCACGGAGGGTTCGAGTATTCGAATGTTTGTGAAGCGGACGTGATTGCGAACTTGAGCCCGCAGCTTTTGATGACTTGGGCGCTGCTCACGTCTGTCTGCGATAGCATGAGCAGTATCAATGGAAGGAGTAGTTTCTTCATAGGCCGTATCTCCCAACGGTAGTGGCTGGTGTGTACAGCACGATTGCACTGATTCTTGCCGCCGCCTTCTTGAGAACATACCTATCAGTGCGTGAACAATCAAGCTCGCGGTGCTGAACGATGTGGGGCCGCGACCTGTACACATCAGTGGGTTGGCTGGTTCCTCATCGAAAGTCTTGCCGCCCTATGCGCTTTTTCCCCGCGGCGGGATCCCGCCCTGCTGGCGCGGTGCTGAGAAGGTGCTGAGTTAGATTATGGTTGTCAGCTCTGTTGGTATCTAAGCGCTTCATGAATTTTGCTTCCTCGCTTGACTTCAATACGGCAATTTTCTATTTTACCAGAAAATTGTCACGACATTTTTCTAGCCTTATAGCGGCAAAGCCATCCGTTCGGGAAAATGCGCTACCTCGCCCCTGAAATCGAATGCCTCCTCGCAAGCGAACGGAAGATGTGCTTCATTGCCGGGCCGCGCCAAGTGGGGAAAACCACGTTCGCAAATTACCTCCTCGCGCAGAAGGAAAACCGATCGGCGTACTTCAACTGGGACATCGAATCTGATCGCAAGCTGATCCTGAGGTCCCCTGAAGACTTCTGGCTCCGAGGCGAATCGCCCGGCGGTAAACCGCTCCGCCTCGGCCTTGACGAAATCCACAAGTTCCCCCGATGGAAGCGGTTCTTGAAAGGTCTGTACGACGCACATCGGAACGATGTGGAGATTCTTGTCACCGGCAGCGGGAAGCTGGACGTATACCAGCGAGGCGGTGACTCGCTGTTCGGCCGTTACCAGATGTACCATCTTCACCCATTCACACTCGGAGAAATGCTTTCGCGCGACCGGCTGCCACCCGTCTCTCCCGAACGCTTCGTAGAGAGCCTCCAGGCATCGCCCAATTCAAAAGCCGCTGAAGAGGCCTTGAGCCAGCTCGAGAAATTCACCGGCTTTCCCGAGCCTCTTTTCGCACAAAGCGAATCTCTTCTGCGCCGCTGGCGCCGCTCCCACGAGCAGCTCATCGTGCGAGAGGAGTTGAGAGACCTTACACGGATCCGTGAGCTTGGTCTGATCGAGAGCCTGGTTAACCTCCTGCCGGAGCGCGTAGGTGCGCCGTTGTCAGTGAATGCACTGCGTGAGGAGTTAGGTGTTCGTTTCGAGACCGTTCAGAATTGGCTCACGGCTCTTTCACGGTTGTTCTTTCTCTTCAGCATCAGGCCTTATGCAGGCAGACTGGCACGCGCGCTTCGCCGTGAGGAGAAGATTTACCTCTATGACTATACCTCCATCGCAGATCCGGCACCGAGATTCGAGAATTTGGTTGCTCTCCACCTGTTGAAGCTCTGTCAGCTCTGGACAGACTGCGGCTACAGCGATTTTGACCTCTTCTATGTCCGCGATCGCGAGAAGCGCGAAGTTGATTTCCTTATCACTGAACGAGCAAAGCCGTTTGCATTGGTCGAAGCGAAACTCAGCGCAAGCGACGTCGATTCCTCGTTGAGGTACTTTGCGGAGCGACTGAAGCCGCGCTACTCGATGCAGATTGTCCGCACTCCGGTTCGTTTCAACAATGCGTTTGTGACGAAGGGAGTCCTTCTCTCGCCGGCGACTCAGGCGCTTGCGGCGATGTAGCATATGGGCTAGTGTCCGTGACACTTCTTGTACTTCTTCCCGCTGCTGCACGGGCACGAACCGTTGCCCCCCTTCGGGAAACTCCGTCGCGTTCCCGTCGGCCCGCCCGTCACTTCCGTTTGAGCGGAGATTTCATCCCTCAGAACCTTCGGAAGCTCAACGTGCGATTTTGGGAATTTTGTTGAGCTACGAGAAGCACTCTCCCATGCCACTATCTGAACTCGAACTCATTCGCCAGGCCCAGCGGGGCGACGAGCGCGCCTTCACGAGGCTCGTCAGCCACTACGAATCCCTGGTCTACGGCTTCGCCTTCAAGGTCTGCAGGGACAAGGAACTGGCGAGCGAGACCTGGCAGGATACCTTCGTGAACGTCTACCGCAAGCTGCATCAGTTCGATGGGAGATCGAAGTTCACTACCTGGTTATACACTATTGTCGTGAACAACTGTCGAATGAAACGGCGAAAGAGCAAACTCGAAGTCGCATCGGTCTCGATCGAAGCACCGGGAGGCTTCCACGACACCCGGGGCACCGACGACGAAGGGCGCGGCGCACAGACCACCATTCCGCCATGGAAAGAGACCCCTCTCGACGCCGTTATGCACAGCGAACTCAAAGGAGTGCTCGACAGTGCCATTCAGAAGCTGCCGATGGATTACCGGATCGTGTTCATCCTCCGGGATGTCGAGGGGCTCTCTGCCGAAGAAACCGGAAGGATCCTGAAGCTCTCTGTCCCTGCAGTGAAATCCCGGCTTCGCCGCGCACGCGTCTTTCTGCGTGAGCGCCTGAACCCGTATATGACGACATGAGAACGAAAACCCTGAAGTGTTCGAGTGTGTTAGATCACATCTGCAACGAGCTTGATACAAAGATAAGCTCGCGGAAGTGTCAGGAAATCAGGAGACATCTGGCCAGATGTCCCAATTGCACGGCCTACCTCGACAGCCTGAAGAAGACTATTCGACTTTACGCAACCTATCCGCATCCACACGTTCCTGCCAAGAACCGCAAAAAGCTCCTCGCCGTTCTCAAACTCAGTGAATGAAGCCGTTCTCCCAACCGGTGAACCCTTCCGTTGATTCTCGCATCTCACCTGTTGAGATGGTACTCGCCCTATCTACCACCAGCATGAGAAGGAGACAGCAATGAAACAGAACATGGGATCGGCCGATCGCGTCATTCGAATTCTGCTCGCTTTTCTCGTCGCCGCTCTGTATCTCACGGATCAGATTTCCGGAACGCTGGCCGCCGTTCTCGGGCTCTTCGCAGTGATCTTTCTGCTCACGAGTTTCGTCGGCTTCTGCCCGTTGTATCTTCCGCTTAAGATATCAACGAAGAAGGCCGAGAAGAAGGCTGTGTGACGAACCAAAGAGATTCCTGGAAGGGGCGGTTCGGTCGTACGTGTCGTGCCGCCCCTTGGGCTTCTCAGGAAGGATAGGCGTGCACCGGATTCATCGGCATACGGCCAACTGCCGCAACGTGGCAAAGCATGTTCAGGAGCAGCTCGATTACGGGCTGAGCTCAGGCGCGTACCGGAAGATCAAAGAGCACCTTGAGCGCTGCCCCAAGTGCACGGCCTATCTCGACAGCCTGAAGAAAACCGTGTTCCTTTATCAGCGATACCCCGACCCACATGTTCCGAAGCGAATGCGCCAGAGACTCTTCGCCGTGCTCAACCTGCACTAGCACGGAGAAAAAGAAGGCATAGGGAGTCTATCCCGGCGACTTGACCAAGTTCTTCAGGCGGCCGGGGCTCAACGTGATGTTGAGACGACGAGTTTTCTCGCTCAAACATCTCCAGTATCCGCAGAAAGAACCCCCGAAGCTTCACCGCCGCCTCTTCCCCCTTGTGCTGCCTCATCCCGCTCGTTCCCATTTGTCCCATTTTTCGCTATCTTGGCGGTCGGAGATTATCCACCATTCAAGGCTAACGTGATGGAAGACGCCCTGCTCATCAACAGGCTCCAATTCGCCTTCACGATCATGTACCATTACCTGTTCCCTCAACTCACGATGGGACTGGGCCTATTGATCGTGATCCTCAAGGGATTGTCGCTCTGGAAGAAGGACGAGCGATACAACGTCAGCGCGCGGTTCTGGGCGAAGATCTTTGCCATTAATTTCGCGGTCGGGGTCGTGACTGGCATCCCGATGGAGTTCCAGTTCGGCACGAACTGGGCAAAGTTCTCGACATTTGCCGGCGGCGTCATCGGCCAGACTCTGGCTATGGAAGGGGTTTTCGCCTTCTTCCTGGAATCGACCTTTCTCGGGCTTTTTCTCTTTGGCGAGAAGAAACTGGGACAGGCCGGACATTTTGCAGCAGCGTTTCTTGTCTTCCTCGGATCGTGGGTCTCCGGGTACTTCATCATCGCTACGAACGCATGGATGCAACACCCGGTTGCATATGCAATCGCCTCGGATGGCTCGGTCCACGTGAACGACTACTGGGGCTTGCTGTTCAACCCGTGGATCGGCTGGCAGTACACGCATAACATGATCGGAGCCGTCATCACTGCCGCCTTCGTGATGGCTGCTGTCGGCGCGTACTATCTTCTGGCGAACCGAGACGCGGAGTACGGCAAGATCTTCATCCGCACCGGCGTCGTTGCGGGAGCCATTGCATCCCTTCTCGTGGCATTTCCGACAGGCGACGGACAGGTCCAGAACGTCTACAAGCACCAACCCGTGACCTTCGCCGGGATGGAGGGGCTCTTCGAAACAAAGGAAGGAGCCGAGCTCATGCTGATCGGCCAGCCCGACATGGAGAAGCTCCGCATGGACAACCCGCTGTATGTCCCGAAACTCCTGAGCTTTTTGACGCATTATCGCTGGACAGCCGAGGTGAAGGGCTTGCAGGCTTTCCCACGTGACGAGTGGCCGACGAACGTGCCGCTTCTCTACTATAGCTACCATATCATGGTGGGGCTGGGGACAATCTTTATCGCGATTATGCTCGTCTCAGTTTTTCTCCTCTGGAAGCGAAAGCTGTATGCTACGCGCTGGGTTCTCTGGATCCTGATGCTCGCTTTCCCGTTCCCGTATATCGCCAACACTGCGGGCTGGATGACAGCGGAGCTGGGTCGCCAGCCGTGGCTTGTCTACGGCCTGATGCGCACCGCCGATGGCATTTCCCCTACAGTTTCTGCGGGAAACAGTCTTTTTACGCTGCTCGGATTTCTTGGCATGTACTTCGTCATCGGCGTCTTGTTCCTGCTGCTGGTGATCAAGAAGATCAATCAGGGGCCGGAATCGGGTGCGGCAACACACTAGGGGTTGATGAAGGAGTCTTCAGGAATACAACGTGATTTCCCGGAAGAGACACTTTTCGTTTCTTCCCAACACGATTTAACAAGGGAGTAACTATGGAGACGTTGTGGTTTATCTTGGTGGCCTTCATGTTGACGATGTACGTCATACTCGATGGCTTTGACCTCGGCGCCGGGATCATTCACCTCCTTGTAGGAAGAACAGAGAATGAACGCCGTCTCACTCTGAACGCCATCGGTCCGGTGTGGGATGGAAATGAAGTCTGGATCCTTGCAGCAGGCGGGACACTATACTTCGCGTTTCCACAAGTCTACGCATCCAGTTTCAGCGGCTTCTACCTTCCCCTCATCATCATTCTCTGGCTGTTGATGCTTCGAGGTCTCGGCATCGAGTTCCGGCATCAGGTTCACAATCCCTTGTGGAAGCGGTTCTGGGACTCTGCCTTTTCCTTCGCCAGCATTCTCCTCGCCGTCTTCTTCGGCGCAGCGCTTGGCAACATCGTACGCGGGGTACCCCTGAACAGCGATGGATACTTCTTCGAGCCGCTCTGGACAACGTTCACGGTCGTTCCCGAGTCCGGGATCCTCGACTGGTTTACGGTTGTTCTTGGCCTGGTTGCCTTCTTCACCCTTACGGCACACGGTGCGAACTACATCGCGATGAAAACGGATGGGGAAGTCCAGACAAGATCCCGGTCCATTGCGGGCAAAGCGTGGTGGGGCGTTCTTGTGACGTCCGTCGTCGGCTTGATCGCAACCTCATCAATCAAGCCGGAGATCTGGACGACCTTCACGGAGCACCCTTGGGGCTACATCTTCCCCGTGCTGGGAGTGCTGGGACTTGCAGGAATGATCATCTTCAACGTGCGCAGGCAGGACACGCGGGCGTTCCTCTCATCAACAACATTCATCGCGGGGATGCTGGCTAGCACGGCATTCGGACTGTACCCAAACCTCCTTCCCTCTTCAATAGACCCATCTAACAGCCTCACGATCTACAACACCGCGGCGCAAGCGTATGGACTGAACGTAGGCCTGGTCTGGTGGATTGTAGGAATGGTTCTCGCGGCAGGATATTTCATTTATGTTTACAGAGCATTCCGAGGCAAGGTCGTGCTTCCTGCCGAGGATGCCGGCTACTGAAGTGTTCGTCATGAGCCTTTTCCCGGGACGCTGCATCCAATAGGAAGAGCGCCGAGATTCCAATAAATGCAGTGTCAATGGTGAAGATGGGTCTATTCCTTCTGTCCGCGTTCTTGCTTATCGCGGGCCTGGCCGGTCTCATAGAGAGCGAATATGCAATTACTCTCTCCATCGTGGGTGTCTTTCTCGGCGTGACGAATCTCGGTCGCTCATGTCCACTCATACTTTCCATCCGTTATTGGACAAAGAAACGAGCATCGAAGCAGCGATCGTGACGAAGTGGTACTTACAGGAGGCTACGATAGCCCCGAAAGGACAACAGCAATGACGAAAGAGGTATTTCTCAAACAGGTTCAAGGTATTACCTTTGTCGCCAAAGGCGGCACAAATCACTGGGTCGTGATGGATGGATCACCGGACTTCGGCGGGAGCCTGGCCGGTTCTGCACCGAAGGAGCTACTCCTGATGGCCCTCGCCGGCTGCACATCGAGCGACGTGGTTCCGATCCTGAAGAAGAAGCGCGTCCCGCTTCAGGGATATGAAGTTCGTGTCACCGGAAAGGAACGAGAAGATCACCCACGTATCTTCACGGAGATTCACGTGGAGTACATCTTCTATGGAGATGGAATCAAATCCGCAGACGTCGAGCGAGCCATTGAATTATCGACAACGAAGTACTGCTCCGTGAGCGCCATCCTGAGCGCCAGTGCGCCGATCACACATTCGTACCGCATCGAGTCGTCGGCCAGAGTTCCGGCAGAGGCCCAGCCTGCAAGCTGACCTTAGGCGGACAGTGGCAGACTCTCCACGCGCCCCTTGCCTTCCATGGAAGAACAATGCAAGCCACCACCATTCTCATCGTTGACGATGAGCCCATTCAGCGTGGCATCCTTGCCGGGTATCTGAAGAAACACGGCCACGCCGTCTACGAGGCAGGCTCAGCCTCCCAGGCAATCGAAACGCTCAAGAACCGCGCCATGGACATCGTCCTCACAGACTACAAGATGCCGGACCGGACGGGCTTCGACCTTCTGAAAGAAACCCATGCGCTCAACCCCGAGATCACGGTCGTTCTCTTGACGGCGTTCGGCACCATCGAAGGCGCCGTCGCGGCTATGCGCGAGGGCGCGTACGACTACCTGACTAAGCCGATCGATCTCGAGGAGCTCGATCTTCTCATCCAGAGGATCAAGGAGCGCGGCCGGTTGATTTCGGAGAACCGGCTTCTCAAAGAGCAGTTGGCCGAGCGTTTCTCATTCGCTGGGATCATCTCCCAGTCCGCGGCGATGGAAGCCACTCTCAATACCGCCGGGCGTGTCGCACTGAGCAAAGCCCCCATTCTGATTCGCGGCGAGAGCGGCACCGGGAAAGAGCTGGTTGCCAAAGCGATTCATTTCGCCAGCGCCCGGAAGGAAAAGCCCTTTGTCGCAGTGAACTGCGCCGCACTCAACGAGAATATCCTGGAGAGTGAACTTTTCGGCCACGAGAAAGGGGCATTCACGGGGGCGGACAGACAGCGTCAGGGTCGCTTCGAAGCTGCTGACGGAGGCACGCTTTTCCTCGACGAGATCGGTGATATCCCGCTCTCGACTCAGGTTCGACTTCTTCGCGTTCTCCAAGAGCAACAGTTTGAGCGGGTCGGTGGAACAGAGACGCTTTCGGTCGACGTGCGCGTCATTGCCGCTACCCACAAGGATCTGGAATCGATGATCAGACTGGGATCTTTCCGAGAGGATCTCTTCTATCGACTCAATGTCGTCGCAATTGATCTACCGCCCCTCAGGAACCGGCGCGAAGACATCCCTCCGCTTCTCGAACACTTCCTGCAGCGGTATGCACACGAGAACAAGCGCAAGAAGACCGCATTTTCCAGGGAGGCGTGGGAACTCCTGCTGCGGTACGATTTCCCGGGAAACGTACGGGAGCTGCAGAACATCGTTCAGCGCGCAGTGATCCTCTCCCGCGGCGAAACGATCACGACGAACGACTTGCCTGCAATCGTGAAGGAACGAAAAGGTGAAAAGGAGCTTGCAGCTCTCCAGAAGCCGACGAGCCTGCCGGAACGCGTTGAGCAGTTGGAAAAGGAGTTGGTACTTGAGGCTCTCCGACGCTCCAGCGGCAATCAATCCCAAGCAGCAGCTGAGCTTGGCATTTCTGAGCGCAATTTGCGGTATCGCCTCAAGAAATGGAAAGGGCATTAGAAAAGGGCTCGTCAGAATGCCCGAGCCCCTCCAAAGCAGGTATGAAAGTGAACGACGACTGCCAGGAGCGGAGGATTTCTACGTATGACCAGGATGCTGTCACCGAAACAAGTTGAGGAATTGAGCATGTTGTTCTCGTTTGTTGAACCCATCCCCCTATCGCGGGGCCGCACAAGAAGCACATTTTTTGGTAGGACAGGCATTCTTGCCTGTCCACTGTTGGCAAAAAAAGGACAAACAGGAATGTTTGTCCCACCCTGTTTTCTTCTTTATTGTACAGCCACGCGAGCATAAGCGTTGGGGTCGTTGCGAGGTAACACGACCTCAGAATTATTCAAGAAACTTCCGTTACACGACACTAAAAAGCGGTCACAAAGCCCATCGTGAATCGGTTGCCCTTCCGCTCGATGTCATACGTGTATTCCCCCATAAGCCTGAAATTGCTTCCCAACAAGTAACCGCCGTGGGCAGAAAAGCTCCTGTAGTTCAGGGCCACATCGCCCGCCTTCACCCAGTTATACAGGAGAACGCCATACCAGGTGCTCTTGTCTCCCTCGGGGGTATAGATCAGCTCAGCGAATGCGCCTTCCGTCCTTTGTTTTGCCGTCGCAACGGCGAAGTATGGTCGGTCATCGGTTCTGGTGACGTACTGCATGTTCAGTTCCACGGCATCGAGCGAGACGCTCAAGTCGGGTCCCCACATGGTTGACTCGTTGACAAACCCGTTTCTTTCCTGCTTTCCGTAGTATCCGAACGCCCCGACACGGAAGACATCACCGACATCCTGTGAAATTCGTATCAGACCATTCTTGTATTTGTCGTTGTCGAAGTTGCGGCTCGGATCGGCCTGACCGATGCCGCTGCCGTTGAGGATCTCAACCACAATATCCGTTTTTGTCGGGAGTCCGTACGTGAGCATGATCCCCCTGTCATACGTGAGATTGACCGAGGAAGCGCCGACCTTCGTTCGATAGATTTGATAATCTTCAAACGTCAACCTCAGTTCACGTTTGAACAGCGGGTCTGATACCTGGAATTGCCCCAGATACACATCGAGCTCGCTCCCGAAAACATCATTGAACATGATGAACGCATCCTCGAGTCCGGCGACCTCGCCCCGTTCTCCAAAGAAGAAGTAGAAGTAGTACGCAACATCCTTCGCAATTTGTCCGCCGGAGAGGAGCTTGACCAGGTACGGCACCTGAAAATCAGATCGACGAGCAGTCTGGGGCTGATACCGGACGTAGCCTTCAAGCCGTAGCGCGAGAGGTATCTCGCGCAGAAGCTGGAGCTGCTCATCGCCCGTGTCGACCGTGTACCGGGGTGGCTCCTTGTCTTTCAAACTGAAGCCGTTGCCGGCGAACTCATCTCCGTATGGCTTGAGTCTGGGGAACGGCGAATGGCACACATTGCAGGACATCCTGTATTTCCTAGCAAAGGCCGGGATGGCGGAGCTCTCTTCCGTCATCACCACGATGCTTACGGCCAGGAGCAGCAGGAAACTGACAAAAGTTCTCACGGTCAAATCCTTTCACCTATGCGTTGAATATGGTGCACTGCTTCAGTCGAGAACGGTCACAGTGGTCTGGTGCGAATTCACCTCGATGATCTCGGCCTCTTCCTCCGGAACACCGAGGAATTCGACAATCGGCATCGGAAGCTTCCGGTAATTGAGCGTAGCTTTGACGACGAGCGGACCCGGTGCTGCCTCGTCCGGGACGGTCCACGTGAATGTCTCAATCTTTGTCTCTCTCGGCCCGATACGGTAATCTGTCGCCAGCGATGCCGTGTTCCACTGCATGATCGTCATCCTCCCCTGGGGATCGAGATAGGGCAGGCGGAAAATGCGGTCGCCTTCCGGAACGCCGTCGCGCTGAACGCCTTTGAAGTCTACAATCCCCAGAGGAATCCCCATGTCTTGATACGCGAGCGTGTTCGCGGCAATCGTGTATTCCTCGTCCGGGAAACCTTTCTTGTCCACTTTCAAGTGATACACGTTTCCTTTGGCATCTGTCGCCTCGACGTGTAGCCAGACGAGACGCTCTTCAGCCGAACCCGTTGGAAACTTGTGACCCGTCTTCTGATTGAAGAGCACAACAGTGAACCTCGTGCGATCGCCAGGCTCAACTTCCCGTATGTCAGGATGAATCCGCACTTCAATCGTGCCCCGGATCTTTCCCGGATCGTGCGCACCGTGGAAGAGATGCTGGGCGACATCGGCAAGCTCCGGACCCATCGAAGCGTTGCGTCCCTTCGCATAGGTCATATGACAAGTCTGGCATGTAACACCTTCTTTGGAGTACGGACCTTCTTTCCACTCCAGTTGAGTCGATTTGACCCAAACATCGTACGGGCTCTTCTCGTTGTGACAAGTACCGCAGAACTCCGTGGTCCTGATGAATTCTGATTTCCTTGTCTCGTGCGCCGGCGAGATTGCACCTTCCCGCTGACCGTATTTCACGCGGCCAGGCTCCGAGATGTAGTTGAAGTTATACGGTGTGTCACCCTTGAAGCCGGTGATCGTGTGGCAAACATCACACGATACGGATTCATTTGCTCGACTCCCGGCTTCCGGCTTCGGCGGCGGCACATCACCTGCCAGAAAAGCTATCGGTGAATGGCAACCGTTGCAGCCGGCTTTGACTCCCGCTACCTTGGGATCCTTCTCTGCATGCGGTACGGCCAGCTTGAAGTATTCGATCTCGTCCCAGTGATGAGTATAGGCCTGCGACATCATCGCCTGTTTCCACTGCTGGTAGAAATCCGTGTGACACGATGTTCCACACACCTCCGGCTTCTCGTAGTCCGCATACTTGCGTGAGCCGAGAGCTTCGTCTCCCGCTTTCTTCTCCTGCCCCAGCAAGAGTGTTGGAAGCAAGAACGGGATGAGTGTTAACAGCATCAACCTTCGTTTCATGAGGAATGTCCTCCAGTGGAATGATCTGCGGAAGACCTTGAGCAACTTTGAGGATTGTAAGATAGGAATCCTTCTTGATTTTTCAAGTCAAAGAGCGTGCCATTGACACGATGCATATTCGGTAGGACTTCGGGCCTCAACGTCGCGAGTCACGAGGAGAATTTGGAGAAACTGAGATTGAAGCGCGACCGGATTCCGGTTTCCAATAGACACTCCGGCCTTTTCGACATTCTTGCCGAGTTCATTCGACAAACGTGCCGACCTGGCGAAGGTCGACACTTCGCACCGAAGCGGGAGCTGCCATTTTCGTGCAAATTCCGGGCGAGAGCGCTAGGTTCAGGAACAACACTCTGCTGGCACGGGAGTTGAACCGGCGGGGACAGAGACTCATGAGATCTTCACATAAACAACAATCTACAAGAGTTGAACTTTTGTGCGGAGGTCGGTATGAAGCGGATCATGAATGCAGCACTCGGAGTTGCTCTGGTTCTTGCGCTCAGCGCGTTCTTCACGAACGAAGCGGCAGCTCAATCGAAGGGAACGGAGAAAGGAAAGCGCGGAGCGATGTTTATTGACAAGGACGGCGATGGGATTTGCGACAATTTCCCAGCGCGAGCCGCCCAGAACCAAGGTCAGCGGTTCGGGATGAAGGGAAAGCGGTTTGGTCCCGGTGATGGCACGGGCAACAAAGGCATCGGCCCGAAGGATGGAACCGGATACGGTCCTGGCAGCGGAACGGGTACAGGCGTGTGCGATGGGACTGGTCCGAAGGGAAACGGGGGCGGTCGCAGGTAACCCGGAATGGGAACCACACGAGAACTGGAGTTCGCACCCTGCGAGCTCCAGTTCCTCGTCGTCTGGTCAGTCAGGGATCCACGAAACATGAAATCACTCATCAAAATATTCCTCGCGCTCATGACGCTGGTTCTCCTGAGCACTGTTGTCCAGGCGCAAGCGAAAGACACGTTGACTGCTTCCAAGAAGGAGCCCTCCAGATCAGCCAAAGGCGCGATGGAGGTCCAGAAGAAAGAGACGGGGAACCAACCCGACAGCATATCTGGCGGGAAAGGGCGAAAGATGGACAGGTTTGTTGATGAAGATGGAGATGGTATCTGCGATAATCGTGCCAGCGGTCTGGGCTTTCGCCGACAATTGGGAGCCAAAGGAGGGCAGGGAGCGATGCGGAAAGAAATGGGGGACGCACCCGGCAGAAAGCAACGCCGTGGAGGAGTGCGATGAAACAACGCGCCTGCGGCTTGTTCCTCTTGACCTTGTCGCTCTTAGCCTCCGTGAACACCGCGACTGGTCAATTCAGATTCGAAACAGACGTCACGGTAACGTATGACGACAACGTGTTCAACAACTCGCGCACTGAAGGTGACAAAATTGCGATTTCGAGTCTGCGGCTTGGATATGACTGGGAGACAGAATCGAGTTTGACACAGTTGTATTACGTGGCCTCGCTGCAGTATTTTAGCATGGTTGCCGATCGGACCTTCCAGTACCATGCGACAGGGCTGGAGTTCGAGAAGTCTTTTGGAGAGGACAATGAGAGTCTCTTCGCCGCCGGGTTCATGTACGGCAAGCGCTTGGACCGCAACGCCTTTGCGTTCTATGACCACCATCAACTAAGTGCGTCAATTGGCATCAAGCACTCGTTCGCTGAGACAATGCTCGGCCAAGCGAGCTACACCTTCCGCTCGTTCACTTTCAGCCAACTCGGAGATTTCGACTACATCGAGCATCAGGGAACACTCAAGCTGACGACTTTTCTCGAAACTCAAACCTCCGTTATCCTTCAGAGCGACATTGGCTCGAAGATCTATGCAACACCCGACATCAGCGAAAGTGCAGGTTTCGGCGGTCGAATGATGGGGCGCGGTGGGCAACGGGTGGAACAATCGACCCCATCGGTTGCGCAGTTATCCGGACTTCTCAAAGTTGGCCAGTCGATCTTCGAGGGAACGGGTCTCAGCTTGACGTTGAACTACCAGCGGAATCTGCGGAAAGACTCACGCTATCTCTCCTCTGCATACGGCGCGGTCTCCGATGACGAGATCTTCGACGATCATTACGGGTACGAAGGCTTACTCCGCAGCGTCATGCTGACTCAGCTTCTTCCTCTTGAGATGAAAGTCCGCCTCACCTACGGCATGCAAGACCGGGAATACACCAACCTGCCAGCCTATGACCTCATCGGCAATCAGGTCGCCGACACGCGCGCGGATAGACGGAGCTTCTTGGCCATTCAAGTTGAAAAGGAGATCGAGCCACTTCATCTCTCCGTCGTCCTTCGCTACGATTCCATCACGAACACTTCGAACGATCCCTTCTACCACTACACCAACCATGTTGTGACGCTAGGACTCACAATCCCGGTTCAGTTCTGAACACCTGCAGCACGCTGTGCAGATGGTATGCGCACGGGTTATTGGGCCCGAGATCCCGCAGAACCGAGTGTCCAGGTCAGTCGAGTGTAGCGTTTCTTTTGATAGTTCAATACATTGCCTCAGAGGATCTACTGCCGATGAAGTTCTTCGCCCAGATCAGGCCGAAGTATGTCATCACGGTAACGCTCGTTGTAGCTGCCCTGATGGTTACGTCGGCGCTCATTGAGCTGAGTCAGAGCCGCGACGAGCTGTTCCACGTTCTGAGCGAGCAGGGCCTCTCGCTTGCTGAGACGATTGAGCGCAGCAGTGAGAATATCCTTCTCGCTACCGAAAACCTTGAAGCGGAGCTGGCAGAGCGACTTTTCAACAACGCGTTCTTCGTCGCCCGACTGGACAGCCTGGGTCTGCTGACGCAACGCGACCTCAGGCGCTTCGCTGAAGCTAACGATATTTACCGAATCAACATCTTCGATCGGCAGGGCAATCGGCTCCTGGGAAACCACCTACAACAGGTTGACCACGCTACGCTCCCTGAGCAACATTCCCCCATCGACTTCATTGCACCGATTCTGCGCGGGGATGCGGATAGACTGACGATCGGTTTGAAAGAGGCACGGTTTGAAGAAGGTCAGCGCTATGCCGTTGCCATTCGCCGCACACGTCCATCTGGCGGTGCAATCGTGCTCAATCTGGACGCGGCGAATCTGCTCGAATTTCGCAAGAGCATGGGGATCGGGAGACTCATGATGGATCTTGGCGACAACAGCGGCATCGAATACGCACTCGTCCAGGACCAGGCAGGCATCTTGGCAGCCAGCAGCTCCGTCGAACAAATCTCGGCGATCGAAGGCGACACCCTGCTCGGCGTGGCCCTCGCAAGAGACACGACCATCACACGCGTGACGACCTTTGGCGGAAAAGAGGTCTTCGAAATCGCAAAGCCGTTTAAACTTGGCCTTGCGCCGGTCGGGCTCATCCGGATAGGCTTGTCGATGGATGAGATCCGGGCCACAGAGGCCCGCATGCAGCGGCGCGTGCTGGTGATGTCGCTGGTTGTCGTAGTCATTGGCGTCCTTTCGGTCCTGGTGATCGTGGCAAGCCAGAACTACAGCGTTCTTACCCAACGTTATCGGACAATGCAGACCTTCACCGGAACCATCCTCGAGCAGATGCGGGATGCCGTAGTCACGATTGATACCGGCGAGCGCATCACGCTTTTCAACCGGCAGGCAGAGGTATTGTTCGGCGTTTCGGCTTCATCTCTGGTGGGCCGCTCGCTGCGTCAGGCCGGCGATCCGGTCCTTGATTGCCTGCAGTCCCTCTTCTCCTCGACGGGACAAACCGAACAGACGCTGCGGTGCGGAGACGGCGCGACGAGGTTCGTCTCCGTCTCTCTCTCGAGCACGTCTGATCCGCAAGGCACGATCCAAAGCCGAACAGCCGTTATCCGGGACCTCACCGAGGCACGTCGGCTGGAGCGGGAGATGCAGAGAAAAGAGAAGCTGAGCGCGATGGGCGAACTCGCTTCAGGCGTAGCCCATGAAGTTCGGAATCCGCTCAACGCTATTTCGATGATTGCCCAGCGCGTCGGCCAGGAATTCAGCCCAAAGAAGGGAACGAGAGAATACAAATCCTTGACGAAGGTCCTTCAGGCCGAAGCACATCGCGTCAATTCGATTGTCCAGCAGTTCCTGCGCTTTGCTCGCCCGCCGAAGCTGCAGCTTCAACCTGTGCCGGTCAAGGAGCTCATGTCTCATCTGCATACTCTGTTCGAAGGCCAAGCTAGCCAGAAGAACGTTCAATTCTCCATCACATCATCCTGCGATGGGAATATTATGTTGGATCGCAACCTCCTGACACAGGCTTTGCTGAATCTGCTTCAGAACGCCCTTGATGCTACCTCACGCGGCGGGACCATCAATCTCAACTGCTCACGGACGTCGGAGGGCATTGTGATCGAGGTGACTGATGACGGCAGAGGGATACCTGAGGATCAGCTTGAAAAGATCTTCAACTTGTACTATTCAACAAAGCCTGACGGAACGGGCATGGGCTTGGCCGTTACCCAGCAGATCGTCTCACAGCACGGCGGCCGGATCGATGTGGTGAGCGAAATCGGAAAAGGAAGCCGTTTCGCGATCCTCCTTCCCTTCAAGGGCTGAACCTTTTTGACGTTTCCTGAATCCTACCTGATAAGGGGGCGGCACGTACTCGATACCCACACAGGAGGACGATCATGCATGAAGAGCTGAGCTTTGACCGGCCGCTGACGCACCGCCGACAAGCAGACCTGATCCGGCAATATTGTAAAGGCCTTGATGAACGTATTCGCGCCGCGAAATCAAAAGAGCAGGCTGAGCGCCTTGTGAACGAGACATGTCAGCATTTTGAACGAACATGCGAAAGCAAGGTCGTTCGCTCATTTCTGAAGCGCTATGTCCACAACCTGTTCGTGAAATCATGGAACCAGCGATCTTGATCACCGAGAACATTCTCATTGAGGACCTCGTGAACCAGGTGCCTTCCTCAGTGAGCTATTTGATGACGAGGGGAATCAAGTGCCTCGCGTGCGGTGAGCCGGTCTGGGGAACGCTCGGGGAGGCTGCACGCGAGAAGGGATTCTCCGACGCTGAGATTGAGAGATTCGTCGTCGATCTCCGGGCTCTCTCAGCACAACTGAAACAGTGAACGAGCGATCAGGAGGCTCACCGGCATGTATGCACAATCACTCAGGTTGGGAAGAATCCTCGGCATCCCCTTCGGCGTCAACTACTCGTGGTTCATCATTTTCCTTCTTATCACCCTGTCGTTGACCACGCAGTACTCTCACCTCCATCCTTCGTGGTCCTCTGCCGGACACGTTGTGTTCGGCATTGTCACCAGTCTTCTCTTCTTCGGTTCGGTCTTGCTTCACGAGCTGGGCCACAGCGTGCTGGCGTTGAAATACAACATCCCGGTTCGATCCATTACGCTCTTCATTTTCGGCGGAATTGCCCAGATCGGCAAGGAGCCGGAGAAGCCAGCCCACGAGTTCAAGATCGCCATTGCGGGACCGGTGGTGAGTGCCTTTCTCGCCCTGTTGTTCTACGGACTTGTGTTCATCGCTGAGGATTCTTCGGAAGCTGTTGCTGCACTCGGTGAATGGCTCGGTCGAATCAACCTGTCCCTCGCACTGTTCAATCTTCTTCCCGGATTTCCTCTGGACGGAGGGCGGGTGCTTCGCTCAATACTCTGGAAATACACAGGGAGTTACGAGCGGTCGACGAAGATCGCTGCAGGAGCCGGGAACATCGTCGCCTATGGTTTCATCGGGATTGGGGTCTGGCAGGCGCTGACAGGAAACTTCTTCGGCGGGCTCTGGATTGGATTCATCGGTTGGTTCCTGCTCAGTGCCGCACAGTCAACGACGCTTCAGATCAAGTTCCGCTCCGCTCTGAAAGGCGTCACAGCGGCGGACGTAATGACGCGCGAATGTCTTCAGCTCCCGGGCAACATCAGCGTTGCTGAGCTGGTCGAACATCACCTCTTGAAGAGCGGTGCACGGTGTGCAATGGTGATGGATGGAGAACGCTTCCGTGGATTGGTTACGCTCCATGAGGTCAAGAAGGTCTCGAGAGACGATTGGCCACTCACTCCCCTACAGGCTGTCATGGTTCCTGAGACGGAACTTGCCCACGTCTCTCCTTCTACACCGGTCGAGATTGTCCTGCAGAAAATGAACGAACAGGATATCAGTCAGATACCTGTGATCGACCGTGGGCAGTTGCTTGGGATCATCCGGCGCGATCGCTTGCTGGCTTTGGTACAGACCCGTCTTGAGCTGAAGGCGTAGCTCCATCTCCATAGCCCATCATGAGGAGGGTCGCGTCGGAATGAATCACAAGATTTCCATCGAACAAATCCGTGACTCTATCCCAGCATCCCCCAGCGATGATTTGTTGCGCTTGTGGGGATACGATCTCGTCTCGGAATATGTTCAGATTCTTCACACCGCACGGCTCGACACCGAACAACCGGTTCTCGAGCTCGCCACAGGAACGGGCCGGATGGCTGCTTTGCTCACCCGCCTGGGTTTCCGCGTGCTCACGGGAGATTTGACGGATGAAGAGCACGCGAGGGCAAACGCGCGGGTGACTCCTGCGTACGCCGACAAAGTCCAGCATCTTCGTCTCGACATGAGAAACCTCCCCTTTGGCGACCAATCCGTCAGCACCATTGTTTGCCTCAACACGCTTCACGAGCTCGATGATCCACGCACCTGCCTCTCGGAGCTGATCCGTATCCACGATCCCGGCGGTACGCTTGTCATTGGCGATTTCAGCGAGATAGGCTTCGCCGTGATGCAGCGACTTCATCGAGCTGTTCATGGGGATGACCATCGCTCCGGATGCCTGAGAATAACAGAGGCCAAACCTTTGCTCGCAGAGGTCTTTCCAGTGATCCGCGAAGTTGTAACCCCGTTGAATATCAGTTATATTGTCTGTTGCACATAACGGCACGCCGGAACTGGCTCATCGCTTCGACGCGCCGGCTCAATCATTCTTTTCCCGCTCGCTCCCGAGGTAACATGTACAGGCTCGATCGAATCCTCTGTCCTATCGACTTTTCAACGGCATCTGTTGAAGCCGTTCGATTCGCGTCCTTTCTGGCACGCAACGCCAATGGCCAGTTGACGCTCATCCACGTCGACGAGCACGAAAAGACGCCGCTCGGTTTTTTCGATCGCGACGAATCCTCTGTAGCCCACTATCGTGAGAAAGTGAACAGCTTCGTTCAGGCGAAGTATGCTGAAATCATCAAGCGTGAACGGCTTTCTCCCGAGCCCAGCGCGCTCCTCGTCCGATTCGGTACAGCGTACTATGAGATCATCGGTGTAGCCGAAGAGGATCGGTATTCGCTGGTGGTGATCGCTACAGAGAGTCTCGGGGGATCATCCCCACACTTGATCGGCAGAACTGCGGAACGTGTCGTGCGTCTTTGCCGCACACCCGTGCTCACCGTTCGCCCCCGACCACAGCCGGATGGGTGGAAGATCACCACGATCCTTTGCCCGACCGACTTCTCTGAATACAGCAACTTCGCCATTCCGTATGCGATCTCGGTGGCACGCAGATACAAAGCCAAGATCATCCTCCTGCACGTTACGGATCTGGCCGTCCAGCATCCTGAGGCTTTGATCCAGAAATTCCCCGATCCGCGTTTCTACCACGACAATGCCGACGAGATAGAGTTCGAGAAGATCGTCGGCAGGGATGTCGAGCCGGAAAATACCATCGTGCGGCTCGCGGAGGAGTATCAGGTCGATCTTATCGTCATCGGAACACATGGAGCACGCGGCATGAGGCGCGTGCAGATCGGCAACGTCGTCGAGGAAGTTGTGCGCCGAACAACCGTGCCCGTATTGACCATCACCCACCCGATTCACAAAGCTGTTTTTCCCCGCCGGTTCATGGAAGATTACGCGGAAAGCAGCAACTGAGCGGCAGAGACCGCATGAGCTGCGTGTGCAGCCGTTGGATTTTTGGCAATCCTTCTCTATCTTTGCCCCCACATGACTCGAAACCTTCGAGGATTACATCCCTTTCCTGATCTGACCAAGGAGTGACCCCCCTGGCAACTTCACCACTCGACCAGCTCTGCATCAACACGCTTCGCACGCTGGCAATGGACGCCGTCCAGAAAGCCAAATCCGGTCACCCCGGCATGCCGATGGGCGCGGCGCCCATGGCCTACGTCCTCTGGACGCGACATCTCAAGCACAATCCGTCAAACCCCCGCTGGCGAAACAGGGACCGCTTTATCCTCTCAGCAGGTCATGGTTCCACTCTGCTCTACGGCCTCCTGCACCTAACGGGGTACGACCTCTCACTAGAGGATCTGAAGGACTTCCGTCAATGGGGAAGCAAGACTCCCGGACATCCGGAGTATCACCTGACCCCGGGTGTCGAAACAACGACCGGTCCTTTAGGACAGGGCTTCGCGAGCGGCGTCGGCATGGCTATTGCCGAGCGCTATCTGGCCGCCCGGTACAACCGTCCGAATTTCGAAGTCGTCAACTACCGCATCTACGGCATCGTCAGCGACGGCGATCTGATGGAAGGCGTCGCGTCGGAAGCAGCCTCGCTCGCCGGACACTTGAAGCTCGGCAACATCATCTATCTCTATGACGACAACCGCATCAGCATCGACGGAAGCACACGGCTTGCCTTCACCGAGGATGCTGCGAAACGGTTTGAGGCGTACGGCTGGCACGTTCAGTTTCTGGATGACGGCAACGATCTCGCGGCCATCGGTGCGGCCATCAAGGCTGCCGAAGAAGAGACAGCGCGGCCCTCCCTCATCAAGATACACACCCACATCGCATACGGGAGTCCGAACAAACAGGACACCGCAGAAGCCCACGGCTCTCCGCTCGGCGACGAGGAGATCAGACTCACGAAGAAAAACCTCGGCTGGGACCCGCAGAAGCAATTCTACATTCCGGACGACGTCTTGAATCACTTCCGCCGTTTCGTGGAGCAGGGGAAGAAGTGGGAATCGCTCTGGAAAACGATGTTCGAAGGATACCGCCGAGCGCACGCCGACCTCGCCAGGGAATTTGAGAAGATCACCAACGCAGATTATGGTGATGAGTGGAAGAAAGCTCTACCAATATTCGGACCCGAAGCCGGCGCGATGGCAACGCGGGAAGCCTCCGGCAAGGTCTTGAATGCCGTAGCTCCGCATCTGCTGACGCTCATCGGCGGATCGGCAGATCTCGCACCGTCGAACAATACTTTTCTGAAGAATCTTCCTGAATTCCAGGCCAACGTATACACCGGGCGGAACTTTCATTTCGGCGTACGGGAGCATGCGATGGGTTCCATCCTCAACGGTCTCGCCCTAACCGATGGCTTCATTCCGTACGGCGGCACGTTCCTGGTCTTCTCAGATTACATGCGACCCTCCATTCGACTTGCCGCGCTGATGGGCATCCGATCAATCTATGTCTTCACGCACGACAGCATCGGCCTCGGCGAAGACGGGCCCACGCATCAGCCAATCGAACAAATCGCATCCCTGCGCTGCATTCCGAATCTCACCGTCATCCGGCCGGCCGACGCCAATGAAGTCGTACACGCGTGGAGGTTCGCCATTCAGCATACGACAGGCCCGGTCGCACTCATCTTATCACGGCAGAAGCTCCCGCTCATCGACCGAACAAAGTATGCCCCGGCAGAACTTCTCACCAGAGGAGCCTACGTTCTTACGGAGAATTCGAAGCAGCCCGCCATCATTCTGATCGGCACTGGTTCGGAGGTCCAACTCGTTCTGAACGCGTATGAGCAGCTGGTCAAGGAAGGAGTGGCTGCGCGGGTGGTGAGCATGCCCTCGTGGGAGTTGTTTGAGCGCCAGACAAAGGAATACCGGGATGCTGTCTTCCCCCCGACGGTAAAGAAAAGAATAGCCGTTGAAGCAGGCGTCCCGATGGGATGGGGAAAATACGTCGGGAATGATGGAGCAGTGATAGGCATCGGGAAGTTTGGAGCCTCGGCTCCCGCGGAAGTGATATTCAGAGAGTATGGATTCTCGCCAGAGAACGTCCTCAATGAAGCGCGTGCGCTTCTGAATCGATCATAGCGATAACCGTATCCCAATGACCCAGACCCTCTCGGACCGACCTGTCCATAGTGCGGCCTTCCGCGCGCGGCGGCTGCTCAACTGGCTACCCCTCGGCATGACCTACGCTTTTCTCTACATGGCGAGGTACAACCTCACGGTGTCGAAAAACGCTCTTGGCGATCTCATGCCCAAGGACGCATTCGGCATCATCTTCGCCGTCGGCACGTGGACGTATGCCCTCTCGTTCTTGATCAACGGTCCGCTGACGGACAAGATCGGCGGCAGGCGGGCAATGCTCATCGGTGCAAGCGGTGCGGCCCTGATGAACATCGTCATGGGCGTGATCGTCTACGGGATCCTCAGTCTCGGATGGAGCCTGAACCTCACGATCGCCTTTTCGATCGCCTACGCGTTGAACATGTATTTCCAGAGCTACGGCGCAGTGGCGATCGTCAAGGTGAACTCCGCGTGGTTCCACGTACGCGAACGAGGCGTGTTCGGCGGCATCTTCGGCATCCTCATTTCGCTCGGACTCTACTTCGCTTTCGATTGGAGCCAATGGATTGTGAACTTCACGGAGCGCATGAATCCGGAAAACCCGATGTACTGGTATGTGTTCCTGATACCCGCCTTTATCCTGCTGTTCTGGGTGCTTCTTGATTTCTTCATCCTCCGTGACAGACCGAGCGAGGCCGGATTTGCCGACTTCGACACGGCCGATGCCTCATCAGGCGAGGACGACAAAGCCTATGCGCTGAAGGAGATCCTGGTGCGGATCTTTACCAACCGGATCATCATTACGGTGGGATTGATAGAGTTCTGCACCGGTGTCCTCCGCAACGGCGTTATGCACTGGTTCCCGATCTTCGCCAAGGAACAGGTGGCACTAGATGTCTCCCTTGCCGGAGCGTGGAATTTCTGGCTCAACAACTGGGGTCTTATGCTCATGCTGGCCGGCGCAAGCGGCGGAATGCTGGCCGGTTGGGCGTCCGACCGATTCTTCGGGTCGCGGCGGGCTCCGGTGGCGGGGATTCTCTACACCGTGCTGCTCTTCGCGACGATTGGCATGGTGTTCACGCTCTACGGCCAACCGACCGTGTTGGGATCACTTGTCTGCATTGTTTCCGTTGCCGTGATCGGCACGCATGGCATGCTGAGCGGTACTGCAACGATGGACTTTGGCGGGAGAAAAGCTGCCGCGACGGCAGTTGGCTTGATCGATGGTCTGGTGTATCTCGGCACCGGGGTCCAATCGCTCTCGCTCGGATTCATTACGATGTGGAACTGGAGCTACTGGCCCGTATTCCTCATACCTTTCGCACTCATCGGCATCGCGCTGACTCGATCCATCTGGCACGCCATCCCGAAAGGAAGAGGCCGTGCACACTGAAGCGCAGAATTGAGCGTTGGCGCCGAGGGATCGGAGAGAATCTTGAAGATGCTGGCTTAGCAACTACGAGGAACTCAGATGGTTATCCACCCTTGGCATGATGTCACTCCCGGCAATGAAGCACCGAAGGAGTTCAATACACTTAGCTTAGAGGGCAGGCCAAAACTCCTCAAGGTCAGATTGTTGAAGTTCCACCCTCTGTCGTCCTCCAACGTCAAGGACCGTGTGTTCAAGTCTCCATTGGGCTTGCACAAAGCATCGCAAATCAACTTCTTCAGCAGGGAAGAACTCTACCGAAGCCAGTCTCGGGGGTGGCGCTTATCGACACTGGTGCAACATCTACCTGCATTGACGATGGCGCCGCAGGGCTTGCTTGCGTTAATCGGCCGTGATGTCCTTCAACACTGCACGCTACTCTATAACGGCGTCACGGGCGAGATCACTCTCTCTATCTAACTAATCCCGGTTCATAATTCCCCGGGCGGTGGCGCAATAGCGCAGGATGAATGACACTGGCGGGGAATCCAGAACAAAGCCCTGTCAGGATGCCCGCTTCTCCTTCACAGAGCGGCGGGATGCAGGAAGCGTACAACCCGCGGGCATAACGAGGTACTTCCGAGATCTATTCCGGTCGCATTCCCAACGAATTCACTCATTTCTCCTTCCACAAATCCCAGAGCTTTGTCGCGACGCGCTCAAGCTCGTTGCCGATGAGCACTGGATCAAGCGTCTTTTCCGGCTCATTCTCGAAAACGGCGTAGGGAATCCTCCGTCCTCTTACCTCAATGAAGTTCGGGTCCTTCGCCTCGAGTTTGTCCCAGTCATTCGTCTTGTAGTAAAACTCCATCTTCTCATCCGGCAGCGAGTGGTAGAGGATCGAGTCCTCCATCCCCTTCCGGGCACGCCTGTGGTTCTTCCGGACCGATTCCTCGTAGGAAACCCGGATGTACACCAGGCACGCTCGCTTCAGAACTTCTTCATGCAGGTAGCTTAACGCTTCATAGATCCCGTTCTCGCCGCCGCGTGCAAACTCAACGAGGGTGGTGGTAGAATCATGGTACTTCGGGTTGCGGGCAAGCTTCTTCCGGTACTCAAGGTTGATGCGCTCGATGTACAGGTTCCACAGGAAATGATCCTTGAACCAGTACTTCTCATCCGTCCAGATGCGCTGCTTCCCATGCTTCGTCAGAATGTCGTCGATCTCGAATGTCTCCCAGACATAGACGAAATCGTCGAGCTCCTCAAAGGCTGCAATGTGAAAGCGCCGCAAGCGTTCGGCTGCGTCCGTGCTCTTGAGATAGTCAATGACTTCCGACTTCCCGGCAGCAGGACGGCCGGTGATAATCAAAACAGGAAAATGTCCGGTCATAGGAGAATCCTCATCGTGATGGTCAACAGAGGTGTTACTGCACTCTACGAATCCGGTGCTCCACCTGCGATGTGACGGTCTTGAGCTCTCGGATCTTCTTCTCCACAACAGCAAAGAGCATTTCGCTGGAAAACGTCAGCTTCGGTGCGGGGATACGGAGGTATCGACCGGATTCACCCATCATGTAGTCATTTGCCGTCGCGAGGTAGGTCTTGTTTTCATCAAGAGGCCTGCCGTTGATGAGGAGTTTGCTGATCTCGACATCTCCATCAGCGGTAGTTCTCCACTCGCAGAGAATCCCGGAAGTGTGGATGGACTCCGCGTTCTTCTTCTGATTCTCGATGATGCCCTGGACAATGTCGTGGATCTCCTTCCCCGTCAGCGTGAAGGTCGTCATCAGGTTGCGGAACGGAAGAATCTCGAACAGATCCCGCTTGGTCAAAGGACCGGCGGCAGCATCTTTGCGGATGCCGTGGATGTTCATGAAGGCAACGTCGGCCCCGGCTGCTTCCCGTTGCGCATCGGTGATGAAGTTGCCGATGTTGCTCTCACCGGAGCGGTTCCGGATCCAATCTGTGGCAAGGGTACCGATCACCTCGGCGTAGTCCTTGTCGATCTTCGCCTGCAGAGAGTCGATGAATCGGGAGAGTTCCGTTGTTGGCCGCGCGCTGTTGTACCAGAGTTGAATGAGTCTGCCCTCAAACCCCGTCACCCGGTCATTTTCGACGGTGAGATCGAGAACGCCGAGGTTCTCACAGTTTGATCCGGTCTGGACGATAATCACACCATTCACAACCTTCGGGGTTCTCAACCTCGTGTGAGAGTGACCCCCGACGACCACATCAATCCCTTCGACTGTCATCGCGAGAACGGAATCATCTTCGACTCCTTGATGGGTCAGTGCGATAAGGAGATCGGTCTTCGGATCCAGCTCCTTCACAAGTCGTCGAATTGTCGGCAAGGGAGGCAGGAGCTTGATCCCTACTGTGCTGTTCTGACTGACGAGATCGTAGAACGCCCTGGACATCAGTCCGATTATCCCAATCCTCAATCCGTTCTTTTCGATGATCACATACTCTCTGTTATTGAATGCAAGACTTCCCTCCTTGTCGACTACATTCGCGGAGATCGGCGGAAATTTCGCTATCTTTGCCAGAGAGGTGAAATTCTCCTTCGAAATGTCGAAGTCATGATTGCCCGGTGTCCACGCGTCGTATCCGATCTTGTTCATCATCTCAAAGAGGGCACCTCCCTGAGCACCGTCAAATACGTACTCGGTGATGGGATTCCCTGTCATCACGTCGCCACCATCGAGCAGAAGCGTGTGGGGTTTTACCCGGCGAAGGCTATCCACCACGAACGAAAGCTCGTTGAAACCGCCGACCAGCGGCCGCGGCGTGCTCCTGACCCACACCGCCTCGTGCGGAACAAAGCTGGCGTGGATATCGTTAGTGTGAAGGATCGTAATGCTCTTCGGCTGCGCAACGCAACCGAGAGTCGAAAGGATCACGGCAACCAACAGCTTGAGCTGTTGACTTCGAAAGGATGGATTCATTAGCAGTATTCTTCCTTTGAACAGATGATAGCGGCGGAAAACGTGAGGTTAAGATAGCGAGAAAAAGGTTCTTTCGAAAGAGGTTCGCCTATTCAGAGGAGATGACCTTCCCCCAAATCTACATCGAACATCGGAGCGACATATGCCAAACGTACTAAGGTTCTTCGTCTTCCCGGCAGTTCTTGTCTCTGCATTGATTTCCTGCGCGGTCCCCACCGACCGCCCCCGCCTTGTTCTCTACGTTTCCATTGATCAATTGCGAGGCGACTATTTTGAGCGGTACCAATCAGAGTTCACCGGTGGATTCCGGCGCCTTGTAACAGCAGGCGTCAATTTCACCAATGCCGACCTCAACTATGCTGCAAGCGAGACAGGTCCCGGCCACGCGACGCTCGGCACCGGCGCCTATCCTGCAACAAGCGGCATCGTCTCGAATGAATGGATCGATCCCAGAACCAGAAGAGAAGTATATTGCGTTGAGGACTCGACGGCGGAACCGGTGGAAGGATATGGCGGAGGATTCTCCGCGAGGAACCTTCTGGTAACCGGACTCGGCGATTGGCTGAAAGCCTCATCACCCAAATCAAAAGTGTTTTCGCTTTCACCTAAAGACCGTGGTGCAATCTTGATGGGTGGAAAACATCCCGATGGCGCTTTCTGGTACGACAGGAAAGCCGGACGGTTTGTGACATCGACATATTACACTCGGCGCTTGCCGAGCTATGTGCGAAGCCTCGATGTTTCCGAATGGATCGAGAAGAACGTCCCTCCCTCCTGGGAAAAGCTGATGCCAGAATCCGTCTACGCCAAATATGGCCCGGACGAAATGGGGGGTGAAGCAAAGTGGCAGGACGACTCAAGTTTCCCACATCCCTTCGACCAAGAGAACATCAAGGAACAAATTCGCACGAGTCCATATGTGGACGTGCTCCTGCTCGACCTCGCGCGAGAAGTCATTAATGCTGAAGAACTAGGCCAAAGGGATGTCACCGACCTGCTCTGCATTAGCCTTTCCGGCTGCGATTATGTCGGCCATGCCTTTGGCCCGAACAGTCACGAAGTTCTTGACTACCTGCTGCGGATCGATCAAGCCTTGGGTGCATTCCTCGATGATGTTGAACGTCGTGTCGGCAAGGATGCGGTTCTTGTTGTCATGAGCGCGGACCATGCTGTTCAAATGTTACCCGAATATGCGAAGACGATCGGGAACGAGAGAAGCCGGCGCATTATTTTTCGGCGGGATCTCCAGCCGAAGATCGCTGCGTTAGCAGCGGCTTCCCGGAAGGAACTGGGTCTCCTCGAGAGTCCCGTTCAACAGAACGCATTTCTGAATTACGAGGCTGCAGCCCGAGTCGGTATCGACAGCGTTACCCTTGAGCAAAGTGTCAAGAGATCTCTGCTGACAATCGATGGCATCGAAGATGTCTATTTCCGGCGGGATATGACCAGCAGGGAAAATGTCTCGTCCTACCTGGACAAATACCAACGCAGTTACTATGCGCCGCGCGGCAAGGACTTCTACGTCCGGTTCTGTGAAGACTGTCTCATTACGAGTTCGCCGACAGGATCAACCCACGGGTCGCCGTACCGCTATGATACTCATGTGGCAATGGTATTCTGGGGTGCAGGACTTCAATCGAAGACGGTAACTCGCGAAGTGCACACGGTAGATGTTGCGCCGACGATAGCAAAGTTGCTGGGAATTACCTACCCCAGTACTGTTGACGGGATCCCCCTGCCTGAGGTCACGAATTGAGACAATGGTTGGTCCATGAATGGAAGCCAGTGCCAATCCCAGAAGAAGTCCCCCTAGACAGGAATTCTCATTTGAGCCGGCGCTGGTCAAACTGACAGGCCTGTGGTAGCACATGGATAGCTCGCAACGATTCACGAGCGACGAGATTTTTTTGGCTTTTTTTTTATGCCGGGTTTTCTAAATTGAACTCCATCGTGGGTTGTCAATCCGACCTCATCAACGAGAGAACAAGATGATGCCTCCACAACCACTGTACTCGTTTCAGCGACTGATTGTTCTTGACCTTGCACTTGCGATGGCCGTGTATGCCCTTGTCCACGCGCAGGCGCAGCCAGACCTCTTTTCACTTGAAGAGGTCGTGACGATCGGTGAGAACCACGCAAGGATGAGCCATCCCGAGATATCAGACTACTACCTCGCCGCGATCCAAAAGAGCTCGCGAATCATCAAAAAGGCGGGAAGCGATGAGGAAAAAACTCAGGAGTACTACGAACTGTGGTGGGTGAAGCCCCAGAATAAGAAAAGCGACTATATCGGCCTGGCCGTGACACCAGCGGGCCAAGCATGGCACATCTCACCGTCCGAGCCGATGCGGAGGGCTCTGCGCGCAACGGAATGGCCGCCGGTTAGCTTGAAAGCAGCTTTGAACCTCGCGGAGCACTACGCGCTCCAGCAGTCACTCATCGCCTCTACCCACTATCTCTACTCCGCCAACCTCGTTGTCCAGAATAGGTCTTCGGACGAAGTCTACTGGTACGTCTGGCTGAAGAACCGGAACGGCGACGAGCAAGACGACGTTCAACTGGGCATCCGAATGGATGGGTCCGTCAAATGGATTGGGATGATGTGAGCTCCCGGAGGACCTCACCAGCAGGTTCATGAGAAGGGCGACCCTCAGTCAAGGGTCGGCGATTACGAAGGACCCGCCACCGGAGTGGAGAGCAGACTTCTCCGACTTCAGACCGTCCGGGCAAAATCGTTGCTGCTTGTGCATCTCCCCTACTCACTCAATGTCTCGTCTTTTCTCTCTCCACCATCCTGCATCGTTATGCCAAGCTTCCCCAGGCCTGCAAGATGATCACCGGGTACGCGAGCCAAATCCCTTTTCTCCCTGGCACGACTTCGAATGTCCTTAATCAGCCGCCGACCGATGATCACACAGCAAATGAGAACAAAGAGGCCAGGCGCAACATTTGTTGCCGTCAGCCAGATGGTGTTCGATTCCAGAAAACCACCCATGGCGGGTATTCCTTCCGATGGGCGCGAATCTGCAAAGTCCTCACCGCTCCCACCGTAATATACTACAGTTTACAATCTCTATGCCGAGGAAATGTCTGGTGGGGAGAAAGAATCTGCGTCGCTGGTGTCGGTGCACTCCGGAAGATGAGAACAGTTACTGCCCCCCATAAGTGTTGCGTTACTGTACAACATTGTTGCCAGATACGACGTACAAATATTTTAGGCAGGGTAACAAGACGGGAGAACGCCAACGTCAGCATTTTCCGTCACCTGGCAGTTGATGCCCTTCTGTCAAGGGCGAGTGCCTCTGAGGATTCCGGCAAGTACCATTTCCCCCCCCTGCGTCCTCCCCGGCAACGTGCCCTTCGACAGAACTCGGTTCAAGTAGAGGATTTCGGCGGTTCTTGCTATCTTGGATCGCGGTGCTGAAGAACCATTGGTCTGTTGCCTTTTTCGCAGCGTGATTTTCTTTTACTTTCTCAGGAGAGGGAAAGGTCAAGGGGATGAGCGACCGACATCCGAAGGTGTCAGAAGGGAGGTTCGTTCTATGACCCGCCAGAGCAGCATTGTCGTCGGTCTGTTGATGCTCAGCGCCCCCTCCATTTCCCATCCCCAAGCTCAACAACCCGAACCACGGACGTCACATCTTCCGTCCTCACCGAGCAGGAATACCGACACGCACGCACTGATTCAGCAAATGGTCAATGCTGTCTCCAGCAGCAATTTGATGGCAAACGTTCAGGCGCTCCAGGGATTTGGCCCTCGTTACGAATATTCTGCGCAGCAGGAAGCGGCAGCGGATTGGATAGTCGATGAACTGAACCGGCGGGGGGTAAAGGCTGAATCTGAATGGTATGCGTTTGGCGCACAGACCTTCTACGATCTCGAAGTGATCAGCCAGAATCGGGCCTGGGTCGTCGGTACGGGAGCAACGATCCTCACAACCACCGATGGTGGTTCGACGTGGTCCCTGCAAAAGTCACCGGCGGGCGGAAGTCAGGCACTTTACGGTGTCGACTTCGTGGATGAGAACACCGGCTGGGTCGTTGGGTATGGGGGACTGATTATGAAGACCACCGACGGGGGCAAGACGTGGGTTTCACAGAATTCAGGCGTGTCAGCCACTCTCAACGGCATCTCCTTTGCGAACGAGAGAGTTGGACTTGCTGTTGGAGCCTCCGGAACAATACTTCGCACAAGCGACGGCGGAACGACGTGGCACGCCTCGAATCCAGTCGGCGGAGCCACGATGAAAGAGGTGGAACTGGTTGATTCCTCGAACGCGTGGGCTGTGGGCTACGGAGGTACAATCATACGCTCAACCGACGGGGGCGTGTCGTGGACGCGTCAGTCTTCGGGCGTGCAAGCTAACCTCTACGCAGTCGATTTTACCAGTTCCCGCCTGGGCTGGGCGGTGGGGGACTATCGAACGGTCCTGACAACCACCGATGGTGGCGCAACGTGGAGAGCTCTTCCAGCCCCACCCCTTGCCCGGGAACGCCCGTCCGCTCGCTATCTGTATGATGTGTGTTTCACTGATAGTGCTTCGGGGTGGACTGCAGATTACGCCGGTAGCGTCCTGCGAACAACTGATGGTGGCCAGAGCTGGACGAGGATCGATCCTCTCCGGCGTTATGGTTGGATTGGCCTGGGAAGGATAAAAGCTCTCGGTTCCAAGAATTTGCTTAGTTGTGGCAGCCATGGGGCCCTGGCGGTGAGTGCAGATGGAGGAGCCACGTGGGTTCGCAGAACGCCAAGCCTTCCGCCGGATGTTTTACATACCTCTCGCAACATCGTCGTGACTATCCCCGGTCTCGTGACGCCGGAGAGGGAGTGTGTGTTGGTCGCACACTACGACAGTGGCAACAATTCCCCGGGTGCAGATGATAATGCGAGCGGGACGAGTGCCATGATGGAAGCCGCACGAATTCTCACAAACTACCAGTTTGAATCAACGATCAAGCTCATCGCTGTTTCGGGTGAAGAACTCGGGATGATGGGAAGTGAGGAATACGCATCCCGTGCACGAGGCGAAAACAGGCCAATCATCGGTGTCGTGAACGGCGACATGATTGCCTATCCGCTGAAAGGTGACACAACACGACTTGTCGTCGGCAGTTACCTCGCGCGGAATTGGATGGTTGACTCGGCACTCGTCTACAACTTGCGCTACGGCATCGGAGCAACGCTCGATCCCTTTGTCGACAGCACTGGTGCAAGCGATTACGGACCATTCGCAATGGCAGGCTATGATGCGCTTGAGGTTAGCGAAGGCACTCCGACGGAAATCTGGGGAGGTGGCAATCCCCATTATCACAAGCCGACGGACACCGTCGACAAGCTCCATCCGGGACTGATGCGCAGGGCGGCGCAGCTGATGCTGACAACCGTTGCTGAGCTCGCGAAGCCGATGCTTGTTCCTCATAAGCTGTGGACCTGGGAGAGTCCGGTGCAGCAATGGGTCGATCTCAGGGCTCTCTATGCCGTCGATGAGAATAACTTGTTCGCAGTCGGGGACTTTGGCACGGTTGCCAAAAGCACGAACGGTGGGCAGACATGGACCCGCCAGATAGCAATGACAAACGCGGATCTCCGGTCGGTCTGGTTCATTGACGCGAAAAGGGGAAGCGCCGTTGGGAATTCGGGCACACTTGTCCAGACCAGCGACGGTGGCGCAACCTGGAATGTGCGCTCCCTCGAGCCGACGGTGAATTTCTATGGGATTTGCTTCACAGATAGCAGCACGGGAACACTGGTGGGCAATGGTGGAGCCATCTACCGAACCACTGACGGAGGCGCCACATGGGTATCTCAGATCAGAGGTCCGGCGAGTTCCCTGCGGGCGGTTTCCTTCACCGATGCAAACACCGGAACCATCGTCGGCTCCGACGGGATTATTCTGCGGACGACCAACGGAGGTAAGTGGTGGTATCGCCAGTACAGTAGGACGACGGATCTTCTGTACGGCGTCTGGTTCACCGATACCAACACTGGAACAGCCGTGGGGAAATCTGGCACGATTCTTCGCACGACAGATGGCGGACACACATGGATGCCGCAGA